>JBKHVJ010000151.1:0-73237 GCA_046570145.1 Alphaproteobacteria bacterium
GCCGTTCCGGGCTGTCGGCGGCGGACGGAATCACCGTGGCGACGCCGAGGCTGATGGTGACAAAGGGGGCGACAGGCGACTGCGCGTGCGGGATGCGCCGTTCGGCCACGCCGCCCCGGAAGCCTTCTGCGACACGGGTGGCGCCGGGACCGTCGGTCTCCGGCAGCAGGCAGACGAACTCCTCCCCGCCATAGCGGGCGACGAGGTCGCTCGGCCGCCTCGTCCGGTCCGACAGAACCTCGGCCACCACGCGCAGACATTCGTCGCCGACCTGATGGCCGTACTGGTCGTTGAAGGTCTTGAAATGATCGACATCGAGGATGATGAGCGACAGCGGCAGATGCGAGCGGGCGCAGCGCCGCCATTCGCGGGTCATCGCATCGTCGAAGCGGCGGCGGTTGGCGATGCCGGTCAGCCCATCCAGGAAGGACAGGCTGCGCAACAGATCGGTCTGGCGTTTCAGCAGCAGGTGGTTGCGCACCCGCGCCTTCACGATGGGCGGGCTGATCGGCTTGGTGATGAAGTCGATGGCCCCGACCTCCAGCCCGCGGGTCTCGTCCTCCACCTCGCTCTTGGCGGAGATGAAGATGACGGGAATGTCATGGGTGGCGGGGTCGGCCTTGATCCGCCGGCACACCTCGAAGCCGTCCATCCCCGGCATCATGATGTCCAGCAGGACAAGGTCGGGCATCCGCGCCTGGACCAGATCCAGCGCCTTCTCGCCGTCGGTGGCGAAATAGATGTCGTAGTCGTCCTTCAGGATGCGACTGAGCACATGGACGTTGGACGGGATATCGTCCACCACCAATATCTTCGGGCGGGGTTCGGCCATGGGCGCGTTCAGACCGTCGGCAATGAAAGGCCGAGGTCACGCGCGATCCGCTGCACGATCCCAAGCGCCTTGATGAAGTCCAGACCGTCGATGGCGGCGGACAGCCCCTTCATCGTCGAGGGCTCGACCGAATCCGCCAGCAACGGTGCCAGCATAGCGAACTCTTCCGCCGCTGCGAAGTTGCTGTCATGCAACAATATTGCGAACTGCGGCAGCCGCTCCGCCAACTCCTTGCGGCTTTCCGCCGGCCGGCCGGACTCACCGCCGCTTCCCGCATTTCCGGTGCCCGCAGCTTCCACCGCCAGCCGGGCAGCACTCTCCAGCACCAGGGCCAGTTCGACGTGCAGAGCCGGCAGTTGGGCATCGGCCGCGGCGGCATCGCCCCGCTGCGCGGCGATCTGCACCGCGTCGGCGGCAGCGGACAGGCGCACGGCGCCGACGTTGCCGGCGACGCTCTTCAGCTCATGCGCGATGCTCTTGGCGATCGCCAGGTCGCCGGAACCCAGCGCCGCCGAAATCCGGTCGGCGACATCGCCGTAACCCGACGCGAACTGGCCGATGAAGCGGCGGAACAGCCCGGTATCGCCGCCAAGCCGGTTGAGCGCGTCGGCCAGATCGATTCCCGGCAGGTCGCTCGGCAGGTCCTCCGCCAACCGCTCCGACACCGCCACGGGCGGCATGGCGACGCCGGGGGAAGCCGCGGCGGCCAGCATGGTCTGGCCGCGTGACGGGATCGGGCCGGCGGCGCAGGGCGTACAAGGCCGGATCGCCACCAGCGGCGGCCCGATCCAGCGGGTCAACGTGGCGAACAGTTGCGGCAGGTCGAGCGGCTTCGGCACATGAGCGTCCATTCCGTTGTCCAGACAGCGCTGGCGGTCGGCGGGCAAGGCGCTGGCGGTCATCGCGATGATCGGCAGCTGCCGCCCGCCCGGCAGCGCGCGGATCGCCGCGGTCGCCGCGAACCCGTCCATGTCCGGCATCTGCACATCCAGCAGCACCGCGTCGAAGGGCTGGGCGGCCGCGCGCACGCAGTCCACCGCCTGCCGCCCGGTGGCGGCCACGGTGACGGCCGCCCCCGCCCGCTCCAGGATCTCGCGGGCCACCTGCTGGCTGATGGCATTGTCGTCGGCCAGCAGCAACCGGCGACCGTACAGAGCCCGGCTGGCATCCCAGGCCGCCCCGGAAAGCCCCCCATCCGCACGCCCGACGCCCTCCGCTTCGGATCGAAGCGTGGGAAAAGCCGGGGCGGGAATGGCGGCGGGCAGGCGGACGCCCTCGCCGTCCGGCGCCGTCCGGGCGTAGGCGACGGTGACGGCGTCGAGCAGGGTGGAGGCGGTGACCGGCTTCACCAGGAATCCGGCGGCTCCGGTTTCCTCGAAACGGGCGCCCAGCCGGTCGCGGCCATAGCCGCTGATGACGATGATCATCGGGGTGCCGGCGCGGGCGTCGGCACGGATGCGGCGCGCCGCCTCGATCCCGTCCATCCCCGGCATCTTCCAGTCCATCAGCACGACGTCATAGGTGTTGCCGCCCGCCGCCACCCGCTCCAGCTCGTCGATGGCGGCCTGTCCGTCGGCGCAGGCGGTCACCGCCCAGCCGAAGGCGGCGGCGATCTCGCTCAGCACCTCGCGCGCGGTGGCGTTGTCGTCGACCACCAGCACCGTCAGGTCGCGCGGAACCTGACGCGGCAGCCGTCCGGCCGGACCGGTCGCGCCCCCGATCCCCCCCCTGCTCCCGGCGTGAAGGCCGAATTCCGCATGGAAACGGAAGACGCTGCCCTTGCCGGGCTCGCTCTCCACCTCCATGGCGCCGTTCATCAGCCGGACCAGCCGTGCGCAGATGGCCAGCCCCAGACCGGTGCCGCCGAAGCGCCGGGTGGTGGAACTGTCGCCCTGGCTGAAGGCCTGGAACAGCCGTTCGCGCTGCTCCGGCGCGATGCCGATCCCGGTGTCGCGCACGGCGAAGTCCAGCACGGCGCGGTCGTTGGACAGCGAGCGGACCTTGACCGTCACCACCACCTCGCCGATCTCGGTGAACTTGATGGCATTTCCGGCGAGGTTGATCAGGATCTGCTGCAGGCGCAGCGGATCGCCGATCAGGTCGAGCGGCACGTCCGGCGCCACGGAGAACAGGACGTCGATATCCTTTTCCTGCGCGGCGGAGCCGACGATCACCGCCAGCGTCTGCAGCAGGTCGTCCAGGCGGAAATCGGCCCGCTCCAGTTCCAGCTTGCCGGCCTCCACCTTGGAGAAGTCGAGGATGTCGTTCAGGATGCCCAGAAGCGACTGTGCCGACACCCGCACCTTGTGCACGTAGTCCGTCTGCCGGTCCGTCATCTCCGTCTGCTGAAGCAGGTGGATCAGCCCGAGGATCGCGTTCATCGGCGTGCGGATTTCGTGGCTCATGTTGGCCAGGAACTCGCTCTTGGCGCGGCTCGCCGCCTCCGCCGCCAGTCGGGCGCGCTGCATCGCCGCTTCCGCCCGCTTGCGCTCGGCGATCTCGTGGAAAACCACCACCGCACCCTCCACCTTGCCGTCGGCCAGCATGGGAGAGGCGGTGTATTCCACCAGGAATGGCTTTCCGGTTTTGGTCCAGTAGGTATCCTCAAGTCCGCGCCGGCTTTCCCCGCTC
Organism: Alphaproteobacteria bacterium; assembly: GCA_046570145.1. Taxonomy (GTDB): domain Bacteria; phylum Pseudomonadota; class Alphaproteobacteria; order Azospirillales; family Azospirillaceae; genus Azospirillum. The sequence continues at coordinate 3,464 of JBKHVJ010000151.1, forward strand.
AGCAGCACCGCGGTCACCGGGCACTCCAGCGCCGGGAAGGGTGAACCATCGGCGCGGCGGGAATGGATCAGCGAATGCAGGTTGCCGCCCAGAAGCTCCTCGTTGGCAAAGCCGGTCAGCACCGAGGTGGCGGGGTTGGCGAAGGTGATCCGCCCCTCGCGGTCGACGCCGCAGATGCTGTCGGACGCGGAATGAAGGATCAGGTTCAGACGGCGGTTGGCGGTGACGAAGGCCTCGTTGGCGGACTCCAACTCCTGCTTCTTGGCGTCGAGTTCGGCATTGGTGTCGGCCAGCTGGCGGCGGCCGGCCACCTCGCGCTCCAGACTGCGCAGAGCGGCATAGGCCAGACCGGCGCAGGCCAGCACCGACAGCCCGACCAGGATGCTGCCGCGGATCGTCCTTTCCCGCCACGCCGCCAGTTCCGTCCGCTCCGACAGGGCAACGAAGACGACCAGCGGCAGGGTCGGCACCCGCTGATAGGACAGCATGCGCCGCTCGCCCGGCACCGGCCCTTCCACCTCGAAGGTCTCGGTCGCCGCGTCGACGGCATGGCGCAGCACGATCCTGCCGTCCGGCCCGTCCAGCGGTTCACTGTCGGGGAAGCGCAGCACCGGCTTGCCGTCGGTGCGGTAGACCGCGACCGCCGAGCCTGCGCCCAGATCCAGGCTTTCGTACAGCTGGCGGTAATAGTCGAGGTCGATGTTGGCGTGGACGACCCCCAGGAAGCGGCTGTCCTGCAGGACCGGGCGGCTGACGGTGAAGGATTGGGAGCCGCTCAGCCGGCCGGTGATCCGTTCGCCGACATGGAACTCTGCGCCCTCGCGGTGGGCCTGGAAATAGGCGCGGTCGGTGACGTTGCCCTGCGGCACCGGAAACTGCCGGCTGGACAGGACGTTGTCGCCTGTCGGGCCATGGACCCACAGGGCCGCGATCTCGGGCAAATTGTCCACCATGTCGCGGACGGTGATCCACGCCTCGCGGTTGGTACCCAGCCCCGGCAAGCCGTAACGGCTGACGAGGTCCTGGGTGCGCCGGATGGCGAGGTCGGCGGTGGCGACCGTCCGCTGCACATGCTCCTGCATGAGTCGCGCCGACGCCTGCGTCTGCTCCTGCGCATGGCGCAAAGTCTCCGTCCGGTCGGCCCAGACCACGTAGCCCCAGAAACCGATACCCAACAATGCGATCAGCGAAAAGGCGGCGGCAAGCAACAAGCGGGTGCGGGCGGGCGACAGAGCGAGTGCCGCAGCGTCGATCGCATTTCTGTCCATCATTGCCGAACCGTCGCCGCGCCGCTGCCGTCGACCGGCGCCCGCCGCCAGCCTTTCCGCCTACATCGGCAGGAGTATGGTCTGGCGCGCTCCGAGACCGCAAGCAACTTGATGGGCGCAACGGTGACGATGGGGACATCCGGCGCTTGCGGGGGACCCCGACGGTACAGCCCCCCTTGCACCGCCTGCCTTCGCGCGCGGCCGGCGGCATCCTGCCCCATATTTGTCATGCCGCCCGTTTCCGCTCCCGCCCCGTTGAAAGTGCCCGATCGATGGCCGACCGCCGCCTCGTCCCCGTCAAGCTCCTCCCAACCACCCTGTTGGGCGCCGGACTGCTGGCTCTGGCGGTCTGCACCATCCCGGCCGCGACGGCGCTGGCCCAGGCGGCGATGACGGGACCGGTGCGGACGGACCCGATGCAGACGGTCGGCGCCGAGGTGCATGTGCGGATGGAAACACTGCCCAAGCCCTACGCCACGCCCGCCGTCGCCAACGAGGCCGTGCTGGTGCCGCGGCCCGGAGACCAACCGCTGCGGGCGCCGCGCGGCTTCACCGTCACCCTGTTCCGCGACGGGGTGGAAAATGCACGCAACCTGCTGGTTCTGCCCAACGGCGACGTGCTGGTGGCCCAGCAGCGCCCCGGCACCCTGACCCTGCTGCGCGATGGCGACGGCGATGGCCACGCGGAAATGGCCCAGGTCTGGGCGGAGGGCTTCGATCATCCCTTCGGCCTCGCCTTCCATGACGGGGCGGTGCTGGTCGGCGACCTGGGCGGGGTGTGGCGGCTGCCCTGGACGGCCGGGACCTCACAGGCAGCGGAACGGCGGCGGCTGACCCCGGAGGGCGCCTTCGGCACGCGCGGCGGCCACAACACCCGCTCCGTCGCGGTGGCGCCGGACGGCCGGCATTTCTACGTCGGCATCGGGTCCGCGGGGAACATCGGGGTGGAGCCGGAACCGCGCGCCACCATCCAGGAATTCCGCATCGACGGCAGCGGCCAGCGGCTGTTCGCCGGCGGGCTGCGCAACCCGGTCGGCCTCGCCTTCAAGCCGGGCACCGGCGACCTCTACACCGTCGTGAACGAGCGCGACGGCCTGGGCGACCAGCTGGTCCCCGATTTCCTGACCGCGGTCACCCCCGGCGGCTTCTATGGCTGGCCCTATTCCTACATCGGCGCCAACCCGCAGCCGGACCTGGCGGGGCGGCGGCCCGATCTGGTCAAGGCCGCGCTGGTGCCGGGGCTGCTGTTCCAGGCACATTCCGCGCCGATCGGGCTGGTCTTCGGCGACGCCACCCATTTCCCGGAGCGCTACCGCATGGGCGCCTTCGTGGCTCTGCGCGGCTCCTGGAACCGGTCCCGCCCCACCGGATACGCCATCGCCTTCGTGCCCTTCGACAGCGCCCCCTTCGACAAGAACCGCCCGACCGGCACCTATGAGACCTTCGTCACCGGCTTCCGCATCGACAGCCGGTCGGACGGCGACGAGACCCCGCGGGTCTGGGGACGGCCGAGCGGGCTGGCGGTTTCCGCCGACGGCGCCCTGCTGATCGCCGAGGACGCCGCCGGCACGGTCTGGCGGGTGGCCTATGCAGCGGCGGACCGGGAGCCGGAACCGGCCGTCAAGCCCTGACCGCGCCGCCGCCCAATCCGCGATCCCTTCAGCAGCACTCGTCCTCAAGTTGGCGCAGCATCGCCAGCCCCTCCTCGTCGTCATGCTCCTCGAACAGGTCGGCGATGTAATAGATGTTGGAGCAGAGCAGGCACAGCCCGTCGGCCTGCCGCTTCAGCGGATCCTCGGCGACGGCCAGCTTGGCGCGGAACCGCTCCCAAAAGGCGTTGGTCTTGGCCGGATCGTCGATGTGCATGTACAGCCGTTCGATGATGCGGCGGCTGTTGCCCTCGCAGTCGATTCCCTTGAACGAGACGTAACGGTCGGGCGCGTCGATGCTGTCCACGGGAAGCGGCCTCCTCATGCCGGTTGCCAGGGGTGGGGAACATGGCGCCGATGCTTTCCCGCCCGCGACCCCGCCTGCAAGCCGTGCCGCACCAGCGGCATCCGGCCTGCGCGAACGGTGGAATTGCTGCATGAATGGAGGCGGTCAGAGCGCCAGCCGCTTCTTCAGCGCGTCGGCCCGGTTGCGGCTGACCGGCACGCGGGGAGCGCCGGGGGCGGCCATGACGAAGGCGGCGCGGCCGTCCTGCCGCTCGACGGCACGGGCATGGCGCAGGTTGACGATGTAGCCGCGATGGGTGCGCACGAAGGATCGCGGGTCGAGCCGTGCCTCCAGCTCCGACAGAGGCAGGCCGCAGAAGAAGGCGCCGTCTGCGGTGTGGACCGTGGTGTAATGGCCGTCGGCCTGCAGATAGACGGCATCGGCCGGGTCGAGCAGGACGATGCCCTGCCCCTTTTCCACCGGCAGCTTGACCAGCGGTTCGGCCGGCGGTCGCGATGGCGGCGCAGGAGCCTGCGTGTCAGCCGCCATGGGCCGCGCCGCCTCCATCAGCATCAGGGCGGTGACGGCATTCCCTTCCGCCACGGTCGCGGCGGGCGCCAACGCGGTCGCCTTCACCACCAGAACCCGGCCGGGCAGCGCCACCATCATCGAACAGGCGGAGGCGGGAGCGGCCGGATCGCCGGCGGCGGCCAGCAGCAGTTCCACCTTGGCCCGGTGCGAAGGCGGGTGCAGGTCGTGCAGATAGGCGCCGACCAGCCCGGCCGCGCGTTCCCCCAGCAGCCGCACCGCCGCAGGGTTCAAGGCCAGCACCCGCCGCGCGCTGTCCAGCAGCACCAGCCCGACGTCCATGTTCTGCAACGCATAGTCCATGGACGCCCACTATAGCGGTGATTCAGTCCTGGCTCTCGCCTTTCCGGCGGCTGCCCTGGACCAGGGCGGCGACGACGCCGTGGAAGGTGCGCACCTCCTGCTCGGTCATCTCCATCCGTTCGAAGGCGTTGCGCAGGGTGCGGACCATCGACGGGCGCTTTTCCTCGCTGGTGAAGAAGCCGGTGCGGTCCAGCGCCGCCTCCAGCCGCTCGAAGAAGTTCACCCGCTCCGCCATCGTCGCCGGGCGGGTCTGGCCGGTGTGCAGGAAACGGTCGGGCGTGCGGTCGCCGGCCTGGAACCACTCGTAGCCGATCAGCAGAACCGCCTGCGCCAGATTGAGCGAGGAGAAGGCCGGGTTCAGCGGCACCGTCACCAGCGTCTGGGCGAAGGTGAGATCGTCGTTGACCAGCCCGGTGCGCTCCGGCCCGAACATCACGCCGACCTTGTGCCCGGCGGCGTAGCGCTCCCGCATCTCGCCCGCCGCGACGCGCGGGGTGACGAAGCGCTGGATCATGTCGCGGGTCCGCACCGTGGTGGCGTAGACCGCCTCCAGGTCGGCGACCGCCTCGGCCGTCGTCTCGAAGATTTTGGCATTGCCGATGACGAGGTCGGCGCCCGATGCGGCGGCGCTCGCTTTCGGGTTGGGCCAGCCGTCGCGCGGCTTGACGAGGCGCAGGTCGGTCAGCCCGCAATTCAGCATCGCGCGCGCACAGGCGCCGATGTTCTCGCCGAGCTGCGGCTGCACCAGGATGACGGCGGGGCCGCCAAGGATGGACTCACGCGTGGGGTTCTGGCCGGAGGTCATGGGAACGATTGTGGTTGAACGACAGAGGGGTGAAGGCGGCCGAACCGCCGCCTATTCCTGCTGCTCCGCCTTCTCCGCCTCGACCTTCACCGGGCCGCCGTCGATGGCGGTCAGGCGCTTCTTCAGGTCGGAGACGTCGGCGAACAGGCGCTTCAGGCGGGCGAGGCCCTTGTATTGTTCGAAGGCGCGGGCGCGGGGCACGGCAGGATAGCCCATCCACACCGACTTCGGCGGGATGTCCATGCCGACGCCGGAATTGGCGGCCACCACCGCGTCGCTGCCGATCTTCACATGGTCGGCGACGCCGACCTTGCCGGCCAGCACCACGCGGTCGCCGATCACGGTGCTGCCGGCGACGCCGACATGGCCGCACAGCATGCAGTTGGTGCCGACCTGGACGTTGTGGCCGATCTGGACGAGGTTGTCGATCTTGGTGCCGTTGCCGATGCGGGTGGCGGTGACGGTGCCGCGGTCGATGGTGGCGCCGGCGCCGATCTCCACGTCATCGCCAAGGATCACCGTGCCGATGGAGTTCACCCGGCGGATCAGAACATTGGTGCCGACGACGCGGCCGGTGGTCTTGGCCGATTCGACGCTGCCCGGTTCCGGCGTGACGAAGCTGAAGCCGTCGTTGCCGATGGCGGCGTTGGGATGGATGATGCAGCGGGCGCCCATCTCCACCCGCTCGCCGATGCGGGCGCCGGGATGCAGCAAGCAACCCTCGCCGATCACCGCGTCGGCACCGACGGTGACGTGCGGCAGGACGATGGCGCCGGCCCCGATGCGGGCGCGCGGACCGATGTAGGCGAAGGGGGCGATGGAGGCATCCGGCGCCACGACCGCGTCGGGCGCCACATAGGCCTGCGGCGACACCCCCGGTTCGGCATGGACCGGCTTTTCGAAGATGTCGAGCATCCCGGCCATGGCGTAGCGCGGGCGCTTGACCACGATGCGGTTTTCGATGCCGTCCGGCACCTCGGCCCCCTCGGCGACCACGGCGGCGACCGCCTTGCTGCCGGGCAGCAGGGCCAGCAGGTCCTTGTCCATGGCGAGCGCCAGATCCTCCGGCCCTTCCGCCTCCGAAGGGTGGACGGCACGGCGGATCACGATGGAGCCGTCGCCCTCGATCCGGGCGTCCAGCGCTTCGGCGATCTCGGCCAGGGTACGGGGGACCTGGGTCGGGTGGGCCGGAGTTGGATGGGGCTGGGTCATGGGGGAGCACCGGTGTCAGAGTCGTCATGAACCGCCCTGCCGGACGGCGCGGCGGACCCTAACACGGGCGTCCGGCGGATGGCGAGATGTCAGAACGCGGCCCCGGCCTGCGCATCCCCCGCCTGCCCGCCCTTGGCAGCCGGACGCAGCCAGCCCTTCATCCGCTCCTTCACCCGCCGCAGCAGCGGCTGGCGCGCCTGGACCGCGTAGTATTTGCGCACCGTCTCCAGGATCTCCCAGGTGCCGGTGAAGCCCATCGGCAGGACCAGCGCGTCGCCGGCCCGGTATTCCCGTGGACTGCCACCCTCCGGCGTGATGATGACGCGGCCGGACAGCAGGACGCAGAACTCGTGGTACGGCCAGTCCGTCATCGCCACGGTGCCCGGCGTGCACTGCCACACTCCCGACTTGAAGCGGCCGTAATCGCCGTCGAACAGGTTGCGGTGGATCTCCTGCGGCTGGCCGGACAGGATGGCGCCGAAAACCGCGGGCTTGCCGATCTCGTCATCGGCGATGCGGCGGCTTTCGATGGGCACGGGGGTGAAGTCGGGCATCGGCTCTCCCGGTGGGCAGGGATGGGTGGAGGGGTCGGCGGCGCTCCTGCGCAACACCGCAAGCCCCCGAAGGTTCCCGGCCGGACCAAAAAATCAGCCGCCCAGATTGACGATCTCCACCCGCCGGTTGGCCGCCGCCTTCGGCTCGTCGGGCAGCAGCAGGTCCCGCGCGCCCATGCCCGATGCCTCCAGCCGGTCGCGGCGGATGTGGTGGCGGGTCGCCAGATACTCGACCACCGCCGCCGCCCGCCGCCTGGACAGGGTGAGGTTGGCCGCATCGCCGCCGACGGCGTCGGTGTGTCCGACGATGCGAAAGCGGGTATTGCCCGCGGCAGCCATCACCGCCGCCACCTTGTCGAGGATCGCCTGCGACTCCGGCTTGATGCGGGCGGAGTTGAAATCGAACTCCACCCGGAAGGCGGCGCGCAGTTCCGGCGCCGGCAGGGCAGCCGGTCCCGGCAGCGGCGGCACCGTCACCGGTCCGGGAGGAGCGGCCACGCTTGCCGGCGGCGGAGCCGCGGGGCGCTGCATCGTCACCGGCGGGCAGTTCGGTCCGGTGGTGCCGAGCAGCGCCGCCTGAATCTCGCATTCGCTGGGATTCGGTCCCATCGGCATGGCCGGGTTCGGCAACGTCTGGGCAAGGGCCGCGACCGGCTGAACCAGCCAGACGCAAGCACCGAGCATCAGGCCGAGCCGCATGGTCGCGCTGCGGCTCTGCCGCATGGCCGCGTTGCGGCTCTGCCGCATGGCCGCATTGTTCGGACCGCGGACGGTCGTGTCACATTGCCCGTGGAACAGTCCTGCGTGCATCTGTACCATCCCGGTCCGTATCTTTCGTATAGGGCGCTTGGGAGGAAACAAGCATGAAATCGCTGAAGGCTCTGCTCGCCGGCATCGCGCTGGCCGCGCTGACGGTTCCCGCCGTTCTGGCCGGTGCTGCGAACGCTGCCGACTACAAGGCGGAGTACAAGCTTTCCACCGTTCTGGGCAAGCCTTTCCCCTGGGGTGTGGGCGGCGACCGCTGGGCCGAACTGGTCAAGGAGAAGACCGGCGGCCGCATCAACATCAAGATGTATCCCGGCACCTCGCTGGTGAACGGCGACCAGACCAAGGAATTCACCGCGCTCCGCCAGGGCACCATCGACATGGCGGTCGGCTCCACCATCAACTGGTCGCCGCAGGTGAAGGAGCTGAACCTCTTCTCCCTGCCCTTCCTGATGCCCGACCACAAGGCGCTGGACGCCCTGACCAAGGGCGAGGTGGGGAAGAAGCTGTTCGACCTGCTCGCCACCAAGGATGTCGTGCCGCTGGCCTGGGGCGAGAACGGCTTCCGCGAAATCTCCAACTCCAAGCACCCGATCCGGACGCCGGCCGACCTGAAGGGGCTGAAGATCCGCGTCGTCGGCTCGCCGCTCTACCTCGACACCTTCGCGGCGCTGGGCGCCAACCCGACGCAGATGAGCTGGGCCGACGCGCAGCCCGCGCTGTCCACCGGCGCCGTCGACGGGCAGGAAAACCCGCTGACCATCTTCGTCGCCGCCAAGCTGGCGACGCTGGGCCAGAAGAACCTGACCCTCTGGGGCTATGTCGCCGACCCGCTGATCTTCGTGGTCAACAAGGAGGTGTGGGCAAGCTGGTCGAAGGAGGACCAGGAGGCCGTGCGCGCCGCCGCCGTCCAGGCCGCGGCCGAAGAGGTCGCGATCTCCCGCAAGGGCATCACCGCCGAGGACGACAGCCTGCTGAAGGACATCGCCGCCCAGGGCGTCGAGGTCGTCCGCCTGACGCCGGACCAGCAGAAGGCCTTCCAGACCGCCACCCAACCGGTCTTCGACAAGTGGACCAAGCAGATCGGCCCCGATCTGGTGAAGGCGGCCCAGGCTGCGATCGCCGAACGGAAGTAAACAGTTCTCGCTCGCATGTCGAATAGCGGCGCCCTTCGGGGCGCCGTTTTTCATGGCCGTAAAGCACTTGCTTGTGGTGCGTGTCGGCGCGGATTGCGCTACAATTCTCCCAACTTGCCGGATGGTTTGCGGAGCGGGCGCGTATGACGTCGGAAATGCTGCTGGCGCTGTTCTGCATCGGCGCCACCCTGCTGTTCCTGGTGATCCGCCGCGGGTTGATCCTTCGCACGGATCAGGAAATCCGCCGCGCAGGCGCGACGCTGGTTGCGGAGCGGGAAGCGCTGGAACATCAGGCCAACGAGTTGGAGTCCATGCAGGCCGGCATCGCGGCGATGAAGGCCAAACTGGTCGAACTGTCGACCGACAAACTGGTCCTCGGCCGTCGCGGCGGCAAGCGAACCGCGGCCTCGCGCCGCTTCATCCATGAAATTGGACGGCCGGAGCCGGGGCGCAAATGCTTCGTCTTCCGGTTGGCGATGGCGCCGGGCGTCGTCGCCCGGCCCGACGCCAAGGCGGTGGTCCATCCCGCCATCTGGCGATTCGAGAATGTGGCGCAGGTTTGGGCAGCCGATTTCGCTGCCGCCCAGATGCTGACCCGCAGCATTTTCCATGAAGGCGTCGGCGTGACGGTTTCCGGTGAAGATGCCGAGGCAGATGCCGTTGCGGGAGCCTCCGCGCCATGACCATCCTTTGGATGCTGGGGGCGGTCGCCAGCCTGGGTGCCGGTGTGGTGGGAGAACGGTTCCTCGGCATCCGCGCCCGCCGCCAATCGCAGAAGCTGGCCGCGCTGAAGGAGCGGCTGGATGTCTATGCCAACTACGCCAAGCTCGCCGCCGTCCGCCAGGCGGAGACCGAGGAAACGTTGGCCGGCCTGCGCCACGAGGTGGCGGAGGTGGAAGGCGAGATCCTGTCCCTGCAATCGGCCCTGACCGACGACGCCGCACTGGCGCCGATGGAGTTCTACTCCGTCGACCGCGTCGCCCGTTCCGGCGGCCCGCTGTGGTACGTCGCGGTGGAGGCGCTGGACGCCACCGCCCCATGGTCGGGCGTGCGTCATTACGCGGTCGCCGCCGAGAGTGCGGAGGACGCACGCAAACGGATCGCCGAACGCCATCCCTCACCCACGGCCTTCGCCATCTCACCCGCCGCGCCATTGGTGCTGCCGGAGCGTTGAGGCCAGACATGACGAAGGCCCCGGCGTGGGAACCGGGGCCTTCGTCGCATTGGAAAGTGGCGGGCTTCTAATGCCCCTTCCCCATCAAGCGTTGTTCATGCGGTTGTCGATCAGGTCCGTCACCACGCCCGGATCGGCCAGCGTGGAGGTGTCACCCAGGCTGTCATGCTCGTTCGCGGCGATCTTGCGCAGGATACGGCGCATGATCTTGCCCGAACGGGTCTTCGGCAGGCCGGGAGCCCACTGGATCAGGTCGGGCGAGGCGATCGGGCCGATCTCCTTGCGGACCCAGGCGACCAGTTCCTTGCGCAGCTCTTCCGTCGGGGTCTCGCCGGCGTTCAGCGTGACGTAGGCGTAGATGCCCTGGCCCTTCAGGTCGTGCGGATAGCCGACGACCGCGGCCTCGGCGACCTTCGGGTGGGCGACCAGCGCGCTCTCGACCTCGGCGGTGCCCATGCGGTGGCCGGACACGTTGATGACGTCGTCGACGCGGCCGGTGATCCAGTAATAACCGTCGGCGTCGCGGCGGCAGCCGTCACCGGTGAAGTACTTGCCGGGGAAGGTCGAGAAGTAGGTCTGGACGAAACGCTCGTGGTCGCCGAACACCGTCCGCATCATGCCGGGCCATGCGTCGGCAATGCAGAGGTTGCCCTCGGTCTCGCCCTCCAGGATCTGGCCTTCGTTGTCGACGACGACCGGCTGGACACCGAAGAACGGCTTGGTCGCCGAGCCCGGCTTCTGACCGATGGCGCCGATCAGCGGGGTGATCAGGATGCCGCCGGTCTCCGTCTGCCACCAGGTATCGACGATCGGGCAGCGGGCATCGCCCACCACGTTGTAGTACCACAGCCACGCCTCGGGATTGATCGGCTCGCCGACCGAACCCAGGACGCGCAAGGATGCGCGCGAGGTCTTCTTCACCGGGCCTTCGCCTTCACGCATCAGCGAGCGGATGGCGGTCGGGGCGGTGTAGAAGATGTTGACCTTGTGCTTGTCGATCACCTGCCAGAAGCGCGAGACGTCCGGGTAGGTCGGGATGCCTTCGAACATCAGCGTGGTGGCGCCGTTGGCGAGCGGGCCATAGACGATGTAGCTGTGGCCGGTGACCCAGCCCACGTCGGCCGTGCACCAGTAGACTTCGCCGTCCTTGTAGTCGAAGACATACTGATGGGTCATCGACGCATAGACGAGGTAGCCGCCGGTGGTGTGCAGCACGCCCTTCGGCTTGCCGGTCGAGCCGGAGGTGTAGAGGATGAACAGCGGATCCTCGGCGCTCATCTCCTCCGGCGGGCAGTCGGCGGAGACGCTCTCCATCTCTTCATGATACCAGAGGTCGCGGCCCTCGGTCCAAGCGACGTTGCCGCCGGTGTGCTTGACGACCAGCACATGCTTGACCGTCGGCGCGCCGGCAACCGCCTTGTCCGCGTTGGCCTTCAGCGGCACCTTGCGGCCGCCGCGCAGGCCCTCGTCGGAGGTGATGACGAAATGGCTGTCGCAGTCGACGATGCGGTCCTTCAGGCTGTCGGGCGAGAAGCCGCCGAAGACGATGGAGTGGACGGCACCGATGCGGGTGCAGGCCAGCATCGCATAGGCGGCCTCCGGGATCATCGGCAGGTAGATGGTGACGCGGTCGCCTTTCTTGACGCCGTTCTTCTTCAGGACGTTGGCGAGACGGCAGACCTTCTCGTGCAGTTCCTTGTAGGTGATGGCCTTGGAAACGCCGGGGTCGTCGCCTTCGAACAGGATCGCGGTCTGGTCGCCGCGGGTCGCCAGATGGCGGTCGATGCAGTTGGCCGAAACATTCAGCGTGCCGTCGTAGAACCAACGGATGTGAACGTCGTCGTTGAAATTGACGTCCTTCACCTTGCTGTAGGGCTTGATCCAATCGATCCGCTTGCCCTGCTCGCCCCAGAATGCCTCGGGGTCCTTGACCGACTGCTCGTACATGCGGGCATAGGCTTCCGCATTCACGTGGGCGGTCGCCGCGATCTCGGGCTTCACCGGAAAGAAGCTGTTGTCGGTCATGAGTGCGATTCCCCCGTGGTGCTTCCGAATTGGCCGGAAGATGTTGCAGGGCGGCGGGCCGCCGCCCGGAATTGAGCGGCATTATCCACACATGTTGCGGGACTAACAAGCAAATCGGCCCCCGCAGGCCCCCCGACCAAAGGAGGATTGTGTCGCTGATTTTGCAGCGCGAGACTGTTTCCTCTCCAAGCATACCCGGGCATTTCAGGGCACGCAGGATCCGGTGCCGCAACTTCTCCGGCTTCCCCCTGTCCCTTGCCGCGACCATCCGCCGCGCCGCGGTGCAAAACGCGACATGACCGTCTTGTAACGGATGATCCTTTGCTTAACCCGACCTTAACCGGGTGGCCGCTATAGAGTTGCTGCATCACGGTAACGATCATCGTCGGCAAGGATCGCAATGCCCAGCACCACGAACGCGGACGATCTTCCCGAAGCCGGCGAGCGCAGCGACCGCCTCGCCGGATTGGCCGACCGCACCAGCCTGATGGCCATCGACGCCACGCTGCGTGCGCTCGGCGGCCCCCTCAACGCCAACTCCGCCGCCGGCGTGGCGGACATTGCCCGGCGCATGAAGCAGGCGACCAACGACTTCCACGCCGCGATGCAGGAGGCGGCGGAGTAGGGTTTCGATCAAGTGCCTGGTGGGTCGGCGTTAGCCACCCACCCAACCTCCCCCGCCCAGCTATCGCACAAAGCATAGCTTTGCGCTGTCGCGACAGGCGGACCGAAGGTCCGCTGAAAGCGGAAGAGGATTGGGGTGGGGGGCACGTGTCATCTCAATTCCTCACGCCCCTCTCAGGCCGGCACCCCAACCCCCGCCAGATCGCAGACCCGCGCCCATTCCGCCTCGCCGACCGGGCAGACCGACAGTCGGGACTGGCGGACCAGCGCCATCGACTGCAGCAGCGGATCGGCCTTGATCTGCTTCAGCGTCACGGGCGTCTTCACAGGCATCACCGGGGCCACGTCGACCATGCCGAAGCGGCCGGACTCGTCGCTGGGGTCCGGGTAATAGGTGCGGACGATCTCGACGATGCCGACGATCTCCAACCCTTCGTTGGAGTGATAGAAGAAGGCGCGGTCGCCCACCTCCATCGCCTTCAGATTGTTGGACGCCTGGTAATTGCGCACCCCGTCCCAATGGGTCCGGCCGTCGGCGGCCATGCGGTCCCACGAATATTTGAACGGCTCGGACTTCAGCAGCCAGTAGGCCATCGCCGGCACTCTCCCGCTCAGGCCTTGGGATAGACGCGGCGCCAGGGCCGGATCGTCACGCTGTCGAACAGGCCGGCCTTGGCATAGGGATCGCCGTCGGCGAACGCCTGCGCGGCGGCGGCATCGGCGCACTCGACGATCAGCAGGCTGCCGACCATGCCGCTCTGGTCGTCCGACAGCAGCGGGCCGGCGGCGAAGATACGGTCGGCGTTGGCCTCCAGATAAGCCAGATGCTCGGCGCGGTTGGCGGCGCGGACGTCGGCGGCACCCGCCTTGTCGACGCAATGGAACATGAACAGCATGCGGTCCCCTCCTCCATTCGGTGGAGCGGGAGCCTAGCGCAGGGGACGGCGGCGGGAAAGCGCCGCCTGCAGCTTCACGCCACCACGCGGGGACGTCGCGACGGCGCCTTGCCGCGCCCCTTGCCGCCTTTGCAAGGGGAATAGCCGCCGGGCGCGATGCGGCCCAGGCTGATGCCGATGCCCTCGATCTCGCCGAAGCCGCGCAGCCCCATCTCCTGCGTCGCGGCCAGCGCGATGCGGCCGCAGGCTTCGGCATCGCTGCCGGCATGGTGGTGGTCCAGGGCGATGCCCAGGAAGTCGGCCAGATGGTTCAGCCGGTGCCCGGTCAGCGTCGGCCAGGCACGGCGGGCCAACACGACCGTGCAGAGATAGTCGCAGGCCGGCCATTCGAGCCCGTAGTCGGTCAGGGTATGGCGCAGCACGCTGAGGTCGAAGGCCGCGTTGTGCGCCAGGATCAGCCGGCCCTGCACCCGCTCGCGCAAGGCCGCCCACACCTCCGGGAATTCGGGCGCTCCGGCCACGTCCTCCTCCCGGATGCCGTGGATGGCGCTGTTGAAGGAATTGAAGCGCAACTCGCGGGGGCGGATCAGATGCTCTTCCGTCCCGGTCACGCGGCCGTTCTCGATCCAGGCGACGCCGATGGAGCAGGCGCTGGTGCGGGCCTCGTTGGCGGTTTCGAAATCGATGGCGACGGCGTGGCCGGTGATGACAGTCATTGATGTCCGATTTGCAGGCAGGTCAGAGGCGGAGAATGCTGGCGAGATCCTCGGGCAGCGCATCTTCCGCCGCCAGCACCCGCAGCTTCAGCAGGCTGGCAACCGCCATGGCATCGGTGATGGCGCCGGCCAGCACCATGTCGATCACTTCGGCGAAGGGCACGCGGCGGACCGCCAGCACCTCGGTCTCGTCGGGAGCCGACTCGCCCTGCTCCAGATCCCAGGCGACGAAGGTGTGGGCGACCTCGTCGGTGATGCAGTTGGACAGGTGCAGTTTCATCAGCGGCATCCAGCGCCGCGCCGTCAGGCCGGTTTCCTCGCGCAACTCGCGCGCCGCCGATTCCTGCGGCTCCACCCCCTTGCGCCCGCCGCCTTCCGGAATTTCCCAGCTGTATTGCTTCAACGGGAAACGATATTGGCCGACCAGGGTTACCGTGCCGTCGTCGTGGACCGGCACCACACCGGTGGCAAGGCTGCGGGGGTGGACGACGCCGTAGATGCCGGGAGCGCCCTTCGGGGTCAGTACCTTATGCTCGACCACCTCCATCCAGGCATTCTCATACTTCGTCGTGCTGGTCAGCACGGTCCAGGGATTGCCGGTGGTCTCACCGGTTTCGATCGGCACGCGAGGCCCCCCTCCGTCGGTTGCGACCGGAGTATAGGGAGACCGCCCCGCGGTCGCAATGGCCGCGCCACAGCAGGTCACAGACAAAAAATGATAAAATTTTCCAACAATTGGGGGAAACGAAGTCCAAATAGTTAAATAATGGTTTCTTGACAGACAAATCGACCGGACTTACTTCTAAATCGCGACAGCAACAGTCGCGGTCATACTCCGAATGGGTGAGGCAGAAGCCCGCCCATTGACCTGGAAAGGGCAGCTACGTGGCTCCGCAGTTCAGTCCACAGGATTTGGAGCGGTGGCGAAACCCCGATTGGCGTATCCGTTTGGCCGCCTGGTGGGAAGGGTATGACCTCTCCCGGCTGCCCCGCGTTACGAACCGGTCTGCCCTGTGTAACTTGACGGACACGCGCAGGCACGGGCCGGTCAATGCGGTGGGCACTGCGCCCGGCCTTTCCGCTCCCCTGCCCTCGGCGGCCGACCCGCCTGCGGCCGGCGGCAATCCGGATCTGGACAGGCTGGCGTTGATGCAACTCGACCGCCATGGCGAACCCGTCTGGTCGCCGGCACGCAGCGAGGGGGCGCAGCTTCTTTGGGGCCAGGACATGACCGGGCCGGAGGAAGCGGCGTGGATGATCGACTCCGTCCGCTCCTTCGGACTGAACCCGGCCAAGAGCGTGCTGGATCTGTCGGCCGGCCTCGGCGGCACCGCCCGCGCCCTGGTGGAAAGCTGCGACACCTGGGTGACGGGGCTGGAGACGTCGCCGTTGCTGGCGAAGCTGGCGATGGACCGGTCGAAGGCACTGGGATTGTCGAAGAAGGCGCCGATCGCCCACTACGACCCGGAGCATTTCAACCAGGCCGGCAGCTTCGACCTCGTCATGGCCGACCGCGTCGTCCACCGGGTGCGCGACAAGGAACTGTTCCTGGACCGGGTCGGCGACTGCGTGAAGCCCAAGGGCGGCGTCGCCCTGTTCGACTATGTGATCGACGGCGCCCCCAGCTCCTGGGATGCCTGGAACGCTTGGCGGGACGAGGAGCCGATGGAGGTCTATCCCTGGACCGCCACCCGCATGGCGGACGAACTGACCCAGCGAAACCTCGATCTGCGCATTTCCGAGGATCTGACCCAGCTGCACCGCCGCCACATCATCGACCGGGTGCGCAAGCTGGCAGACACGCTGACGAACACCGTGCCGCCGGCGCCGGTGCTGGCGGCGCTGAAGCGCGAGCTTGCCCTGTGGTGGGCGCGGCTGAGGGTGCTGGGCAGCGGCCTGCGCTTCGTCCGCTATGTGGCGATGAAGCCCGCATGAGGCTCCAAAGCAGAACTCTCTAATGTTCATATGAGTAAAGAAGGCATCCGCCGACGCGACATAGGATGTTCGATGGATCTTGCCTTGAGACCGCCCCGACGGACAGGGTCCGGGCGAGCTCCACGACCATGCCCATGCTCCCGCTTTCTTCGAGCCAAGCGTTTGATCTGTACCGACCACGCCCTACATCTTGCCTGCATGACGCGCGGGCGCCGTCGCGGCCGCTCCAGTCTTTTGGACGATCTCCGGCGTCCCTTTGACCGTCATCACCCGGACCGTAACCGAAGCGCTCTCCCAAGCGCCGCCCAAGGCGCACGCCCGACCCAAAGCCAAGGAGGCTTCCCGTGACCACCTTCACCGGTCAGGATTCGCTGAAGACCCGCCGTTCGCTCACCGCGGGCGGCAAGAGCTACGACTATTTCAGCCTGAAGGCCGCCGAGGAGGCGGGCCTCGGCGATCTGTCGCGGCTGCCGTTCTCGATGAAGGTGCTGCTGGAAAACCTGCTGCGCTTCGAGGACGGGCGCACCGTCTCCGTCGACGACGTGAAGGCGGTGGCCCAATGGCTGGTCGACAAGCGGTCGGACCGTGAAATCGCCTATCGGCCCGCGCGCGTGCTGATGCAGGACTTCACCGGCGTTCCGGCGGTCTGCGACCTGGCGGCGATGCGCGAGGCGATGGCATCGCTTGGCGGCGATCCGGCGAAGATCAACCCGCTGGTGCCGGTCGACCTCGTCATCGACCATTCGGTGATGGTCGATTATTTCGGCGGCAACGATGCCTTCGAAAAGAATGTCGAACTGGAATTCGAGCGCAATCTGGAACGCTACGCCTTCCTGCGCTGGGGTCAGAAGGCCTTCGACAACTTCCGCGTTGTGCCGCCGGGCACCGGTATCTGCCATCAGGTGAACACCGAATACCTGGCGCAGGTGGTGTGGACCGACAGCGACCCGTCGGGCAAGCCGGTGGCCTATCCCGACACGCTGGTCGGCACCGACAGCCACACCACCATGGTCAACGGCCTGTCCGTCCTGGGCTGGGGCGTCGGCGGCATCGAGGCGGAGGCCGCGATGCTGGGCCAGCCGATCTCCATGCTGATCCCGGAGGTCATCGGCTTCAAGCTGACCGGCCGGCTGAAGGAGGGCATGACCGCCACCGATCTGGTGCTGACCGTCACCCAGATGCTGCGCAAGGAGGGCGTGGTCGGCAAGTTCGTCGAGTTCTTCGGGCCGGGTCTGGACAGCATGACGCTGCCCGACCGCGCCACCATCGGCAACATGGCGCCGGAGTATGGCGCCACCTGCGGCATCTTCCCGATCGACGCCGAGACCATCCGCTATCTGACCTTCACCGGCCGCGATCCCGACCGCGTGGCGCTGGTCGAGGCCTATGCCAAGGCCCAAGGCATGTGGCGCGAACCGGACAGCCCCGACCCGGTCTTCAGCGACGTGCTGGAACTGGACATGGGCACGGTGGAGCCGTCGCTGGCCGGCCCGAAGCGCCCGCAGGACCGCGTCGCCCTGTCGGCACTGGCCCAGGGCTTCGCCAAGGACATGACCGACGCCTACAAGGCGGACGACCCCAACAAGGCGGTTCCGGTGAAGGGCGCCGACTACAGCCTGGAGCAGGGTGCGGTCGTCATCGCCGCCATCACCTCCTGCACCAACACCTCCAACCCGGCGGTGCTGGTCGCCGCCGGCCTGCTGGCCAAGAAGGCGGTGGAAAAGGGGCTGAAGCAGAAGCCGTGGGTGAAGACGTCGCTGGCGCCGGGCAGCCAGGTGGTCACCGACTATCTCGCCAAGGCCGGGCTGCAACCCTATCTCGACCGGCTCGGCTTCAACATCGTCGGCTATGGCTGCACCACCTGCATCGGCAATTCCGGCCCGCTGCCGGAGCCGATCGCCGCAGCGGTGGAGGAGGGCAACCTCGTGGTCGGCGCCGTGCTGTCGGGCAACCGCAACTTCGAAGGCCGCGTCAACCCGCACACCCGCGCCAACTATCTGGCCTCGCCGCCGCTGTGCGTCGCGTATGCGCTGGCCGGCAACCTGAACGTCGACCTGACGACGGACCCGATCGGCGAGGGCACCGACGGCCCGGTCTATCTGAAGGACATCTGGCCGACCAACCGCGAGGTTCAGGACGCCATCGACGCCTCGCTGACCGCGGACATGTTCCGCAGCCGCTATTCCGACGTGTTCAAGGGACCGGAGCAGTGGCAGGCCATCGCCACCGCCGAAGGCCAGACCTACCAGTGGCAGGAAGCCTCCACCTATGTGAAGCTGCCGCCCTTCTTCAGCGGCCTGACCAAGACGCCGGACCCGGTATCGGACGTGCGGGGGGCGCGGGCGCTGGCGGTGCTGGGCGATTCGATCACCACCGACCACATCTCCCCCGCCGGCTCGATCAAGCGGACCAGCCCGGCCGGCGAGTATCTGCTGAGCTATCAGGTCCGTCCGCAGGACTTCAACAGCTACGGCGCCCGCCGCGGCAACCATGAAGTCATGATGCGCGGCACCTTCGCCAACATCCGCATCCGCAACGAGCTGATCCCCGGCGTGGAAGGCGGCGAGACCAAGCATTACCCGTCGGGCGAACGGCTGCCGATCTACACCGCCGCCATGCGCTATGCCGACGAAGGCGTGCCGCTGGTCGTGGTCGCCGGCAAGGAATACGGCACGGGGTCGAGCCGCGACTGGGCGGCGAAGGGCACCCGCCTGTTGGGCATCCGCGCGGTGATCGCCGAGAGCTTCGAGCGCATCCACCGCTCCAACCTCGTCGGCATGGGCATCCTGCCTTTGCAGTTCAAGGACGGCCTCACCCGCGCCGACCTGAAGCTGGACGGGTCGGAGACCTTCGACATCGCCGGCATCGAACAGGATCTGCGCCCGCGCAAGGACGTCACCCTGACCCTGACCCGCGCCGACGGCACGGTGGAGACCTACCCGCTCCTGCTGCGCATCGATACGGTGGACGAGGTGGAGTATTACAGGAACGGCGGCGTGCTGAACTTCGTCCTGCGGAATCTGGCGAAGTAAGGCTGCCAGAAGTCGAACAAGGAAAGGGCCGCATCCCGGTGGGAAGCGGCCCTTTCCTCGATGCCCTGTTTGCGCCCGCGCGCGCTCACGCCGCCCCGGCGCTCGCCATCATGCGGCGGAGGTCGTTGGGGAAGACCGGTTTGTGCAGCAGGCGGAAGCCGCGGCGCTCGGCCTCTTCCTGGCGTTCGGAGCTGGTGTCGCCGGTCAGGATGATGCCGGGAACCGTCCGGCCCATCATGGTCTGGACCGCCGCAACCGCCTCCGGGCCGGTGCGGCCCTGCTGGAGCTGGTAGTCGGCCAGAACGATCTGCGGACAGCGCCCGTCGGCCTGCAGCCGTTCCAGTGCCTGATCGCCCGACTTGGCGGTCAGCACGTCATAGCCCCAGCCCTCGAGGATCGCCTTCAGACCGAGCAGGATGATCGCCTCGTCGTCGATCACCAGCACCATGCCCTTCGCATCCCCTCCCTGACCGGGCGTGACCGCCGTCGCTCGCTGGGCTGCGGGCACTGCGGGTGATTGGGCGGACGAGCCGGCCACGGCCGGCACGGCGACCGCAGTCTTGACCGCAACGTCGCCTCCTCCTCCGCCTGTCGTCCCCCTGCCCTTGCCGCCGCCGAACGCGCTGGCGATGGCGCTGATCGCCTGTCCCCGGTCGTTGGCCGCATCGTTGGCGGCGGCGGAGCGGCGGGCCAGCGTCGCCGCGGCGGCGGCCGTGCCGCTGGCGGGACGGGCATTGCCCAGGATCACCCGCGGCAGCTCCACCGCGAAGACCGAACCCTTGCCCTCCCACGACCGCACCGTCACCGGATGGCCGAGCAGCCGCGACAGCCGCTTGACGATGGCCAAGCCCAGGCCCAGGCCACGCTCGCTGCGCTCGCCCAGTTGGGTGAACTCCTCGAAAATGTCCTCCAGCCGGTCGGCGGGGATGCCGGCGCCGGTGTCCCAGACCTCCACCCGCATGCCCGACGGCGTGCGGCGGCACCCCAGCAGCACCTTGCCGCTGGCGGTGTAGCGCAGGGCGTTTTCCACCAGATTGCGCAGGATGCGCTCCAGATGGGCCGGGTCGGTGCGCACCCAGGCACGGGTCGGCACGGCGCGCAGCACCAATCCCTTCTGGGCGGCGCGCGGTCCGTATTCGGCGACAAGCCGGCCGAGCAGCTGGTTCAGGCGCACCTCGACCGGCGCGGCGACGATCTTGCCGGATTCCAGCCGCGACATGTCGAGCAGACCGTCCAGCAGGCCCTTCAACGTGTCCAGCCCCTGGCGGATGTTGTCCAGGATCGGCAGCGCGGGGTGCCCCTGCAGCCGGTCGCTCATTGCCGCGGTGAAGAGATAGAGCGACTGGACCGGCTGGCGCAGGTCGTGGCTGGCGGCGGCCAGGAACTTCGACTTGCCCTCGTTGGCCTGGTCGGCCTCCTCCCGCGCGCGGTGCAGCTCGGCCTCGGTCTTCTTGCGGTCGGTGATTTCGACCGCGGCGCAGGTGACGCCCTCCACCCGCCCGGAGGGATCGCGCAACGGATCGACGGTCAGGTCGAAGAAGCGTTCCTCGCCCTTGCAGCGGATGCGGACCTCCTCCCGCGCGCCGACGCCGCTCTCCATCACCCGGCGCTTCAGCGCCATCAGGTTGTCGGCCTCCTCGCCATGGTCGAACAGGTCGGCGTCGGTGCGGCCGATCAGCGCCTCCGGCGAGAAGCCCAGCAGTTCGGAGTGGGACCAGGTGTAACGCAGCTCGCGGTCCTGGTTGAACACCGCCACGCCCGAATTGCGCAGTCCGGTGCGCACGCGCTCCTCGGCGACGCGCAGGGCCTCCTCGGTGCGCTTGCGCTCGGTGATGTCGATGCCGGAGGCGATCAGGTGGGTGACATGGCCGTCGGCATCGACCATCGGGGTCAGGTTGACGTCCACCGTCATCTCGCGACCGTCACCCAGCCGCAGCCCGGAGTCGAAGCGGGAGGAGCGGCCATGCGCTCCCAGCGCCAGCGCCTGGCGCAGCCGTTCACGCCCGGCGTCGTCGAAGGACAGCCAGCAGATCTCGTCGAAGGGACGGCCGACGATGCGGGCGGCCGGCAATCCGGCGGCATCGGCGGCGGCACGGTTGACCTGGGCCACCGCCCCGTCCGGCGTCAGCACGCCGACATAGGCTGGCAGCGCATCCAAGACGGCACGGATGTGGCCTTCCGACCGGCGCAGCGCCGCTTCGCGCGCCTCCAGCCGGTCGGCCATCATGTCGAAGGCGTGGCCGAGCTGGCCGATCTCCGACGAGCGGTCGGACAGCTTGACGCGGGTGGCGGTCTTGCCCTCGCTCCAGTCGCGGGCGGCGCAGACCAGCGCGTCGACGGGGCGGCGGATGAACAGGGTGCCGCCGATCCAGGCTGCCGCCGCGGCAACCAGGAAGCCGGACAGGGACATCAGCAGTCCGTCGCGGGTGGCGCGGTCCACCGCCCCCATCGCAGCCCCCTGGTCGACGCCGACGCTGATGAACAGGTCGCGGATCCCGGCAGTCGGCGGGGAGAAGGCCAGGATGCGGGACACGCCGTCCATCCCGGGCAGCATCGTCACGCCCACGTCCGTCGCCGACAGCAGCGGCAGGTAGTTGTCCGGCAGCCGCTCGCCGACACGGCCCTGGGTGCCCGGCAGCTTGACCAGGATGGTGCCGGATCGGTCGGCGACGGTCAGGGCCGTGTTCTCCGGCATCGGGCGGGTGGCGAAGATGGAGTTAAGACGCGGCAGGTCGAGCGACAGGGCGATCACGCCGGACCGCTTGCCCTCGGCGTCGGTGTAGGGAACCGCGACCGGAAGCTCGCCACCCACCACGCCGGAATGGGTGATCGTCCATTCGCCGACGACGAACCGGCCTTGGGCCATCGCCCGGCGGAAATGCGGCTGGGCGGTCAGGGAAGAGCCGATGCGGGCCGGGTCGGCGCTGCACTTGATGCGCCCGCCGGCATCGGTGACCGACAGGGTGCGGTAGTCGGCGGATCGGGCGGACAGCCGCTCCAGATAGGCTTGGCAGCCGGCAACCTCGCCCCCGCGCAGGAAAGGGGCCTCCGTCACCGCCGTGACCATCAGGCGGGCGCTTTCCAGGATGCGGGCATGTTCGCTCTCCACCTGATTCAGCAGCCGTTCGGCTTGGAGGGTGACCTCCGCCTCGCGTTCCGCCCGCTGTTCGAGCACGCTGTAGATCTGGATGCCGATCGCCGGCAGCACCGCGAGCAGGACCAGGATGAAGAGGCGTGCCAGAAGGGTCATGGCGTAGACGAGGCTCCCACCGCGAAGCCGACCGGATGGCGCACTAGACGCACCACCGTGCCGCTTATCTATCGCTAACGCACTTATGGTTAAGCGCCGGTTAATTTGGAAAGCAGTTGGGTAGGGTACGCAGAATACTCCCGATCAACGGCAAGAAATGCTGCTTAGAATGCCGTTCGATTATCCGCATTTGCATCAAAATTCAAAACATACCTCCAAGGAGTGGTTACCGCCAAAAGGGGTATGCCGTTGCCTCGACCTGAACCTCCCACTGCGAGTGAAGATTTGGATTTCGGGCGGTGCGGGAACAGCGCCGGGAATGGGGTGTTGATGGCTTGCAATGACCCATCCCTTCCTCCTCCCCCCGCTCCGCACCACCGCCCAGGGCACGCCGCGCCGCATCGGGGTGGAACTTGAATTCGCCGACCTGGACGCGCCGTCGGCCGCGTCCTGCGTGCGCGAACTGTTCGGAGGTACGGTCACCGTCGAAAACCCGCACCGATGTCTGGTGAGCGGCACCAGCCTGGGCGACTTCACGGTGGAGTTGGACATGCGCTCCGCCCACCCCGGCAAGGGAGGGTCCGCTGTGCTGGACCCCTTGCGTCCGCTGTGGGGCAACATCGGCAGTCTGGTGATGCCGTTCGAGATCGCCGCCCCGCCGGTGACGGTGGAGCAGATGCCGGACCTGGAGAGGCTGGTCGCCTGCCTGCGCGACCGCGGTGCCGCCGGGACGGAGGCCAGCCCGCTCTTCGCCTTCGGTCTGCATTTCAATCCGGAGGTGGCGCGGACGGACGGCGACTATGTGCTGGACCACCTGAAAGCCTTCCTGATCCTGGCGCCCTGGCTGCGGCGGGAGATCCGCGTCGATACGACCCGCCGTCTCTCCGGCTTCATCGCCGCCTTCCCCGCCCGATATGCCGCCAAGCTTGCGGATCCGGCCTATCGCCCCGACCTGGGCGGCCTGATCGACGATTATCTGGCCGACAATCCCACCCGCAACCGCGAGCTGGACCTGTTTCCGCTGTTCGCCCATCTCGCCCCCGAGCGCTTGGCGAAGGCGATGGAGGACCCGCATATCCGCCCGCGCCCGACCTTCCATTACCGGTTGCCCAACGCGCGGCTGAGCGATCCGGACTGGTCGCTCGCCGCCGACTGGAACCGCTGGGTGGCGGTGGAGCGGCTGGCAGCCGACCGCGCCCTGCTGGACGGGCTGGGTGCCGAGTACCGGCAGTTGGCCGAAACGCAGGCGTCCGATCGCTGGGCCGAGCGGATCGACGGCTTCATGGCCGCGAATCCGGTCATCCATGGCCCTTCCGGCGCGGGGAATGATGCCGGGGACGCCGCTGCGGACGGCACCCTGCGGCAGGCCGGTTGAAAAGGGAACGTGCCATGGCAGCCGTCATCGGAAGGTCCCGGCCGCTGGTCGGCATCACCGCCTCCGTCCATGGCAGCCGCATCGCCGCCATGGCCAACCGCCTCGCCCTGTGGCGGGCCGGCGCTGCCTCGGTCCGCATCACGGCCGAGGCGCCCTTCCCCATCGACCGGCTGGACGCGCTGGTGGTCGGCGGCGGCGACGACATCGATGCGACGCTCTATGGCGAATCCGCCCGGCCGCACATCCGCATCGACCCCGAACGCGACCGGCTGGAGATGCGCGCGCTGGACTGCGCCGCGAAGCTCGACCTGCCGGTGCTGGGAATCTGCCGTGGGTCGCAGATGATCAACGTCCACCGCGGCGGCTCGCTGCATGTCGACATCCACGAGGTGTACGAGGAAGCACCGCATATGCGCACCGTGCTGCCGCGCAAGCGCATTCGCATCGAGCCCGACAGCCGGCTGTACCGCATCCTCGGCATTGCCGAATGCCGGGTGAACGCCCTGCACCACCAGTCGGTGGACCGTGTCGGCGACGGTCTGCGCGTCGTTGCCCGCGAACGTGCCGGCATCGTCCAGGGCATCGAGGCGCCTGACGAGCCCTTCATGATCGGCGTGCAGTGGCACCCGGAGTATCTGGTGACGGACAGCCGCCAGCAGGGTCTGTTCCGCCGGCTGGTCGCCACCGCCATGGGCACCGCCCCGCTGGACGACATCGCCGGAACCGCCCCGGCCGACCTTGAACGGACCGAGACCCCACCCGCCCGCCATTCGGTGCGGGCGCAGGGCTAAGGCCTTCCGGATTTCTTCAGCCACCGCGCCTTTCCTCTGCCTCGCGTACCCTGTCGCGCCATCCCCTTCTGGAGGCGCACCACTCCAACGCCACGCGAGCCCGAAACGAAGCGGGCGCCGCCGGAGGGAGGGCTCCGGCGGCGCCCGCGGCGTGATGGCCGCTAAGCGGACGTTACTGGCTGCCGCCCTGGTCCGGGCCGCAGTTCGGGGTTCCCGGCGGGCAGTGGGTGCCCGTGGCGGTCTGGTTGTCGCGCGGGATGTTGCTGCCGGTGTTGTTGCCCATGCCCGACGGCGCGGTGGTCACACCCGGCGTGGACGAACCGGACATGCTGCCGCTGGAGGTGCCGGTCGAACCCGAGGTGCCCGGAGCGTTCACCGGGCCGTTGCTCGACGAGCCGGCCGACGGCGAGGTGGTGGCGCCCGGCGTGGTACGGACCACACCGTCCGGACCGGTATAGCTGGTGGCGCTGTCGGCCGAACCCTGCGGAACTTGCGGGGCGGTCTGGGCCAGCGCCGGGGTGGCCATCAGGAGAACCGCCGAAACGGCGCCGATCATCAGGTTACGCATCCTCGAACTCCTTCATGGTGGCAACGCCTCGCAGTCGGGCGTCTTTCGGATCGGGGCTGATGGCGGACCTGCATCGCATGCCGCGTCGGCGTCGCGCTTGCCGGCCGGGGCCATCGCCTCCTTCACCGGGTTCAACAGGGCAATCCGGCCTTGGTTTCGTTCGATGAATGCGCTTTTTTCAAGAATCCGCGGCAAAAGCGTGCCCGCCGGGCCTCCTTCGGCGTGACCCCGACGCACCGGGCCGGCGGCGGGAACAACCGGCCCGCACCGGGGTTCAAGCCGCGAGGCGGACAGTGTGCCGGACAGTCAACCGGACGGTTTCCATGCGTTTCCGCCGCACCCGGAGTCGATTTTCACCGATGAAGCTCAATCCTTCCGCCCCGCCGATCCATTTCCCGCAACCCGCTGCCGGGCCGGTTCTGCGCCCCGGCGTCACCTGCTGGCGGACGGAGCGGGCCGGGCGGGTGGCGGTTCTGGTCGATGGGGCCGATTACTTCGTCGCCGCCCGCGCCGCGATGGAAAAGGCACAGCATTCGATCCTGCTGATCGGCTGGGACGTCGATCCGCGCATGCGGCTGGACCCCCACAGCCCGGAAACGCTCGGCCGCTTCCTGGCCCGGCTGATGCGGTCGCGCCCCGGCCTGCATGTGCGGGCGCTGAAATGGGACATGCCCTTCCCCATCGCGCTCGAGCACCCGCACGAACCGCTGGAACGCTGGAACCGCAACACCGGCCGCCGGCTGAATGCCCGGCTGGACGGGGAACTGCCGGTCGGCGCCGCCCAGCACCAGAAGATCCTGGTGATCGACGACACGCTCGCCTTCTGCGGCGGCATCGACTTCTCCTTCGACCGCTGGGACACGTCGGAGCATCGCGACGAAGACCCGCGCCGGCGCTGCCCGGACGGCGAGCCCTACGGCCCCCGCCACGACGTGATGATGATGGTGGATGGCGACGCCGCCCGAGCGCTGGCGGAACTGGCGCGGGAACGCTGGCGCTGCGCAACCGGCGAGGTGCTGGAGCCCTGCCCGCCGCCAGATCACGATCCCTGGCCCGACTGCCCACTGCGCGACTGCTCCCACCCGGTGCTGACCGATGCCGTGGTCGGCGTGTCGCGCACCGTGCCGGCGACCGACGACAGCCCGGCGATCCGCGAGAGCGAGGCGCTGACCTTCGCCGCCATCGCCGCGGCGGAGCGGACCATCTATCTGGAAAACCAGTATTTCGCCTCCGCCCGCGTCGCCGGCGCGCTGGCCCGCCGGCTGGCCGAGCCCAATGGGCCGGAAGTGGTGGTGGTGGTGTCGATGGAAAGCCCGAGCTGGTTCGACCGCATGGCGATGGACACGCCGCGGTCGGTCGCCCTGCGCTGCCTGCGCGAGGCCGACCGCTTCGGCCGCCTGCGCGCCATGACCCCGGTGACCGAACAGGGGGCGCCGGTGATCGTCCATTCCAAGGTGGTCGCGGTGGACGGCCGGCTGCTGCGCATCGGCTCCTCCAACCTGAACAACCGCTCGATGGGCTACGACACCGAATGCGACCTGACCATCGAGGCGCCGGAGGAGGACGAACCGGAGCGCGACCGGGCGGCGGACGCCATCACCGGCGTGCGCAACCGCCTGCTGGCCGAGCATATGGGCATCGACCAGCACCGGCTGGAGGCCGAGCTGCGGGAGACGGGAAGCCTGATCGCCGCCATCGACCGCCTGTGCCGGCAGTCCGGCCGACGTCTGGTGGATCTTCCCGCCACCGATCCCAGCCTGACCGAACAGGCCTTCGCCGCCCTGCGCATCGCCGATCCCAACGATCCCGACGAAGCCTGGGCCCCGTGGAAGCGCCTGCCCGCGCCGCCGCGCTCAGCCTTGCGCGTGGCGGCTGCGGCGCTGCTGACCGTTGGTCTGGCAGCGGGCGCCTGGGGTGTGGCGCGGGCGGTGCGGAACGGCGAACGCGGGCGGTAGCGCCGCTCATCCTCAAGCCACCTTGCAACTGGAAGCGCTGCCTGGTGTTGAACGGAGCCCCTCTCCCCTTGCGGGAGAGGGGCTATTTGTTGGAGATGTGGGGGCGCGAGCCCCCTTCAGCGTGTCTGCGCCACCGTGCCGTCGTCGGAGATGATGATCTCGACGCGGCGGTTCTGCTGGCGGCCGGCATCGTTGCTGTTGGAAGCGACGGGCTGCGCCTCGCCCATGCCCTGGGTGACGATGCGCGACGGCTGGACGCCACGGGCCGACAGGGCGTCGCGGACGGCCTGGGCGCGGGCCTCCGACAGGCGCAGGTTGGTGGTGTCGCTGCCGGTGTTGTCGGTGTGGCCTTCGATCCGCACGGTGCGGGCCGGATGCGCCTGCAGGAACTGGGCGAGCCGGTCCATGCGCTCATAGGCGCCGGGGGTCAGCTCCGCCCGGCCGGTGGAGAACAGGATGTCGCCGAGCGTCATCACGAGGCCGCGCTCGGTCCGCTGGGCCTGGAGGTCGCGCAGCTGCCGCTCCAGCTCGGTGTTGCGGGCCTGGAGGCGGTAGGTGTCGGCATTGGCGACCACGGTCTGGGCGCCCTTCACCCCGGCCGTCTCCTGTGCGATCTGCACACGGCGGCTGGCGATGTAGGCCTGATGATCGACCTCGGAGGCATCGGCGCCCTGGTCGCGCAGCGCTTCGGCCCGGCGCAGCGCCTGCTCGGCGTCGCGCAGCTGCAGCGGGGCGTTGCCGGCGACCTGCGGGTTGGCGGCGGCGAGGCTGTAGTCCTGGCGCGCCTGGGTCAGGGCGGCGCTGTCGGTCGGCTGGGTTGCGCAACCGGCAAGACCGAGCCCGAGGCCGGCCAGAACCAGCAAACTGCGGGGAGCGAGCATGCTCATTGCCGCACCTCCGGATAGCTGTAGCCCCAGCTGTTGCCGGTGCTCGTACCGAGAGAACCGGCGGGCGCCGGCGGAACGGCGGACGGTGCGGGGTAGCTGGAGCCGCTCATGCCCGAAGCGCCATAGCCCGACCCGCTTGCGCCGGAGCCTGTTGCCGGCAGCGTGCCGAGCGTCGAACCGCTGTAGACCGGGGCGCCATTCGGCACGCCATTGGGCGCCATCGCCGACTGCGGCGTGGTCGGGGTGGCGGACTGGCGGACCGCGGTGGCGGCCTGCTGGGTCACGGCGCGCTGCGAGGTCACCGTCGCCAGTTCGGCATCGACGCGGGCCTCCTCGGCCAGACGGCGGGCGCGGGTGCGCTCGTCGGCGCGCATCGCCTTGTCGGCGGCGGCCAGCTTGTCGCGGGCGCTCTGCAGGGCGACCGGGGCATATTGCAGGGCGTTGGCACGCTCCGCCTCCTGCACCGCCTGGGAGGCGGCGCCGAGCTGTGCGGTGGGCGGCGGCACGTCGGAGGCGCAGGCGGCCATGCCGAGCGCCGCCGACAGGACGGCGGCGGCACGCCACCGGTTCGTCGTTGCGGAATTGCGGGTCATCGCATTGGGTCCTTTCGGAAGCGGCTCATGCCGATAATCCTGGCCGACGCTGCTGGCCGTAAGGCCATGTCCGTTCGGGTGGTTCGTGCCTCCAACGCGCAAGCCGGTGCGAAGGTTCCATGGCGGTTCCACGGCGGATCAGCCTCCGCTGCGCGACACCCCGCTCCGGGCCGCGCGGCGGCTGTCGCGGCGGTGGCGGACCAGCCGCAGCACATAGGCGCCGATCAGGGCGACGAACAGCAGCAGCGTCCCCGGCACCATCAGGTCGGCGACCCAGGGGAACCCCACCCGCACCAGATAGCCCGTGCAGGCCAGCACCAGCGACCACAGCGTCGCTCCCGCCGCGGCATAGAGCAGGAACACCCCCATCGGCAGGCCGCAGGCCCCGGCCGGGACGGAGATCAGGGTGCGCAGGCCCGGCAAGGGCTGGCACAGCAGGACGGCGAGGCCTCCACGCCGGGCGAACCATCCGGTGGCGCGGTGGACCTGCTCCGGCTTCACGGTCAGCCAATGGCCGTGACGGCCGAGAAAGCCCTCGAACCGCTCGCGTCCCATCCAGTGGGCCGGCGCATACCACACCAGCTCCCCCACCGCGGAGCCGAGCCCGGCGGCCAGCGCCACCAGCAGCAGGTTGAACTCCCCGGTCGCCGCCCCCATGCCGGCCAGCGGGATCACCGTCTCCGCCGGGATCGGCGGCAGCGCACGGGCCAGGATCAGCATCAGGAAGATGCCGAGATAGCCGAACTGCTGCACGATCTGGATGATCCACTCGGTCATTCGCTCGATTGGGTTGGCTGTGGACTGGGGAGTTTCGACACTGTGAACCGTGCGACCGGTGCGGGCGTTCCCGACCCGGCTCACTCGACGCCCCCCTCTTGACCCGAGTCAAGGCGCGGACCGTTCGTTCACGGTTTG
This sequence comes from Alphaproteobacteria bacterium, assembly GCA_046570145.1. Classification (GTDB taxonomy): domain Bacteria; phylum Pseudomonadota; class Alphaproteobacteria; order Azospirillales; family Azospirillaceae; genus Azospirillum. The sequence goes on from JBKHVJ010000151.1 coordinate 32,766, forward strand.
GTGTCTCCATCATGACCGCATCCCTCGCCCTCGCCGCCGCCCTGCTGTTCCTCAGCCATGCCCTGCCGTCCTGGCCGGGGGTGCGGCCCGCCCTGATCGCCCGGCTCGGCCGCGGCGGCTTCGTGACGATCCATTCCGTCGGCTCGCTGCTGACGCTGACCCTGTTCGTGCTGGCCTACCGCGCGGCCGACGGCGGGGAGGTGCTGTTCACGCCCTTCGACTGGGCGGCGCCGCCGGTGGCGGTGGTGATGCCGGTGGTCTTCCTGCTGCTGGTCGCCCGCGTCACCACCCGCTTCGGCAGCCAGAGCGCGCCCAACCCGCCCCGCGGCATCTACCGCCTGACCCGCGCCCCGGGCAGTCTGGCGCTGCTGCTGTGGGCGCTGGCGCATCTGAACGCCACCGGCGACGGGCGCCGCGTGCTTCTGTTCGGCACCATGGCGGCCATCGCGCTGTTCGCGCTGGTCAAGAACGAGATCGTCCTGGGCCGCAGCCCGGCAGGCCGCGCCTTCCGTGCGGAGACCTCGCTGCTGCCGCTGACCGGTCCGCAGGGAATGCACGGCGCGCTGACGGGGCTGGCGGAAATGGGGCCGGCGCGATTGGCCGGAGGGCTGGCCGCTTATGGGGGCATGCTGTTGCTGCATCCCTGGCTCTTCGGAGTGGAACCCCTCTACTGGATAGGTTGAGCGCGACGGTGGACTGGCGCATCTGTTGAGACGGGACTGGAGTACCGCGCCTCACCGCCACTGTGCCAGGAAGCCCCCCGCATGAAAATCCGCGAGATCATGACCCGCGACGTGCAGACGGTACGGCCCGACGACAGCATCCGCCGGGCCGCACAATTGATGGACCAGTTGAACGTCGGCATCCTGCCCGTCTGCGAAGGGCGGGATCTGGTCGGCGTGGTGACCGACCGCGACATCACCGTCCGCGCCATCTCCGCCGGAAAGCAGCCCGACCGCTGCAAGGTGGCGGAGGTGATGACCACGAATCCGCGCTATTGCTACGAGGACGACCCGGTCGGCAGCGTGACCGAGTTGATGGCCGGCCAGCAGATCCGGCGCGTGCCGGTGGTCGACCGCAACGACCGGCTGACGGGCATCGTCTCGCTGGGCGACCTTGCCACCGAAGCCAAGAACGACCGCGCCGTGCAGGGCGCGCTGGAGCGGATTTCCTCCCCCTCCCAGCCGGACCGGAGTTGACCGGCCCCCCCCAACCATTCGAATTGGAACCGACCATCATGGAACACACACTGGGTCCTGACGACCCGCGGGTCCGCGAACGCGCCTATCGGCTTTGGGAACAGGAAGGGCAGCCCGAACACCGCCATCTCGATCACTGGGCGCAGGCCGCCCGCGAGATCGAGGAGGAGGACCGCCGCAACTCGGGCGGTCCCCGCGTCAACAGCCCGGACGCGGGGCTTGCCGTCCCCGACGACCCCGCCGCCCGCAACCAGCGGGAAGCGGCGGAGCATCTGGGGCAGTCCACGCTGCCGTCCGACCGGTAGGCCGGGCGGCGGAAGCGGTCACTCGACCTTGAGGCTGACCGCTTCCATGCCCTTTTCGGTCTGGCGGACGGTCATGCGCACGCGCTGTCCGTCATCCAGGCCGCGCAGGCCGGCGCTTTCCAGCGCACGGGCCGGGATGAACACGTCGCGCCCGCCGCCATCGGGCTGCGCGAAGCCATAGCCCTTGCCGCCGTTGAACCACTTCACGGTGGCGCCCATCTCGCTGGTCGGGCCGCTGTCCTGCTGCGGGCGACGCGGACCGCGATCCTGGAAGCCGCCACGATCCTGGCTCCGATCCTGGAAACCGCGACCTTGGCCACGATCCTGAAAACCACCTCGATCCTGGCCACGGTCCTGGAACCCGCGGCCTTGGCTACGGTCCTGGAATCCGCCGCGGTCGCCGCCCCGGTCACCGAAATTGCGGTCACGCGGACCGCCGGCATCCCGGCGCGCGCCGAACCCGCGATCCCCACCCCGATCGCCGAAGCCACGGTCGCGACCCTGCGGACGGGCCGGGGCGGCGGCGGTGGAGAGGTCGACGGAATGCAGGACGCTGACCTGCTGGCCCTTGCGATCCTCGACGATGTCGACGACGACGGTGGCGCCGTCCGGCAGGGTGGTGTGGCCGGCGGGAACGACGAGCGAGGCCGGCAGCAGGGCGTCCTTGCCGCTGTCCCCGACCTTGACGAAGCCGTAGCCGCGTTCGGGATTGAACCATTTCACGGTGGCCGTCACCTGGGTGGCGACGACGTTGGGCTGACGATAGACGTGGCTGCGGGGCGGCTGATTGTACATGGGAAACCCGAACTCCGGCAAACAGAAGCGGCGCCCGAACCGGCCCGGACACGGACCGGCGGACGCCAACCCCTGACACATCGCCCGTCCCGGCGCCTTTGGCAAGTCGGGACCGCTCCGAATACACCGGACAGGCAGTAATATCTCACGCCCCGGCCGTCAGCCCTTCGACCGTCAGCCCATCAGGCGATCCATCAGGCGGTCGGGCACCGGCGGCGGTTCGCGCGGGGGAACCGGGATCGGGGTCGGCGGCTCCCCCAGCGGCGGGCGGGCCGGATCGCCCGGCACCGGCAACGGCTCGTCGGGACCGACCGGGGGGATGGACGGCTCGCGCGGCGGAGACGGCGGAAAAGGACCAAGGCTGAAATTCATGCTCGGTGTCCTCCATCGGTGGAAGGGCAGCGGTGGAAGGGCAGCGGTGATTGGAAGAGATGCGGCGGGTCAGCCGCCCTGGCCGCCGGGTGCCGTCTGCGACAGGCGGCGGGCATCGTTCAGGCTTTCCATGCAGCGCGCCTCGTCGCCGTCGCGGGCGGCGCTGCGGGCCGCCGTGACCAGGGACTCCAGCTGGGCGTTGCGCGCCGCCTGCCCCATCAGCCCATTGGCTCCGCCGGAGCCGCCGGGTCCGCTGTCGGGCGTCGCGCGGGAGTTGGCCTGCGGAGCGACGGAGGGCGCGGTCGGCATGTTGCTGCCGATCGCCGGGGGTTCGATCACCGCCTGGTCGCCGACGGCGGGCGGCGCCACCATGCCGCCTGACTGGGCCAGCTGCTCGCTGCTGGTGCCCGATCCGGAACCGGAGCCCTGCTCGTCGCGTGGGGTCGAGCCGGACAGGCCGGGTGCCGCGCTGTCGGGGACGGCGACCGGCGGCGGTTCGGTCGACAGGCCGCGGTTGGCGGCGAACTGCTCCACCATCGCGGCGCATCCGGTTTGTGCCGCCGCCGGCTGGACGGCCAGAAGCCCGGCCGCCACCGCAAGCGCGAGGGGGGCGACAGGGCAGCGCCTCGTGAAATCTGTCCACATCGGTCGCTTTCTCCTCGGTTGGCTGTGCCGCGGACGGCGTGTGTCAACCGAGTCAACGGCGACTGGCGGGGCCGGGTTCCGATGACAGGTTCCGATGACCGGTTCCGATGGCTGGGCGGAAGATAGGTCCGGCCATGCAGCTTGCTCATTTCGCAGGCAGTCGCCGGCTGCTGTAGAGTGCCGCTCCTCGACCTCAACCAACGGTTCACAGTTCCATCATGATCGCCAATATGGCTGCGCTCGGCGCGGCGCTCTGCTGGGCCGCGGGCGGCCTGATCGCCATCGGGCCGGTGCGGGTGCTCGGCTCCATCGCGTTCAACCGCGTGCGCCTGACCATCGTCGCCGCGGTCCTGCTCGTCGCCACCACGCTGCTGGGCGGCTGGGAGACGCTGGACACCGGCGCGGTCCTGACGCTGGCCCTGTCGGGGGCCGCCGGCATCGTGATGGGCGACATGGCGCTGTTCTGGTCGCTCAGCCGGCTCGGACCGCGGCGCAACGTGGTGATCTACGCCGCCAACGCTCCGCTGACGGCCCTGCTCGGCTACACCCTGCTGGGCGAGGCGCTGGGACCCTGGACGACGCTGGGGATCATGCTGGTCACGCTGGGGGTGATGCTGGCGGTGGCCCTGCGCTCCGGCTCCACCCACAATTGGGAAGCGGTGCAGGGCAGCCTGCTGGCCGGCGTCGGCGTCTGCCTGGTTGCAGCGGTGGCGCAGGCGGTGGGATCGGTGATCGCCAAGCCGGTGATGGCTGCGGGCGCCGATCCGGTCGCATCGGCCACCGTGCGGGTGACGACGGCGGCGCTGATGTTCACGGCCATCGGCGTCCTGTCGGCGATGCGCAGCGGCGATGCGGCGGCGGCCGGCGGGGGCCTGTTCCTGCCGCGGGGGCTGACGCCGAAGCTGGCCCTGCAGGTCGCCGGCAACGGGCTTCTGGGCGTCGGTCTGGGGATGACGCTTCTGCTGGTCGGGCTGGCCCATGGCAATGCCGGCGTGGTCGCCACCCTGTCGGCCCTGAGCCCGGTGCTGATCCTGCCGATGATGTGGCTGATGACCGGCCAGCGCCCGTCGCTGGGCGCCTGGGCCGGTGCCGCGGTTGCCGTCGCCGGCGTCGCCCTGATCGTCAACCGGTAGAGGAAGGCCTCAGCGAGCCTGCTCCACCGCGACGCCCAGGGTGGGCAGCGCAGCCTGGAGCGCCGCGGTGGCGCGGTTGGCGGCCTCGCGCAGCTGCGCCTTCAGCACCGGCACGTCGGGGCGCTCCTGTTCGCAGGCATGCTGCAGCATACGGGCCAGCCTAGACAGCTCCAGCAGGCCGACATTGCCGGCCAGCGACACCATGGCATGGGCATCGGCGGCGGCGCCCTTCATGGTCTCCGCCTCGCTGATGCGGTCGGCGCGCAGCGCCAGTTCGGCAAGCGTGCCGGTGACGAAGCGGGGAAGCACCTCGGCGCCCAGCGTATCCGCCAATGTGTCCAGGGTGGCACGGTTCAGCACGGGCGCGCTGCCGGAGACCGGAGCGACCCCGGCCAGCACGGCCGCCTCCTCGGTGTCGCCGCCGGACTGGACAATATCCGCCGCGGCCTTCGCGTCGGCATCCGCCTTGGCCTCCAGCCAGCGGTCGACCGCCGACAGCAGTGTGTCGCGTTCGATCGGTTTGGTCACATGGTCGTTCATGCCGACATCCAGGCAAAGCTGCAGCTGCTCCGTCAGCGCGTTGGCGGTCAGCGCGATGATGGGCACGGCACCCCGCCGTCCGCCAAGCTGGCGGATCGCCGCGGTCGCCTGCAGGCCGTCCATCCGGGGCATCTGCATGTCCATCAGGACAAGGTCGAACTCGCCACCGCGCACCGCCTCCACCGCCAGCACGCCGTCCTCCGCCACCTCCACCGAGTGACCTGCCTTGCAGAGGATGGAGGAGGTGACGATCTGGTTCATCGGCACATCCTCTGCCAGCAGGATGCGGGCGCTGCGCCCCATGGCGCCTTCCGCCCGCCGCTCCGTCGCGAGACCGGGGGCCACCGCCACCGGCAGCGGCAGTTCGAACCAGAAGGTGCTGCCGACGCCCGGACTGCTCTGCACGCCGATCCGCCCGCCCATCAGTTCCGACAGCTGCTTGGAGATGATCAGCCCCAACCCGGTGCCGCCGAAGCGCCGCGTGGTGGACCGGTCCCCCTGGCTGAATCGCTGGAACAGGTTCGCCTGATCGGTTGCCGGTATGCCGGGTCCGGTGTCGCTGACGGAGAATCGAACCAGGGCCGGCGCACTCCCGCCACCGTCGTCCGCCTCCCCCGACAGCAGGCCGACCGAGACCAGCACCGATCCGCGTTCGGTGAACTTCACGGCATTGCCGACCAGATTCAGCAGGATCTGGCGGATGCGCGCCTCGTCGCCGCGGACGAAGCGCGGCACCGTGCCGCCCAGCGACAGCTGCAGAAGCAGCCCCTTCTGCGAGGCGGCGTTGCTCATCAGGTCGCGGCAGTCGCGCAGCAGCCGGTGCAGGTCGAAGGCGCGCTCCTCAAGCTCCAGCTTGCCGGCCTCGATCTTCGAATAGTCCAGGATGTCGCCGATGATCGCCAGCAGCCCACGGCCGGCCTCGCGCTGAAGCGAGACATACTGGCGCTGTTCCGGCGTCAGGTTGGTGCCCAGCAGCAGGTCGGCGAAGCCGATGACGCCGTTCAGCGGCGTGCGGATCTCGTGGCTCATGGAGGCCAGGAATTCCGACTTCACGCGGTTGGCCGCCTCGGCCTCTGCGCGGGCGGCGGACAGTTCCTCCTCATAGCTCTTGCGCTCGGTCACGTCGCGGACGACGCCGACCACGACGAACACACCGTCGGCCCCCACCGTCGGGCGCATGCTGGATTCGACCCACAGATAATGGCCGTCGCGGTGGCGCAGCCGGTGGGTGAAGGTGACTGGCGGCGACCCCGGCTGGATGCCGGCGAAGGCCATCGCCGCACTTTCCAGATCGTCGGGGTGCAGCAGGTTGGCCGGGGCGTGGCCGACGAGTTCCGCGGGATCATGGCCCAGGATGTCGCGCACCGACGGCGACAGGTAGCGCACCGCCCCGTCCGCCTTCATCTCCAGGATCATGTCGGTGGCATTGTCGGCCAGCAGGCGGTAGCGGGCCTCGCTCTCGCCCAGCCGCTGCTCGGAACCGTGATGGCGCTGCTCGCGCAACAGCAGGCCGCCGAGGAACAGGGTGCCGAGCGGCACGATGGCCAGCATGGGCGCCGCCGTCCGCCCCGCCACCTGCAACGCGAGATCCAGGTTGGGAAGCAGGACGAGGGTACAGAGCGACGCCAGGCCCAGAAGCAGGCCGAACAACAGGAGCGGCATCGCACCCAGCCCGAGGCCACGCCTTTTCACCCAGGCGGCGAAGCCGACGCCGACCATGAAGGACAGCCCGGCATTGGCGATCCCGGCCTCCATTCCCACGCCGCCCAGGGAAAAGCGGTAGCCGGTCACACTCGCCGCCGCCATCGCCGCGGAGATCGGCCCGCCGAACAGGGCGGATAGCCCGATCAGCGGGGCCCGCGCATCGATGAAGATGCCGGGTCCGACATGGATCGGGTGGACCATCGAGAACAGGGCGGTCAACGCCATCACCGCGCCGAAGACGACCTGACGGGTGATCTGGTTCCAGCCGCCGGACCGGCGGATCAGGAAGGTGTAGGCGAGAACGACGAAGGCGCTTGCCGCGATGTTCTCGGCAAGATCGTAGGCCATCGAAGAAAAGTTGCCCAGCATCGCCCGGCCGTAGTCCCTACATCGGTCCCCCTACCTCTATACCACGGAAGGATGTCGCGAAACCGCTAACACCAATGATGGGGTGTGATTTGGACGGGACAAAAGCTGGATGCCATACGCCTACGCCTCAGGCGTCCGCGTCGGGCTGGCGATCGGGGGCGGCGGCGGCGAAGGCCGGCAGGGCACGGCAGGCCTCGTCGATGCGCAGCAGGGTCGGATAACCGTCCAGCGGACAGGACAGCCGGCGGGCGTTGGCCAGTTGCGGCACCAGCAGGATGTCCGCCAGCCCCGGTGCATCGCCGTGGCAGAAGCGGCCGGTGCGCGGATCCCCGGCCAACTGCGCCTCCAGAGCGGTCAGCCCGACCGCGATCCAGTGGCGGTACCAATCGTCGACCTCCTCCTGGCTGTGGCCCATCGCCTTTAGCCGGCCCAGCACCCGCAGATTGTTCAACGGGTGGACATCGCAGGCGACCGCCAGCGCCAGCGCCCGCACCCGCGCGCGGCCCAGTGCATCGGCCGGCAGCAGCGGCGGGCTGGGGTGGGTCTCGTCCAGATACTCGATGATGGCGAGCGACTGGGTCAGCACATGGCGTCCGCCCAGCCCATCGACCTCCAGCGCCGGCACCAGATGCTCCGGGTTGAGGTCGGCGAAGGGCGGCTTGGACTGCTCGCCCCGGCGCAGATGGACGAAGGCCTGCTCCGGCGCCAGCCCCTTCAGGTTAAGGGCGATGCGCACGCGGTAGGCGGCGGAGGAGCGGAAGTAGGTATGGAGTTTCACGGGGTTGGGTCCGCTTGGTTTATGCTGCGCCGCCCCCTCCCTGACCCTCTTCCCTCCATCGGACCGGCCATTGGCCAGCCGAGAGGGAGAGGGTCAGGGAGGGGGCAGCCGAAGCCGACACTCTATCAATACGTCACAGCCCCAGATAAGCTTGCCGCACCCGCTCGTTGCTCAGCAGCGCCGCACCGCTGTCGCTCAGCACGATCTCGCCGGTTTCGATCACATAGCCGCGGTCGGCGATGGCAAGCGCCGCATGGGCGTTCTGCTCCACCAGCAGGATCGTCGTGCCCTCGCGCTTCAGCCGCTGCACGGCGTCGAAGATCTCCGCCACCAAAAGCGGCGCCAGCCCCATACTGGGCTCGTCGAGCAGAAGCAGGCGGGGCTTCGCCATCAGCGCGCGGGCCAGCGCCACGATCTGCTGCTGGCCGCCCGACAGGGTGCCGGCGGGCTGGTCGCGCTTGACCTTCAGCACCGGGAACATCTCGTACAGCCGCTCGATGTCATCGTCGGGCTTGCCGCTGCCGCGGCGGAAGGCGCCGAGGCGGAGGTTGTCCTCGACACTCTGTGGGCCGAACAGCTGCCGGCCTTCCGGCACCTGCACCACCCCCTCGGCAACGCGGCGCGACGCCTTCATCCGGGTGATGTCGCAGCCGTCGAAGGTGATGCGCCCGCTGCTGGCGGGGTGGACGCCGGACAGGGTGCGCAGCAGCGTCGTCTTGCCGGCGCCATTGGCGCCGACCAGCGCCACCAGTTCGCCCTCCCGCACGGACAGGCTGGCCGATTTCAGCGCGTGGATGCGGCCGTAATGGCTGTTGAGGCCCTCGATTTCCAGAAGCATGTCCGGGCCTCCCTTACGGTGCCGCGCCGAGATAGGCGGCGATGACGTCCGGGTTGGCCGCCACCTCCTGCGGCGTGCCTTCGGCCAGCATGCGGCCCTGGTTCAGCGCGGTGATCCGGTGCGAGATGCCCATCACCATCTTCATGTCGTGCTCCACCAGGACGATGGTGACGCCGCTTCCTGCCACGGTCTTGATCACCTCGTCGATCTCGCGGCTTTCGGTGGCGTTCAGGCCGGCGGCCGGCTCGTCCAGCAGAAGCAGCTTCGGTTCCGACGCCAGCGCGCGGGCGATCTCCAGACGCTTCAGCGCGCCGTAGGGCATGGAGGCCGCATCGGCGTCGATGTATTTCTCCAGCCCGACCTCGGTCATCAGTCGGGCCGCCCGGTCGCGCGCCTCGCGGTCCTTGCGCACCAGCGAGGGGAAGCGGAACAGCGCCGGCAGCAGCCGGGTGTTCAGGTGCAGGTGCCGCCCCACCATGACGTTCTCCAGCGCCGTCATGTTGAAGAAGATCTGCAGGTTCTGGAAGGTGCGCGACATGCCGCGGGCCGCCAGCCTGTAGGGCGCCATGCCCGACACGTCGGCCCCGTCGAACAGCACCCGGCCGCCCGACGGCTTGTAGACGCCGGTCACCAGGTTGAACAGCGTGGTCTTGCCCGCGCCGTTCGGCCCGATGATCGAATGGATGTCGCCGGCCGCGATGGAGAAGCTGAGATCGCCGACGGCGAGCACGCCGCCAAATTCGCGGCTGAGATGCTCCACCTTCAGGATCGGCGGGCCGACGCGGCGGGCCTGGGCTGTGATGTCGGCGGCGAGGTCGGTCGTGGTCAGCATGTTCATGCCCGCCTCCGCGCCGGGATCAGCGCCGCCAGGGTGGGAAGAAGGCCCTTCGGCATGAAGACCATCGTCGCCATCAGGATGCCGCCCAGCACGATCTGCTGGTAGTCCTGGAAGACGGTCAGCGCCTGCGGCAGCAGCGTCAGCACCACCGCACCCACCACCGCGCCGAAGGTCGACGCCATGCCGCCGAACACCACCATGGTCACCAGTTCGATCGACTTGAAGAAGTCGGCCTTGGCCGGAGTGATCAGGCCGGTATAATGAGCGAACAGGCTGCCGGCCACGCTGGCGAACACCGCCGACAGCACGAAGACCAGAACCTTGAAGCGCGCGGTGTCGACGCCGACCACTTCGGCCGCCACCTCCGACCCGTGGACGGCGCGGAGCGCCCTGCCCATCGGGCTGTCGATCAGGTTCAGCGACAGCCAGACCACCCCGATCAGCAGCACGCCGACCACCCAGTACCAGACCTTTTCGCCATACAACTCGAAGCCGAAGATCCTGAACGGCTCCACCATCATGCCGTCCGGGCCGCCGGTCAGGCCGCTTTCGGTGCGCAGCACGATCGACACGATGATGCCGATGCCCAAGGTCGCCATGGCGAGGTAATGGCCCTTCAGCCGCAGGATCGGCTTGGCGACCAGGAAGGCCATCAGCCCGACGAAGACGGCGCCGGCCAGCAGTGCCAGCACCGGCGGCCAGCCGTAGCTGCCGACGAGCACGCCCGACGCATAGGCGCCGATGCCGAAGAAGCCGGCATGGCCGAGGCTGATCTGCCCGGCATAGCCGATCAGCAGGTTCAGCCCGACGCAGACCACGGCGTTGAAGCCGGCCAGGATGGCGATGTCGAGATAGAAATTGTTGGGCAGGAAAGCCGGCAGGACCGCGATCACCGCGCCCAGTGCCAGCAGGCCGGTCAGCCGCCCGTGAAGGAGTGCGTTCATCGGTTTTCCGGTCCTTATACGCGTTCGGTGCCACGCTTGCCGAACAGCCCGTTCGGCATGAAGAGAAGGACGGCCAGGATGATGACGAAGGCCACCGCATCCTTGTAGGCCGAGGAGATGTAGCCGGCGCCCAGCGCCTCCGCCACGCCGACGATCAGCCCGCCGGCAACGGCACCCGGCCCGTGGCCGAGGCCACCCAGCACCGCGGCGGTGAAGCCCTTCAGCCCCAGCATGATGCCCATCTCGGTGTAGGAGAAGGTGATGGGGGCGACCACCGCCCCGCCGATGGCGCCCAGCGCCGCCGACAGCGCGAAGGAGGCCAGCACCACCCGCTTCACGTCGATGCCGACCAGCTGTGCCGCCAGCCGGTTGTGCGAGGTGGCGAGGATCGCCTTGCCGGTCAGCGTCTTGTTGAAGAACAGGCCGATGGCGACGATCAATACCCCGGCCGTGCCCACCACCCACAGCGACTGCGGCTGCATCGAGGCGCCCAGGATCTGGATCGGCGTTTCGCCGGAGAAGGCGTCCAGCCGCTTGAAATCCTTGCCCCAGACCAGCTCGGCGATGCCGCGCAGGAAGATCGACGCACCGATGGTGATGATGATGAGGGTGACGGTGGAGGCGTTGCGCGCCCGTTCCACGGCGAATTTCGCCACCAGCACACCGACCAGCATGGCGCCGCCGCAGCCGATCAGGATCGCCAGCGGCAGCGGCACCCCCGACGCGGTCAGGGTGGCCGACGCCATGCCGCCGACCATGATGAACTCGCCCTGGGCGAAGTTGATGACATGGCTGGCGTTGTAGATGATCGAAAATCCGAGCCCCGCCAGCGCATAGATCGCGCCGATGGTCAGCCCCGACAGCATGTATTGCAGCAGTTCCGCGAACATCGTTGGGTTCCTGATGCTCTCCCGCGCGCATTTCCCCCTCTCCCTCCCGGGGAGAGGGTCGGGGTGAGGGGGACGCATGGGGTGGATTGGCGGGGATGAGCGCGGTGTCACAATTCTTGTGAGTACACGCCACGCATTCCCCTCACCCTGCCCCTCTCCCCGGGGGGAGAGGGAATAACAGAGGATCGGCGGCTTACTTCACCAGTGCCCAGTCACCCTGCTTCACCTCCACCATGTGGAAGGCGCCCAGCGTCAGGCCCATATGGTCCTTGGCGCTCATGGTCACGGTGCCGCCGGTGCCGACATAGCCCTTGGTCTGCTCGATGGCGTCGCGCAGCTTGGCCTTGTCGGTGCCGCCGGCGCGTTTCACGGCGTCCAGCGCGATCATCAGACCGTCATAGGCATGGCCGGCGAAGGTCGAGACCTCGGTGTTGAAGCTGTCCTCGTAGACCTTGGTGAACTCGGTCACGACCTTCTTCTGCGGGTCGCTGTCGGGCAGCTGCGTGGCGACGACCAGACCGGCGGCCGGCAGGCGGACACCCTCGGCGGCACCGCCGGCCAGACGGATGTATTCCTTCGACGCCACGCCATGCGACTGGTAGAGCGGCAGCGAGATGCCGAGCTGGCGATAGTTCTTGGTCACCACCGCCGGCCCCTGGCCGAGGCCGAACACCAACACCGCTTGCGCTGCCGCGTTGTTCTTGATCTTGGTCAGCTGGGCGGTGACGTCGGTGTCCTTGGCGCCATAGGTCTCGTCGGCTACCAGATCGATCCCGCGCTCCTTGGCGACGGCGATGGTCTGCTCGCGGCCCGACTTGCCGAAGCCGGAATCCTCCGACAGCAGCGCCAGCTTGGTCAGTCCGCGCTTCTTCATGTCCTCCATCACCTTTTCCGCGGCCATGCGGTCGGTGTGGGGGGTCTTGAACACCCACTTCTTCACCGGCTCGACGATCACCACGGCACCGGCCAGCGAGATGAAGGGCACGCCGGCGCGCTCCACCAACGGCACCGCCGCCATGGTCGCCGCGGTCGTGGTGCCGCCGACGATCACGTCGACGCCGTCGCTCTCGATCAGGCGCTTGGTGAAGGAGGCCGCCTTGTCGGCCGCGCCGCCGTCGTCGTAGACGGTCAGTTGGACCTGACGGCCGTCGATGCCGCCCGCCTTGTTGATGCGGTCGGCATACAGCTCCAGCACCTTCTTCTCCGGATCGCCGAGGAAGGAGGCCGGTCCGGTGGCCGAGACGATGGCGCCGACCTTGATCGGGTCCGCGGCCTGCGCAGCCCCGGACAGCAGGCCGGACACCGCCGTCATGGCGGTCAGTGCGGTGAAGGCGATGGTGGCGAACAAGCGTTTGCGCATGATGTCCTCCCTTGGGCTGCCCACCTTGACACCGGACCGGGCGGCAGCCCGATCCCGGCGCGGCGGGACGATTTGCATCACATAATGTTTCAAACGAAATAGTTTCGGAAGAAGATTTTTGGACGCCGCGACCACAATCGAAGTACGGATGTTGCCGGCAACCTCCCCTTCGCTTTGCGATCCCGCCATCTTCAGCGCAGAGGATCGTCGTTTCGTTTTATGACACAAAATTACTTTGATGATCCAACGTAGTGTATCACATTAATGATTGTCAAACGGAAAGTCCGAATCGCCTCCTATCGACCGCCGATGCGTTTTCCGCTCCGGTCGTCCGTGCTGTCGTGGCGCTGGCCGAACCGGGTCCGGGTTTCGTATACAACTCCGTAGCGCCGCCTCGTTCGGCTCCACCCGCATCGCAAGCCGTACCCATAAGGACATCCCCACCGCATGGCCCGCCCGCGCCGCCCCGAAGACCTTGCCGCCCAGCTGACCGAGACGATCGCGCCGCGGGCGAAATCGCTGATCATCACCGTCTATGGCGACGCCGTGTTGCCGCATGGCGGATCGCTGTGGCTGGGCAGCCTGATCGACCTGATGGGCCTGTTCGGAATGAGCGAGCGGATCATCCGCACCTCCGTCTTCCGGCTGTGCAAGGACGATTGGCTGGCCAACACCCAGATCGGCCGGCGCAGCTTCTACCGCGTCACCGACAGTGGGAAGGAACGCTTCGCCGCGGCGGAGCGGCGGATCTACGCGCCGCTGGCCCGCGAATGGGATCGCGGATGGGACCTGCTGATGGTGCCGCCCAACGCGCTGGACGCGGAGACGCGCGACGCCCTGCGGCGGGAACTGACCTGGCAGGGCTTCGGCGCCGCCTCGGCCACCGTCTACGCCCACCCCAACTGCGACGAGGCGGCGATGCACCGCTCGCTGGCGGAATTGGGGGTCGCCGACAGGATCGTCCACATGAAGGCCAGCCTGGACCGGGCGGAGGGGTTCGGGGCGCTGCGCGATCTGGTGCGCGGCTGCTGGGATATCGATCAGCTCGAACACGACTATTCGGCATTTTTGGATCACTTCCGTCCGGTCTGGGCGGCGGTCGATGCCGCCGACACGCCGGATCCGGCGGCCTGCTTCGTGCTGCGCTCGCTGATGATCCACGACTTCCGCCGCATCCTGCTGCGCGACCCGATGCTGCCGCCCGACCTGCTGCCGGCCGACTGGCCGGGCCAGGAATCGCGGATGCTCACCCGCAACCTCTACCGCCGGCTGGCCGGCCCGTCGGAAGCCTTCCTGATGCAGGCGGCGACCACCGCCAACGGGCCGCTGCCCGAGGCGCAGCCGGCCTTCCACGGCCGTTTCGGCGGGCTGGAGAGCGTCGCCGCCGGCTGAGGCGCGCCCTACGACAATCGGCCTTGTGACCAATGGGTGAAAAGCCGGGAACTTCATACAATTAGTGCAAAAAGCGCGGTAAGCTCCGGTGTTGCCGTTCGATCAGTCCTTTCCGGGATGCCGCCCATGCTGACCATCGTCTACCGCAGCGAGGCCATCGACCGGCTGCCCTACAGCGCGCTCGCCGACATCTGCCTGTTCAGCGCCCGCAAGAACCGCGAGCTAGGGGTGACCGGCTTCCTGGTCGAGTTCGACGGCATCTTCCTGCAGGTGCTGGAAGGCAAGGCAGAGGTGGTGCAGCGGCTTTACGCCCGCATCGCCGCCGACCCCCGCCACCGCGACGTCGAACTGCTCTTGTGCGAAAACTCCGCCGGGCAGCCCAATTTCGGCTTCTGGGCGATGAATTTCGGCCCGCTCGATACCCCGACCTTCTGGCGGGCGGTGTTCGGCGCACCCGTCCGCATCGAGGAGTTCCGCCGCCGGTCGCATGATTCCGACTTCGCGCTGGACGCCCTGGCCCGTGCCTACATGCATGCGTGCATCCTGGCCGATGTCGATCCCGCCACCCGTGAACTGGTGCAGGGCAACATCCCCTGCTTCGTGCCCGGCTGAAGACGGGCCGGCCGAGGTCCCGCAGCGGCGGCATTTCGATACCGTTTCATCGGCCAAAATCCACATACCGAACGAATTGATCTAGATCAATTCGCCGCTTTCTTGCTTCTTTCCTTCCGAATCAATGGCTTGGCCAAGCCCATCGGCTCGCAAACATGATACAGGAAATGTTGATGATGGCGATTTTCCGTGTCATATAAAGACCACAGGGCGCCGATGGAAAAGCGAGCGCCCGCCGAAATGTCCCGGAGGAAACGCCCCCATGTCCAAGGACTACACCCCCATCGCCAATACGATGGAGTTCCCCCCCGCCACGCCGCAGCCGAACGTCTACCCGCTGTCCTGGGTATCGCAGACCAAGAAGCTGGAAGAGGTCTACGCCGCCGCCCAGCGCGAGAACTGGGATCCGGCCAAGCTGCCCTGGGACAGCTTCGACGTGTCGCGCTACAGCTGGGAGGAGCGGGAGGCCATCGCCTATTGGTGGACCATCCTGTCGGTATTCGACGCCTCCGCCCCGCCGGTCTTCGCCCATGCGCTGATCAAGACCTACGAAGTGCATGAGGAGGACCCTGTCCGCCGCTGCTTCTTCTCGGTCACCCGCGACGAGCAGAACCACGAGCAGATGTGCGGGCTGGCCATCACCAAGCTGCTGGAAGCCTCCAGCCCGCTGACCTACGAGCCGAAGACCGACCTCGGCCGCCGGCTGCAGAAGAACGCGCACTGGCTGTACTACAATGGCGGCCGCTATTGGGACGGCTACAAGAAGGCGGTTCCGAAATACTCGCTGGCCGTGCTGTTCAGCTCCTTCCTGATGGGCGAGATCGCGGCGGCGACCATCTTCCACCAGATGGCGGCCGGCTGCAGCGAGCCGGTGTTCAAGGAGGCCTTCCGCAACATCGGCCGCGACGAGGGCCGCCACATGGCGATCTGCATGTCGGTGATGGAGCGCGACTATCCCCATCTGGCGGTGGAGGACAAGTCCGTCATCACCAAGCAGATCCGCGCCGGCTACCTGTTCCTGTCCGCCGTGCTGTTCGAACCGCCGCCCCAGTTCTGGGACCTGCCCGACGACTTCATCGCCACCCAGCGCGAGGCCGAGGCCATCGCCCGCAACGCCGGCTTCCACATCCCGGATTACGAGGCGAAGAAGGAGAACTGGCGCAACGCCATGCTGAACCTGAAGGGCGTGCTGGACCGCTACGGCATCCCGTTCCCGGCGATCCCCGAAGTCGGCATCACCGGCGAGGAAGTGCGGGACGTCGACATGGACGAGATCATCCCGGTGTTCTGAGGCGCCGGCCCGATTGCCCCCTCCCTCCCACGGCTCCGCCGCGGGTCCCTCCCCCCGCTTTCGGCGGGAGAGGGTTAGGGAGGGGGCTCGCACTGTTGTGAACTCCACCTCCCGCAAGGATCCCCCCGGTGAGCCGCATCCGCCTCCACCCCTCGGGCCGCACGGTCGAGTGCCGTGACGGCGAGACCGTCCTGTCGGCGCTGGAACAGGCCGGCTACGCCCTGCCCAACAACTGCCGCGCCGGCGCCTGCGGCGAATGCAAGGTCAAGGTCCTCAGCGGCCAGTTCGACCAGGGCATGGTGCTGGACATGGCGCTGTCCCAGGGCGAGCGGAAGGACGGCTATGGCCTGATGTGCATGGCCAAGCCGATCTCCGACGAGCTGGTGATCGAATACGGCACCGCCGACGCCCAGCCCAAGCTGTTCCCGCCGCGCGAGAATGTCCTGTTCATCGTCACCGACCGCATCCCGCGCACGCCGCGCATCGTGGAGCTGCGCCTGCGCCCGCTCGGCCAGCCGCTGCGCTATTGGCCGGGCCAATATGTGATGCTGGGCGATGCCGCCGCCGGTGCGCCGCCGCGCTGCTACTCCATCGCCAACGCGCCGCGTCCGGACGGCGAGATCGTGCTGCAGGTGACCCGCGTGGACGGCGGCCCGACCAGCGGCTGGATCCACGACACGCTGTCCGTCGGCAGCATGGTGAAGCTGTCCGGCCCCTACGGCACCTTCATCGGCGATCCGTCGGTGGACAGCCCGGTGCTGTGCATGGCCGCCGGCTCCGGCCTCGCCCCCATCCTGGCGCTGACCGACGCGGCGCTGCGCCGCGGCTACCGCCCGCCGGTGACACTCCTGTTCTCCGCTTGCACAAGGGCCGATGTGTATGAACTGGGTCTGCTGAGCTACTGGCAGGCCAAGTACCGCAACTTCAAGGTCAAGGTGACCCTGACGCGGGAGGAGGCTGCCGGCCACCTGAAGGGACGCATCCCCGCCATCCTGCCCGACCTGTTCCCCGATCTGTCCGGCCACGCCATCTTCACCGCCGGCAGCCCCGCCTTCGTCGAGTCCTGCGTCGCCGCCGCCCGCGCACTGGGTGCCAGGGACGACCGGATCCACAGCGAAGGCTATGTCTCCCAGCACATCCCGGAAACGCTGCCGGCCGATCGGCTGATGGCGGTGGGATGACGCGGGGGCGGGGGCCTCACGCCCTGCGGACCCCCGCGATGAAGCCGTCGATCTCACGGCTCAGGTCCTTCGACTGGCCGGCAAGCGCGGCTGCGGCGGCGAGAAGCTGATCGGCCGCCGCCCCGGTTTCGCCGGCACCCGCCCGGATGTCGCCCATGCCGCCGCTGACCTCCTGAGCGCCGTCGGCGGCCTGGATCACGCTGCGGGCGATCTCCTGGGTCGCCGCCGCCTGCTGGTCCACCGCCGCGGCGATCCCGGACGCGATCCGGCTGACCTGGGCGATGGTCTCGCTGATGCCTTGGACAGCGGTGACCGCCTCCTGCGTGGCGTCGCGGATGCCCTTGATCTGGCCGACGATGTCCTCGGTCGCCTTGGCGGTCTGGTTGGCGAGGTTCTTGACCTCCGACGCCACCACGGCGAAGCCCTTGCCCGCCTCGCCTGCGCGCGCCGCTTCGATGGTGGCGTTCAGCGCCAGCAGATTCGTCTGCCCGGCGATGGAGTTGATGAGTTCCACCACCGCGCCGATCCGCTCGGCGCTTTCCGCCAGCACGACGACGGCTTCGTCGGCCCGCTTGACGTCGGTCACCGCGGCGTCGGCGATGCGGGCGGATTCCCCGACCTGCCGGCCGATGTCCTGGACCGACGCCGACAGTTCCTCCGTCGCGGCGGCGGCGGTCTGCACATTCTCCGCGGCGGCGCGGGCGGACGCCGCCACCTGCTCCGACCGGCCCAGGCTCTGGTCGGCGATGCCGGTCAGGCCGCGTGCGGTCGATTCCAACTGCTGCGCAGCCGACGCCAGCGCGCCGGTCAGTCCGCCGACCCGCTCCTCGAACCCTTTCTGCAGGTCCGCGAGCGCCGCGGCACGGGCCTCCTTGGCCTGCCAGTCGGCCTTCTGCTGAAGGTCGAGTTCGCGGGCGCGGACCAGCCCATCCTTGAACACCTCGACCGCGCGGGCCATGCCGCCGGCCTCGTCGTCGCGGTCGCCCCCCGGCACCGCAGTCTCCAGGTCGCCGGCCGCCAGCCTGGTCATCGCCCCGGTCAGAGACGCCACCGGACGGGCAATGCCGTCGCCGACCTTCCAGGCCACCAGGCACCCCAGCGCGACGCAGCCCAGGCTGACCAGCACGGTCAGCAGGGTCAGCCGGTTGGCATCGGCCATCACGCTGGACTGCGGCGCCGCCACCATGAAGGACCAGACGCCGTCGGCTCCGGTGAACCGGATCGGCGCAAGCCGCAGGTAATGCGGCGCGCCGTTCAGCGGCAGGATCCCGTCGAAGGCCCGCCCTTCGGCCACGGCACGGCGGGCAGCCTCCGGCAGATCGTCGGCGGCCTTCGACAGCCGGTCGCCGTCCGGATGGGCGACATAGAGGCCGGAGCCGGTCAGCACCGCGGCGTAACCATCGCCATAGGGCTTCACCGCACGCACCAGATCGGTCAGCCCGGTCAGCGCCATATCGACGCCGGCCACGCCGATGACGCGCCCGGCCACGCCGCCATCCATCACCGGGGCGGCGGCGCTGGTCATCAGCCGCTTGGTGAAATCGTCGAGATAGGGTTCGGTCAGCACCGCCTTCCGCGCGGTCGCCGCCGCCTTGTAATAATCCTTCTCCTGCACGTCGGAGAAGGGATAGCCGTCGCTGTCGTCGGCCTGGACCCCCTTCTCTCCCGGCAGCCACAGCAGGCTCATCCGCCCGGTCTTCGGCAGGCCGAGGATCTCGGTCGTCCGGTCATGGGCGGCGATGTCCCGGTCGCGCCCGTCGAAGCCGTCATCGGCCATATCCACCCACACCCCGGCATAGAGCGGATTGGCTTCCGCCGTCCGATGCAGATAGCGGTTCACCGTCTCGCGCCGCGGGCTTCCGGTCGAGCGTTCCACCTCCACCAGCGCCGCGGTGGCGCGGGCGGCGTTCAGGGCGGTGGACAAGTCGGCGGCGACACGGGCGCCGTGACGGTCGGCCGTCTCGGCGGCGAGCAGCACAGCGGCATTGTGCGCGGCATCGCGCGTCAGAATCAGCGACACCGCCGTAACCGCCGCCGCCCCCACCGCCAGCACGGCGGCCACACCGATGATGATCTTCGTCCTGAAATTGGCCTTCATCGCGACACCGTCGTCCGGTCCGCCCAAAGCTCCGGGTTGAACGGAAAGGCGGCACCAAATGGGGAAAGGGGGCCACCTTATATTCGATAACGAGCGACCGGCATGCTGATTTTTGCGATTCGGTGACAGATCGCTCAATTTCAGGGATAATCATGATTCGCGACACAACGGATGGACGAATTGCTGCAAGCGCAAAAAGGGCGTCGGCGGAATGCTTGCACACTCCGCCGACACCCGTATCCCAGCCTCCAGACCGGGCCGCCGCGACCTTACGGTCCCTCGTACCGCACCACCCGCTGGTCGATGGCGCCGAACACGCTGGCGCCGTCCCTGTCGAACAGCTCGATCCGCACCCGGTCGCCGAAGCGCATGAAGGGGGTCTTCGGCGCGCCATGCTCGATGGTTTCGATCATCCGCAGCTCGGCAAGGCAGGAATAGCCGACACCGCCGGCACTGACCGGCTTGCCGGGGCCGCCGTCCAGCTTGTTCGACACGGTGCCCGACCCGATGATGCTGCCGGCCGCAAGCTGGCGAGTCTTGGCGGCGTGCGCGACCAGCGTCGGGAAGTCGAAGGTCATGTCGATGCCGGCATCTGGCTTGCCGAAAGGCTCGCCGTTCAGCGTCGTCACCAGCGGCCGGTGCAGCTTGCCGCCGTCCCAGGCGTCGCCCAGTTCGTCCGGCGTCACCGCGACGGGGGAGAAGCTGGAGGCCGGCTTGGACTGGAAGAAACCGAAGCCCTTGCCGAGTTCCGCCGGGATCAGGTTGCGCAAGGACACGTCGTTGACCAGCATCAGCAGGCGGATGTGGCCGCCCGCCGCCTCCGCCGAGACGCCCATCGGCACGTCGCCGGTGATGACGGCGATCTCTGCCTCGAAATCGATGCCCCAGGCCTCGGTCGCCGCCGGGATCGGGTCGGTCGGCGCCAGGAAGCTGTCGGAACAGCCCTGATACATCAGCGGGTCGGTCCAGAAGCTGGGCGGCATCTCCGCCCCGCGGGCCTTGCGGACCAGCTCCACATGGTTGACGTAGGCCGACCCGTCCGCCCACTGGTAGGCGCGCGGCAGCGGCGAGGCCGCCTCGGCCGGGTCGAAGGGCCGGCCGGATGCCGGATCGGCGTTCAGGGCGCGATAGGCCTCCTCCAGCTTCGGCGCCAGCACCGTCCAGTCGTCTAAGGCGGCCTGCAGGGTGCGCGCGATCTCCGGCACCGGGGTGGCGCGGGTCAGGTCGCGCGACACCACGACCAGGGTGCCGTCACGCCCGCCCGCCTTCAAACTTGCCAGCTTCATTGGTCTCTTCCCTTCCTTGGAATTCAGCGTGCGGCGGCCTTGCCCCTTGTTTTCGGGTGTCCGCTCATTTCGCCTTCCAGCTGTCGGCGTAGCCGCCCCATTCGACGCCTTCCATCGCCGGGTAGACATCCAGCGGATCGCGGGTGTCGATCATCACCGCGACTTCGTCGGTCTCCTTGCGCTCGAACTTCTGCGCCACCTCGTAGGCCTTCGGATGCGGCCCGTGCGGGAAGCCCGAGGGGTGGTAGGTCACCATGCCGGGATGGATGTTGTCGCGCGAGAAGAACTGGCCGCGGTGATAGAACAGCACCTCGTCGTAATCCTCGTTGGAGTGGTAGTAGGGCAGCTTCAGCGCCTCCGGATCCGACTCGATGGGCCGCGGCACGAAGGTGCAGACGATGAAGCGTCCGGCGGCCCAGGTGGTGTGCGCCGAGGGCGGCAGGTGATAGCGGTGGCTCATCAGCGGCCGGATGTCGCGCCAGTTCAGCCGCACCGGCGCCAGATCGCCGTGCCAGCCCACCGCGTCCAGCGGGTTGAACGGATAGGTCATGGCGCAGAGCTGATTGCGCTTCTTCACCCGGACCAGGGTCTCGCGCTCGTGCTTCTGCGCCTGGAAGGCGTCGTCCAGCGCCGGGACGTCCAGTACCGCCGGGTCGAAGATGGCGTGGGTGCCGACCAGCCCCTTGTGCGGCAGCTTGTAGGCGTCGCCGGTGGCCTCCACCATCAGCACCATCACCGCCTCGTCCGTCTCCAGCCGCCAGCAGGTGTTGCGCGGCAGCACGACATAATCGCCCTCGCGCACCTCCAGATGGCCGTAGTCGCAGAACAGGTGGCCGCCGCCCTGGTGGAAGAACAGCAGGTCGTCGCCGTCGGCGTTGCGGGCGAGATGGTCCATCTTCCCCTTGAAGCGCCAAAGCCGGACCTGGGTCGCCCCATTGCCCATCAGGGCCGGCGCCTCCAGCGGGCAGCCCGGCATGTGATCGACATGGTTCAGGTCGAAGGCGCGCGGGCGCAGCGGCCCGTCGAAGCTGGTCCAGCCGGTCGGCGGGTGGGCATGGTGCATCTGGGTCGCCGGGCCGAAGAAGCCCTCGCGCCCCATCTCGCGCTCGTAGGTGCCGGCGGGCAACCGGACATGGGCCTGACGCGACGCGGTGCCCTCGACCTTCGGAAACGAAATCCAAGTCTTCATGGCGCTTCCCCCTCGATTCCGCCGGCCGCTTCCGTATCGGGCACCGGCACGTTTGTTCCGTTGCCGCCATTTTAGTTTCGTTTGAAACTGTTGCAAGAGCCAAATTCCGGGGCAGGATGGGGGTACCTGCGATTCTTCTTACAGACGATGCCCGCCGATGCCGTCCGCCCGCCGTTCCCGCACCGCCTCGACCGCATCCGCATCCAGCACGGCGGAGTTGCCGACACTGCACCTGACGCGCTTCCTGCCCTATCGGCTGTCGGTTCTGGCCAACACGGTCAGCCACACGCTGGCCAAGCTGTACGAGAAGCGGTTCGGCATCACCATCCCGGAATGGCGGATCATCGCCGTGCTGGGCGGCGGCGAGACGATGAGCGCAGGCGAGATCGCGCATCGCACGGCGATGGACAAGGTGCAGGTCAGCCGCGCCATCAGCCGCATGCTCGACTCGAGCCTGATCCTGCGCGAATCGGGTGACACCGACCGGCGCAAGGCCCTGCTCACCCTGACACCCAAGGCGCTGGCGATCTATGCGGAGATCGTGCCGATGGCCCTGACCTATGAGGAAGAGGTCACCGACGCCCTGTCGATCGACGAGCGGGCGCAGCTCGACATCCTGCTGTCGAAGCTGCAGACCCGCGCCGACCAATTGGCCGCCCGCCCGGCGCCGATTGCGCCCAAGGTGGAGCCGGCGGAAGAGTGAAGCCGAGGAGGGCCGCTCAGCCTCCCTTCACCTTGTGAAGCGGCTGGCTGGTGCCGGCATCGACGCGGCCGCGGCCGGGCTCCTCCGCCTCCAGCGGCGCACAGGCGACCATGGTGGCGAGCGAACGGCGAGCCAAGCGCTGATACTCGTCGGTCCCTTCCGACTTCCAGGCGATCTCTTCGGGCCGCAGTTCGCGCATCACCTTGGCCGGAAGACCGGCGGCCAGCGTACGCGGCGGCACGACGAAGCCGGCCTTGACGAAGGCCATGGCGGCGACGATCGACTCTTCGCCGATCTCCGCCCCGTCCATCACCACCACATTCATGCCGACCAGCGCGTTGCGGCGGACGATGCAGCCGTGCAGCACCGCGCCATGGCCGACATGCCCGTCCTCCTCGACGATGGCGTCGTGGCCGGGGAAGGCGTGGAGCGTGCAATTGTCCTGCACGTTGCTGCCCCGCTGCAGCACGATCCGGCCGAAATCGCCGCGCAGGCTGGCGCAGGGGCCGACATAGCAGCCGGGGCCGACCACCACATCGCCGATCAGCACGGCAGAGGGGTGGACGAAGGCGGTCGGATCGATGACGGGAATCACCCCGTCGATGGCGTAGACGGTCGGGCGCGGCAAGGTGGGCACAGTGGTGGGAGCGGTCATGGTCGGCATTCCTCGATGTCTCTATCCGGTCTTTTGCCGAAAGGCTACACCGCCGCACCCTATACGCGATACTGATTTTCCGTCATAGTAGCTTTTCCTGTATCGCTTCCAGATCTTCCGCGCTGGGCTCTTGATTGGTATCAAATGAAACTGTATCGTTGGCAACCATAACGGTTCGTTACAAGCCGGCGCGCCAACGCGTCCGTTCATTGTTTCCGGGGGAGGAAACGCCCAATGCACGCGACCTTCAGCTATCCGAAATACAGCTTCACACCCTCGGAGGAACAGCGCACCGGCACCGTCCGGCGGCATCCGGTGGTGGTCATCGGCGCCGGCCCGGTCGGGCTGACCGCCGCACTCGACTTCGCGCGCAAGGGCGTGCCGGTGGTGGTGCTCGACGCCGAGGATACCGTCAGCGTCGGCAGCCGCGCCGTCTGCTATGCCAAGCGCGCGCTGGAGGTGTGGGACCGGCTGGGCGTCGGCCAGCGCATGATCGACAAGGGCGTGGTGTGGAAGATCGGCAAGGTCTTCAACGGCGACAGCCTGGTCTACCAGTTCGACCTGCTGCCGGAGCCGCACCACAAGATCCCCGCCTTCATCAACCTCCAGCAATATTACCTGGAGGATTTCCTCGTCACGCAAGCCCGCAGGAGCGACCTGATCGACCTGCGCTGGCTCTCCCGCGTCATCTCCGCCAAGCAGGAGGCCGACCATGTCGTGCTGCAGGTGGAAACGCCCGACGGCGTCCATGCGGTGGAGGCCGATTGGGTGATCGCCTGCGACGGTGCCAAGTCGTCGGTGCGCAAGATGCTGGGTCTGGAGTTCCAGGGGGAGGTGTTCAAGGACCGCTTCCTGATCGCCGACGTGGTGATGAAGGCGGATTTCCCGGCCGAACGCTGGTTCTGGTTCGATCCGCCCTTCCACCGCAAGCAGTCGGCCCTGCTGCACATGCAGCCCGACAATGTCTGGCGCCTGGATTTCCAGTTGGGCTGGGACGCCGACCCGGAGGAGGAGAAGAAGCCCGAGCGCGTCATCCCCCGCGTCCAGGCGATGCTGGGCGCCGACACGCCGTTCGAGCTGGAATGGGTGTCGGTCTACACCTTCCAGTGCCGCCGGCTGGAGCGGTTCCGCCATGGCCGCATCCTGTTCGCCGGCGATTCGGCCCATCAGGTCTCGCCCTTCGGCGCGCGCGGCGCCAACAGCGGCGTGCCCGACGCCGACAATCTGGTGTGGAAGCTGGCGCTGGTGCTGGACGGCAAGGCGCCGGAGTCACTGCTCGACAGCTACAGCGACGAACGGGTGGCGGCGGCGAAGGAGAACATCCTGAACTCGACCCGCTCCACCGACTTCATCACGCCGAAGAGCGAGATGAGCCGCGTCTTCCGCGACGCCGTGCTGGAACTGGCGGTCGACAAGCCCTTCGCCCGCTCGCTGGTCAATTCCGGCCGGCTGTCCACGCCGACCACCTACAGCGACAGCCCGCTGAACACACCGGACGGTGACATTTTCGCCGGACGGATGGTGCCGGGCGCGCCGGCCACCGACGCACCGGTGGAGCGCGACGGCCAGCCCGGCTGGCTGATGGAGGCGCTGGACGGCCGCTTCACCGTGCTCTATGCCGCCACCGACGATATGGGCGGGGCTGTCCCGGCTGAGGTGGCGGCGGCGCTGGACGGCTTGGCCGCCGGACCGCTGCCGCTCGCTTGGCATGCGGTGACCGAGCGCCGCCGCGGCATCGCCGGGGAGCTGGTGGACAGCGCCGGCCGCCTGCGCGAGCGCTATGACCTGACGCCCGGCAGCGTCTATCTGATCCGTCCAGACCAGCACATCGCCGCCCGCTGGCGCCGTTTCGACGCCGCGGCCCTGTCAGCCGCGCTCGCCCGCGCCACCGGCCGCTGATCCCCCGATTTCCTGGAGCCCACCCATGGCCAAACTGATGACCGAGCAGCGCTTTGCCAGCCCGGACGACGTCTACCAGCTGCTGATCGACAGCCACCGCGACCTGACCCCCGACCAGAGCACCCGCCTGAACGCCAAACTGATCCTGCTCCTCGCCAACCACATCGGCGACGCCGAGGTGCTGGCGGAGGCGCTGCGGGTGGCGCGGCAGGGGGTGGAGTAGGGAGCTGGTGGTGCGAAGTTAGACCTCACCCATCCTCCCCCGCTGAGCGGGGGAGGATGGGTGAGGGCATCGTCAGCCGACACCCCACCACCTCCCCACTGACGCCAAGCCCAAGATAGCGTACAAAAAGCGCAGCCCCCTTCCCTTGCGGAGACTGCGCCCGCCATGACCCTGCGCCGCCTGATCGCCCTGCTGTTCATGCTGTCGTGGTGCGGACCGGCGCTGGCCGAAGGGCTGGTGCAGACGCCGTTGTCGATCCCCGCGCGCTTCCCCGACGGCTCATCCGCAACGTTGGAGGCGATGCTGCTGCGGCCGGACGGTCCCGGTCCCTACCCCATCGCGATCATCAGCCACGGCACCCCGCGCGACCCGGCGGAGCGGGCGCAGATGACGCCGTTGCGCTACCTGCCGGAAGCCCGTGAGTTCGCCCGGCGCGGCTGGGCGACGGTGGCGGTGATGCGGCGCGGCTATGGCGGATCGGACGGTCCCTACAGCGAGACGACCGGCGCCTGCAACAACCCCGACTACCTGCATTCCGCCCGGCAGAGCGCCGAGGACCTGCGCCAAGCCGTCCGCTATGTGGCGGCCCAGCCCTATGCCGATCCCGGCCGCGTCATCGCGGTCGGCGTGTCGGCCGGCGGGCTTGCCAGCATCGCGCTCAGCGCCGATCCCCCGCCCGGGCTGAAGGCGGCGATCAGCTTCGCCGGCGGACGCGGCTCCATCGCCGACAACGAGGTCTGCCGGGAAGAGCGGCTGGTCGCCGCCTTCGGCACGCTGGGCCGCAGTTCGCGCGTTCCGACCCTGTGGATCTATGCGGAGAACGACCTGTTCTTCGGCCCCGACCTCGCCCGCCGTCTGTGGGAGGCTTTCGCCCATGAAGGCGGCCGGGGCGAGTTCATCGCCACGCCGCCACACGGCAAGGACGGGCATTCCTTCTTCACCGCGGCCATCGCGGAATGGACACCGATGGTCGATGCTTTCCTGGCGCAGAACGGGCTGGTCCCGCGCAAGACGCCTATCGCGCTGTCCCTGCCGGCGCTGCCGCCACCACCCGAACTGTCCGCCGCCAACCGGGCGAAGTTCCCCGCCTATGTCGCGGCCGGCGGCAACAAGGCCTTCGCCGTGTCGTCCGACGGTGCCTATGGCTGGAAATCCGGCCTGCGCAGCCTGGACGAGGCGCAGAGAGGAGCGTTGGAGACCTGTGCGATGCACAGCCGGCAAGGCTGCCGGATCGCCTACCTGAACGACCGGCCACCCGGAGCCGCAGCCGACATGGCCGCAGCCGCGCCGCCGGCCGGACCGCTCGGTACGCCCATCAGACTGGAGCCGCCACCCGAACTGTCCGACGCCAACCGGGCGAAATTCAGCGCCTATCTCGAAGCTGCCGGCCGCAAAGCCTTCGCGGTGTCGCGGGACGGCGCCTTCGGCTGGAAGTCCGGCATGTCCAGCGAGGACGCCGCCCGCCGCGGCGCCCTGGACAACTGCGCCAAATACACCCGGCACACCTGCTATGTGGTGATCGTGGACGACCGGCCGCTGCGCTGAGGCGCGAGTGGTGGAGGGGCAGAGCACTGCCGCATCAGGCAAAAAAGGCCCGTCCGGCATCGCGGACGGGCCCTTTCCGTAACGTCACCCCGCGTCAGCGCGGAGCCAGCACCATGACCATCTGGCGGCCTTCGAGCTTCGGCATCTGCTCGACCTTCGCCAGCTCGTCCAGCTCGTCGCGGACGCGGACCAGCACATTCATACCCAGATCCTGGTGCGCCATTTCACGGCCGCGGAAGCGCATGGTCACCTTGACCTTGTCGCCCTCTTCGAGGAAACGGCGCGCCGAGCGCATCTTCACGTCATAGTCGTTGTCATCGATGTTCGGCCGGAGCTTGATCTCCTTGACCTCGATGATCTTCTGCTTCTTGCGGGCCTCGTTCGCCTTCTTCTGCGCCTCGTACTTGAACTTGCCATAGTCGAGGATTTTGCAGACGGGCGGTTCCGCCTGGGGAGCAACCTCGACCAGGTCGAGGCCGGCATCCTCAGCGGCCAGCAAAGCATCGCGCAACGACACCACCCCGATCATCTCGCCATCTGCACCGACGAGACGAACGGAACGAGCCGAGATCTCCCGGTTTACCCGCGGGCCATCGCGGGTCGGGGCGGCTTCGGACGGAATCCTGGCTATGGACGCTTCTCCATGGTCTAAAACCACGCGGAAGCCGGCCGTCCAGAGGAGGGCCGGCAGCGTCGCGCGGGTCGGTTAAAACGGCGAATCGGTCACGGCATCGCCGGCAGGCGATCTCGCTTCCCCAACCAGTTTAGCGACCGCGGCGTCGAGGGCAAGAATTTCCTGATCCTTGCCGCCCAGCACGCGGAGCGCGACCGTCCGCTCCTCTGACTCGCGCTTTCCGACAACCAGCATCAGCGGCACCTTCTGCAGGCTGTGCTCGCGGACCTTCAGGTTGATCTTCTCGTTGCGGGTATCGAGTTCGACGCGCAGGCCCTTGCGCTTCAACAGCTTGGCCACTTCCTCGGCATAGCCGTCGGCCTCGCTGGTGATGGTGGCGACGGTCACCTGGACCGGCGACAGCCACAGCGGGAACTTGCCGGCGTAATGCTCGATCAGCATGCCGATGAAGCGCTCCATCGACCCCAGGATCGCCCGGTGCAGCATGATCGGCCGATGGCGGGCGCCATCCTCGCCGATATAGCTGGCATCGAGTCGTTCCGGCAGGTTCGGATCGTACTGCAGCGTGCCGCACTGCCAGGTACGGCCGATGGCGTCGGTCAGATGGAATTCCACCTTGGGACCGTAGAAGGCGCCCTCGCCCGGCAGTTCCTCATAGTCCAGCCCGGCGTCGCGCAGCGCCTGGGCCAGCGCCCCTTCGGCGCGGTCCCACAGTTCGTCGGCGCCGGTACGGACGTCCGGACGCAGAGCCAGCTTCACCGAGATCTTGTCGAAGCCCAGGTCCCGGTAGACGCCGAGCTGCAGCTTGAAATACTCGGCCGCTTCGCTCTGTACCTGATCCTCGGTGCAGAAGATGTGGGCGTCGTCCTGGGTGAAGGCCCGCACGCGCATGATGCCGTGCAGCGCGCCCGACGGCTCGTTGCGGTGGCAGGCTCCGAACTCCGCCATGCGGATCGGCAGGTCGCGGTAGGAGCGCAGGCCGTGGCGGAAGATCTGGACATGGCCGGGGCAGTTCATCGGCTTGATGCCCAGCAGCTTCTCGCCGCCGTCGGCCTCCACCTTGAACATGTTGTCGCCATACATGTCCCAGTGGCCGGACGCCTTGAACAGCGAGCTGTCGATCAGCTGCGGCGTCTTCACCTCGACATAGCCGGCGGCCTTCAGCTTGGTGCGGATGTAGGTTTCCAGCGTCTGGTAGAGCGTCCAGCCCTTCGGATGCCAGAAGACCGAGCCGACCGCCTCCTCCTGCACATGGAACAGGTCCAGTTCCTTGCCCAGCTTGCGGTGGTCGCGCTTCTCCGCCTCCTCGATCTGGTGCAGGTAGGCCTTCAGCTCCTTCTCGTCGCGCCAGGCGGTGCCGTAGATGCGCTGGAGCATGGGGTTGCGGCTGTCGCCGCGCCAATAGGCGCCGGCGACCTTCATCAGCTTGAAGCCCTGCCCGACCTTGCCCGTCGTCATGGCGTGGGGGCCGCGGCACAGATCCAGCCAGTCACCCTGGCGGTAGATCGACACCGGCTCGCCCTGCGGGATCGCCTCGATCAGCTCGGCCTTGTAGTGCTCGCCCAGCTTCTTGAAGTAGGCAACCGCCTCGTCGCGGTCCCAGACCTCGCGGACGATGGGGATGTCGGCCCCGACGATCTCGCGCATCTTCGCCTCGATCTTTTCCAGATCCTCGGGCGTGAACGGCTCGTCGCGCGCGAAGTCGTAGTAGAAGCCGGTGGCGATCGACGGGCCGATGGTGACCTGCGTGCCGGGATAGAGCTTCTGCACCGCATCGGCCAGCACGTGGGCGGCATCGTGGCGGATGACCTCGAGGGCGTCGGCGTGGGTACGCGTGACGATCTCGATCTTGGCGTTGGTAGTGACGGTGGTGGTGAGGTCCTTCACCGTGCCGTCGATCTTGACGGCAAGCGCATCTTTGGCCAGGCGCGAACCGATGGACTGGGCAATCTCGAGCCCCGTCACCGGCCGGTCGAACTCCCGCACGCTGCCGTCGGGCAGCGTGATGGCGATGTTGGACGTCACCGAAGTCACCATTTACTAGTGTTGGTCTCACCCGCATCGGGTGCCCGGACTTGGCCGGGAAGGCGAAATTTCCATCGCCGCGTGGGGGAATGTCAAGCGCGGCGGGGGAAAGCAAGGGTGTGGACAGACCAACGCTGCATTGCCGCCACAACTCGGCATTGGTCCCGGCTCACCCTCATTCCGGCTTCCGGCTCAGCCGCGGTTCGCCGAACAGATAGCCTTGGCCGAAGTCGAAGCCGGTGTCGAGCACCTCGACCAGCTGGTTCTCCGTCTCGATCTTCTCGACGATCAGGTCGATGCCCTCGGCCGCGCAGCGGCGGCGCAACTCGCGGATCCGTTCGGCATTGGCGGGGTCGAGCACCAGGGCGCGGTCCAGCTTGATGCAGCGGAACTCGTGGCGCAGCAGCCGGTCGATGTCGATGGCGAGATCGGTCACCTGATCCATCGAGAAGCGGAAGCCCAGCCGCGCCAGCTGCGACAGGATTCCCATCGTCACCGCCCCGCCGACGCTCAGGGCATGCTGGCTCAGCTCGAAGACCAGCTTCGGGACCAGGGCGTGGTTCTGCGCCATCATGTTCAGGAACTGGCGCATGAACTCCGCATCCGCCAGCGTCGCGGCGGAGATGTTGGCGAAGAAGCCGATGGCGTGCTGGCGCCGCTCCGTCTCGCGGATCAGCTGGACGCAGCGGACCAACTGAAGATTGTCGATGGTGGCGATCAGCCCCTCGCGCTCGGCGATATCGAGATAGCGGTCGGGCATGATCTGCTGCCCGTCGGCCGACCGCACGCGCGAGAACACCTCGTAGAAGCGGTGCTTGCGCTGGGGAAGGCTGACGATCGGCTGGAGGTAGACGTCGATGCGGTCGGCCTTCAGCGCGTCGCGCACCGCCTCAAGCACCGCGGCGTCGTCCATTGGGGCGGCGGACGTTGGAACCGGCTGCGGAGCGGGGGACGGCGTCGCGGCCGGACGGCGGGCGCCGTTGGGGTCGCCGGAGGGTGCCGGAGGGCGCGGAGCCCGCCGCTCGGTCAGGCGGGCGACCAGCAACTGCAGGAGCTTCACCTCCTGCATCACCGCATCGTAGCGTGCGGTGTTTTCCGGCGCGCCGCCATGGTCCGATGCGAGGCGCTGCTCAAGCAGGTGGGCCAGCTCCTCCACACGGTCGCTCAGCCGGGAGATGCGGCGGGCGGCTTTGCGCTCGCGCTCCAGCCGGGTCACCACGTCATGCACCAGCCCCCCGGCCAGCACCACCAGCGCGCCGGCCAGCCACGCCACCAGCGGATCGGCCTCCGGACGCAACGCCCATAGGGCCGCGCCGGCCGAAATTCCGGCGATCAGGTAAGCCAGCGCATAGACAAGGTGCGTCAGCGGGGTCATCGCAGGAACCACGGTGGTGGAAATGGCAGTGCCGGGCCGGAGGTCGGCGGTCAGGACCTTCATCATATGCGGAGCCTTCGGCACGAGCATGGCACGGACCGGGCGGGCATCCCCGCTCACTGTCGGGATACCCGCTTGACGATCCGTTAATGCTACGCTCCCGTCGGCTCCGCCCTGCGCGGGATCAGCGGAGATCCGCTCCCACCGCCTCGGCGACCGAGCTGAAGCCGTCGCGGCGCAGCAGCTCCGCCAATTCGCGGCGGATGCGGTGGACCACCGCCGGCCCGGCATAGACCATCGCCGAATAGAGCTGAACCAGCGAGGCGCCGGCCCGGATCTTGGCATAGGCGTCCTCGCCGGTCGCCACGCCGCCGACGCCGACGATCGGCAGCTTGCCGCCGGTCAGCGCGTAGATCTCGCGCAGGACGGAGGTGGAGGGTTCGAACAACGGAGCGCCGGACAGTCCGCCGGCCTCGCTGCGCATCGCCGCCGGGATGCTGTCGGGCCGCGCAATGGTGGTGTTGGAGACGATCAGGCCATCGATGCCGGACTCCAGCGCCACCGCGGCGATGTCGCTCTTGTCCTCCACCGTCAGGTCGGGCGCGATCTTCAGCAGCAGCGGAGGGTTGCGGGTCAGGCCGCAGGCGGCCCGCGCCTCCAGCACCCGTTCCAGCAGCGCGCGCAAGGGGTCCCTGCCCTGCAGCGCGCGCAGTCCCGGCGTGTTGGGGGAGGAGACGTTGACGACCAGATAGTCGGCCAGCGGCGCCAGCCGGCGCACGCCGATCACGTAATCGTCGGCGGCGTCGGCGGTGTCCTTGTTCTTGCCCAGGTTGGCGCCCACGATGCCGGGGGGGCGCTTGGGCGCCGCGCGGCGGCGCTCCAGTCGCTGGGCGAAGGCTTCCAGCCCCTCGTTGTTGAAGCCCATGCGGTTGATGACCGCCCGCTGCTCCACCAGCCGGAACAGGCGGGGACGCGGGTTGCCGGGCTGGGGCCGCGGGGTGACGCGTCCGGGCTCGACGAAGCCGAAGCCGAGATTCAGCATGGCGTCGACCACTTCGGCGTTCTTGTCGAAGCCGGCGGCCAGCCCGACCGGGTTGGTGAAGTCCAGCCCCCAGACGCAGGTGTGCAGCGCCGGCTCGTCCTTGCCACGCGCCGGCGGGACCAGCCCGGTCTTCAGCGCCTTGATGGTCAGGCCATGCGCGGTCTCAGGGTCGAAGCGGAACAGCAGCGGCCCGGCAAGCGGATAGAGGTCGATCACGGAACGAGGTCCTGGAGGGTGAAGGGGAAGCCGACCGGGAAGACGTGGCGCCCATCCGGCCCGAGCGGCAGCGGGTCGGCCCGCAGCACGGCATCCACCGGCAGCGGCCCGTAGAGATGCGGGAACAGCTGTCCGCCGCGTGAGGGTTCCCAACGGAGGGCGGCACCCAGCCGGTCGGCGTCCACCGTGAGCAGCAGCAGGCCGTCCTGGCCGGCGCGATGCTTGGCGGCGCTCTCCACCACCTGTCCGGCGGTGGAGAAATGGATGAAGCCGTCCTGGACATCCTGCGACGAGCCCGGGTAGCTGCCGGCCGGGCGGGCGGCGTCCCACTCGTCCGCACGGCACATGTGGTGGATGATTCGGTCGGTCATGATGGCCGGACACTATCCCAAGGCGCGGCCACCGGCCAGACACATCAAAGCCGCAGTCCGAAAGCCGCTGTGTCCCGCGGTGCGGCGTCTTGTGCGGCCGGGTCCGGCATGACGCCGTCCACAACGCAAGATCGACTCCCTGAATGCAATTCCGCACGCGTCGCGCGTTGCATTTTGCAAAGCACACTCGAAACTATTCGGCATTTTGCGGGTATTTTTGAGTTTCCGCGGTCTTCGTTCCTGCCAAAACGGCGGGTCATCCCGCGCAACCCCCGCGATTCCAAGGTCCACAGACGCTTTCGCAGTTTGGCATCGCTTTTGCTGTGACAGAAGCAAGTCAACGGAGGACCCGTCATGAACGCGATTTCCATGAGCCTGATGAAGAAGACCCAGTCCTGCGACGTGGACCTGGGCGCCTCGGTCACCGCCATGGGCGCGCTGTGCGAACCGGGTCAGACCGCGGTCCCGCTGAAGCCGAGCGCCACCATGCTGGCGGCAGGCGCGCGGGCCGGCGGCGTGTCGGTCGAGGTGGCCTGGAAGATCTACCAGGCGATGATCCACCACGCCGACTGACCCGTCAGCCCGTCGCGGCAGCCGAAGGTCAGCGCCGTCCGGCCTCGAACGGCAGGAAGCCCGAATCGAGCTTGGTCTCGATCCGCAGCAGATGGTCGGTCAGGCGCTGCTCCACATCCTTGAGGGTCGCGAAGGAGACATAGGTCTTTGCGACCTCCAGCTTGTAGGCGGCGAGACTCTCGCGCACCTGCGCCTGAGCCTCCTCCGCCCGGACGCGCAACTCGTCCAGAGCGCTGTCGGCATCCTTGCGCACACGCGCGATCAGCCAGAACAGCCCGCCCATCGCCGGCAGTGCGACGGCGGTGATCCACCAGGCGAGATCCAGGCCTCCGGTCAGGGTGTCGTGCATCGGGGTCTCCTGTGGTTGAGATGAGGAAAGGACTCAAAGCTCCCAATCCGACGGCGCCACCACCGTGCCGACACCCCGCCAATCGGGGCGGCGTTCGGGAACGGGCGCCGCGTCTTCGAAGCGGAAGGGCTCGGCTCCGAGGCAGCCGGCCACAGCGTCCAGGCCGTCGTCAGGTCCGCGGTAGCGGCCGTCCGGGCGCCAGTCGCGCATTTCACGGATCAGCGGCGTGTCCCACACCGACCGGTGGGCCAGCAGGCGGCGGTCGGCCATCAGGGCATTGAAGGCCTCCGCGATCCGCTGGGCCTTGGGCTTGCGGCTGGTCTGCTCGACCACGCCGACGGCCAGCCGGTCATTGCGCAGCCGTTCACGCAGCAGGCCGGGCAGGAAGCGGCCCAAACCGTTGATCTCGATATGGATCGACGGCAGGTGGTTGTCGGCGAGCAGGCGGGAGACCTGCCCGCATTGCTGATCGGCTTCCGTCTCTTCCAACCGGGGATCGACCGTCAGATACAGCACCCGATGCAGGTAGAAGTGTTTGTCGGCGCCGCCGAAAACCACGGCGACCACACTGCCGTCACCGCTTTTCGCCTTGCCGTCCGCTTCCAGCCGGGCGAAGGCCGGGTCCCACCAGCAGGAGGCGGAAACCATCCGCACTCCGCCCAGCGTCAGCACCGCGCGGCCCAGCGCCTCGCGATAGACCAGCTCCGCGTCGTAGCGGCCGAGCTTGGCGACATCCAGCATGCCGTCGGCGGCACTGACCGGACGCAGCAGCATCTGGCTGGTGAATTTGTTGGGGCCGGTGGACTTGCGGATGCGGGCGACATGCGCCTCGCCGAAGCGCTCCTTCCAGGTGTAGGTGCGGTTGCCCTCGGCGTCCTCGGTATAGACCGGCAGGACCAACCGTTCGAACCCGTCCAGGAAGGGCGGGCTGCCGTCGTCGGTCTCCTCGGCATAGAGGCTGTCCTGCGCATGCGGCGTGCCAACATAAAGCTGCGCCCCGCCCGGCACCAGCACATACTCCAGTTCCGACAGACGCTCGCGCAACGCTGCACGCTTGATCCCGGTGTCGGCGTTGCGCGGCACCTCCACGTCGTCGCAGATCACCACGTCGGCGCGGCTGCCGGTGATGTTGCCGCCGATGCCGGCCGCCGCCATCGACGGGTCGCGCAATTCCATCGGTCGCACCACCGTGAACTGGTCGGCCGCCCATTGGTCGCGCTCCCTGGCCGGCGGCTTCAGGTGGACGCAGCCGGGATGGCGTTCCAGGATGCGCTTGACGTTGCGCACCATCTTCGTCGCCAACCGCATGTCGGCGGCCAGCACCAGCAGCCGGCGGTTGGGATCGCGCAGCAACAGCCACGCCGCGAACAGCCCGACCAGGGTCGATTTGCCCGAACCGCGGAATGCCATCAGCAGCATGCGCCGGTTCTGCCCGGCCATGCACGCCTCCAGCCAACCCGCCATCCGCGCATGGTGGCTGGGGGTCTTCAGTTCCACCATGTCGTTCCAGCCCTGGACGAAGGCGCGAAAGCTGTCGTGCTTCCCCGCCCTCATGGATTCCGCCCCAGGATGTGCCAGCCGGCGCCGTCCGACATCACCGTCACCGCATGGCCCTGGGCGGACAGCGCGATGGCCTCGCTGTCCGGCCCGCCGCCGCCGGCCTGGGTGACCGTGACGCGGTTGCCGCCGGTGTCGGACTTCTTGACGGTGACCGTTCGGCCGACCGCATGCGGGGCCGACGGCGCCGGCAGCCGCACCTCCACCGCCCCGCTCCAGGCGCTGACCAGATAGAGCTGCTGGTTCAGGTCCGGCTCGAACAGGCCGGGGGCCGCGTGATAGCGGGCGTTGCCCGGCGGATTGTTGCCGGCGACGATCCACCAGCCCGCCCCGTTCGACACCAGCGTCACGAAGTCGTAGCGGTTGCCCAGCGACAGCACCCGCCCGTCCGGCCCCGGTCCGCCGGTCTCCGTCACCGTCAGCGGGTTGGCCGAGGCATCGGTGCGCTTGATCGTCACCGCATGGCCGTTGACGGCCTCGGCCTTGGGTAGACGCAACTCCACCGGCCCGCCATAGGCGCTGGCCAGATAGACGGAGCTGGTCAGGTCCAACGCCACCACCCCGCCCGTCACCGGTTCCACATAGTCGGTGTCGTAGCGCAGTGCCTCCACCACCAGTTCCGTGACTCGGCTGCGCTGAAGCCGGTTCTTTTCCGGATAGCCGGCATTGACCGCGGTGTATTGCCCGCTGGAACGGTCGAGGATTGCCGGCCCGGCGGCGGCGGAGAACAGGTTGACGACCGCCGTCTCCACCGATCCGGCATCCAGCTGGAGGTTCGGCAGGGCCCCCAGCGACTCGGCATAGAAATTCACGATCAGCGTCTTGTCGGTGACGGCACCGACGCGGAAGCAGGCCTCCGCCTCCGGCCACAGATTGGCCTCGCAGTCGAAGAAGGCGTTGTTGAAGCGCCCCTGCTCCACGAAGAATCCGCAGCCACTCATCGGCGCCGACAGCGAATAGACCCGTACGGCGTGGAACCGGTTGGCGTTCGGCGTGTCGCCCGCCCCCGTCCGCGTCAGCCACACCCCATGGCGCGACGGCCGCGCCACCAGCACGCGGGCGATGTTGTTCCAATAGCAGGGCAGGTTCGGATCGATGTAGCCGTCGAACAGCAGCCCCACCTCCGGCTCCCACAGGGTGAGGTCGGTCAGGCTGTTCTGCACGCAAGGCCCGTCGCGTCCGAACAGCCGCACTCCCACCCGGCCCTGCTCCAGCCGCAGGCCCGACAGGGTGGCGTAACCGTCCGGCAGATGGATCAGGTCGAAGCCATTCGATACCCCGCGGATCACCGACGCCTGTCCCGCCCCGTACAGCGTCTGCCCATGGCCGAGCGTCAGGGTGTTGGCGATGCGGTAGCTACCCGGCGGCACGAACACGGCGCGGGCCGAGGTCAGCGCCGCCTGCAGGGCCAGCGTGTCGTCGACCAGCCCGTCCCCCACCGCGCCGAAATCCTTCACCGACACGAGGTCGGCCAGCTTGTCGCGCACCGGCCGGGCGGTGGCCCCGGCGCCCGGCGGCAGATAGGTCGCCAGCGCCTCCTCGTCCACCGGCGGACGGATCGTGGGGTTGCCGGCGCTGTCGAAGGCCAGCAGCTTGCCCTGGCGCAGGTTGCGCTCCGGCAGCAGGGGGGAAGCCGGCAGGTCGCTGTCGGCATAGCGCAGCATCAGTTCCTGGTCACCCGCCACCTGCTGGAGCATCGCCGTCAGCCGGTCCAGCTCGCCATTGAGGGCGGTGGCCGGCAGCGGGCCGCTCTCGCCGAAATCGCTGCGCCGTTCGATGGGCAGCCGGCGGCGAAGCAGGACCACGGTCCCTTCCGCCGGCGCCGCGGCGAAGGTCACCGCCCCGCCCGCGGTCGCTCCGGCCCCGCCGACCGCATAGCCGGTGCTCTGGAGTGCGGCGCCCAGGAAGACCTGGAGGTCCTCGTCGGCGAAGATCGGAAACGGATAGGTGAAGACCCGTTGCGCGCCGTCGGCGAGATACTGCACACGCGGGGTCCCGCGCGGGATGAGAAGCGACGTGGACATCGGAGACTCCGCGAAAACGGACATAAACGCGTTCAAAAGAACTTGCTCATGTATTCCAGCCGCTGACGGTCGGCGAGTTGCGACAACTCCAGCAGGTTCCGGCGCCTGGCCTCGTCAAGGCTCTGCTGGATGGCGGCGCGTTTCAGCTGGCCGGTCGCCTGGGCGTCCTTGCGCTCGGTTTCGCTGGAATTGGTCAGCCCCAGCAGGATCGCCTCGCCCGACCCATCCTGCGCGGTGACGCCCCGCGCCCCGAGCCCGGCGCGGGTTTTGCCGACCGCCTGACGCAGTGCCGCCAGCCGACGCTGTTCGGCGGCATCCGCCGCGGCGGTCAGCTGGGCGAGCTGGGTCTGCGCGTCGGTCTCCTTGGCGCGGACCGCCTCCTCCTGGCTGGCGCGCAGCTGGGCCAGCGTCTGCTCCTGGGCCCCTCGGAAGTCGTCCATCTCCTTGGCCCGCGCCGCCGCCGCAGCAGCAGCCGCAACTTCTTCCTTCTGGCGCTGAAGCTCCTGCTCCTGCCGGCGCATTTCGGCGTCATGCGTCCACTGGCGGGCCTGCGCCTCGGCCTCCAGCTGGGCCTGCTGCTGGCGGGCAACAGCGGCAGCCTGGGCGTTGCGTTCGGCCGCCGCCGCTTCCTCGCGGTATTTCTGTTCCAGCGCCGCCTGGGCAGCGGCGGCCTGCGCCGCGTCCTGCTGGCGCTTGTACTCAAGCTCGGCAGCGGCTTGTTGGGCGGCCTGTTGTGCGGCGGCACCGGACTGTCCGGCATTGGCGCTGCGCACGGTCCCGATGACCGAGTTCGCCAGCGGCAGCGCCGTGGTCACGAGGGGAGCAATTCCACCCATCAGTCGTTCACCTTCAATTCCATGGTCACGGAAAGCAGCGTGAAGGGCAGCGGCGCGTCCTGCTCGATGCGCCACAGCGGGACATTGGTGTCGTGGCGCCAGCCGAGCGCCCGCAGCCGGCGGTCGCCGGACACGCGCGGCGGCACCCCGCCGGCCGGTTGCGGGCCCAGCCGGTGAAGCGCAAGTTCCTGCAACCCGCGCCCCAGATCGACGCGCAGCGCCGCCGTCTCCTCCAGCCGGAAGGTGACGGCGACCAGCCGGACGATGTCGGCCCCGGTCGCCTGCCCCAGCAGGTTGGGCGGCAACGGTTCGATCCGATGGGTATAGGGCAGTCCGATCTCGACCCTGCGCGCCGGCGGGTCGAGCGTGACGCTGCCGGCCTGCACGGTGGTGGGGTTGCGGATCACCCCGTCGGCGACAACGGCGACCGTCCGCCCCTCCAGATGCGACAGCCCACCCCAGACGGCGGTTGCCTCACCCCGCTCGGCGGCGATCGCCGCATCGAGATTCAGCGCATCGTCGAACCGCTCGACAGTCCACACCCCGCGTCGCTCGACCAGCGTATAGACCTCGTCCCCCACCGCGGCGACGGAGCGGACCGCCCCATCGGTCTCCAGGAGGGTCCAGGCTGTGACGTTCTCCGCACGGTAGGCGGTCAGCGCTCCCAGCGTGCCGTCCTCCATCGCCACGAACAGCAGCCGGCGGTTCTGGTCGTAATCCTGGTCGCGCGGGCTGGACACCATATGACGGGCCAGCAGGGCGAGGTCGTTCGCCTGATAGGCCGCCTCGGTGTCGGTATAGAGGAACTCGCGGATTTCGCGCCGGTTGCGCGGCGCGAACAGCGTCGCCCCCTCCACGTCGCGCGGCGGAATGGCGCGGTCCATCGGCGAGCCGATGCGCGTCTGGCGGTTGACCTGCATGCTCTGCGGGGTCAGCGGGTCGCCGGACACCATATATTCGGCGCCCGACGTGAAGACCTGCAGATGCCGGCCGGAGAAGACGGCGCGCACCGCGTTCACCTGATCGGACAGGATGCCGAACTCGATGGCTTGGTCGTCCAGCCCCTCGCCCAGATCGAAGTTCCAGATTTGGGCGGACCGCGACAGCCACAGCCGGTTGGGCAGGTCGCGCGACCCGCCGATCACCAGCCGGTCCTGATGAAAGGCCGCCGAGACCGGCCAGCCGCGATAGGCGGAGAAGGCCTGCTCCTCCCATTGCGTCGTCGGCTGGGTGTCGGCCAGCGTCTCCTTCACCGTTGCGTTGACCTGGGTGGCCGAAACCACGCCGGTCACCTGCAACTGCTTGCCCTTGATGCGGATGCGGGTGCCGTCATGGCGCGGGTCGAACACCAGGGCCGAGGCGGTGACGGTGATCGCGCCCGTGGTGCCCGATGGCGTCACCGTCACCGCCGGATCGCCGAAGCGGTGGAAGGGTGTCCGCACCAGTTCCCCGTCCACCGCAAAGGCCCACTCCGACAAGGTCCAGGCCCCATCGTCGCCGCGCGTCAGCTTGCGCGGCGACAGGTCGGGATGGCAGACCAGCAGCGTGTCGGCGCTCTGCGTCCAGGTGATCTGCGCCAGTTGCGTCAACGTCCAGGGTGCGGCAACCGATGCCAGCTTGCTCCCGCCCTGGAGCACGTCGATCCAGCGGTCGGTGAAGACCAGCAGATAGGTCTGTTCGCTGTTCCGTTCGAACGCCACCAGCCGCCCGTCGCCGCGGACCAGCGCGGCGAAGGCAAGGCCCGACCGCCGCGTCACCCCCCCGGTCGGGTCGATGAACAGGTTGCGCAGGGCCAGCGCGCCGTTGTCGTAAGCCTTGAGGTCACCGCGCCCCAGCAGGCGGCGCGACACCTCGCCGGCGGTGAAGTTGGTCTTGACCTGATGCAGCCGTCCCATCACGTCCTCCCCATCATGCCCGCGCCCCCCTCATGCTCTCGCATCGATCAGGGTGAAGTCCTCGAAGCCGGGCTGGCTGTCCTGCTGGGCGTCGATCTGGCGGGCGCGGCGGAACTCGCTCTCGGCCAACTGGGCCAGCAGGTCAGCCCGCGTCGAGCTTTCGGTCAGCGGCAGGCAGAACTCGGCGGCGAGCCGCGCGATCAGCGCCTGATCGAAGAAGGCGGGGAAATGCTCCTCCGCCGGACGGCCGATGTAGGACAGGGTGACGGCGCTGGCATCGCACAGCAGCGTCCGGCCGATGATGCGATAGGACAGGCCACGTCCCCGCCCGCCGCCGCCCGCCGCCAGCGCCCGCAGGAAATCGGCCGGCAACTGGAAGGCGCAGGCATAATCGGCGACCGGCTGCTCGGCCAGCCGCGGCAGCGTCGCCTGCGCGCTGGCGAAGCTCCAGGCATTGGCCGACAACAGCGCGTCGCGGGTCGGCGCATAGAGGGCGGCAGCGACCTCCGCCTCGGCGGAGCCGTCGTCGAAGGAAGCGATGGCGGTGGCGCCGAGCTTGATCAGCGCACGGCCGCACAGGCCGATGGCGGTCAGGGCCATGGACGGTCTCCCTTTCCAGGGTTCCGGGAAGGCGCCGCCCTCCATGGTCGACATGCGGCGCCCTCCCCCTTCGGCGGATCAGTCGCTGTTGGCACTGCCGAACGGTGTCAGGTTGGCGACATCGACCGCCCCGTTGGCGCTGGCCGACACCACCAGCACGCCGGCCGCCGGCGTGGGGGCGCCGGCCCCGC
>JBKHVJ010000152.1:0-95288 GCA_046570145.1 Alphaproteobacteria bacterium
CAGCTGTTCGGCATCGGCGCGCACGTCGGCCGGCAGACGGTCCAGCGTTCCGGGCAGGGCGGCGAAGGCGGCCTCCGCCTGGGCGCGGGCGGCGGCGGCCCAACCCGCCACATCCTCGGCCGAGATCGGCTCCGGATCGAAGGCCGGGTTGCCGGTGGCCTGCGCCAGCGCCCGGTGCAGTTCGGCGGTGCGCTGCCCCAGCGTGGTCATCATCACCAGATGCA
This sequence comes from Alphaproteobacteria bacterium, assembly GCA_046570145.1. Classification (GTDB taxonomy): domain Bacteria; phylum Pseudomonadota; class Alphaproteobacteria; order Azospirillales; family Azospirillaceae; genus Azospirillum. The sequence goes on from JBKHVJ010000152.1 coordinate 225, forward strand.
TGCCGAAGGGCTCGCCCGCCTCCGCAGCGTCCTCGGTGGTGCCGGCGACGCCGAGGCGGATGTCCTCCAGCTGGCGTTCCAGCTCCTCCACCGTGCTGGCCCAGCCGTCGCCCTGGTTGCGGACGAAGGCCTGCGCCACCGCCAGCGCGGTCGGCGTCCCGTCGGCCGCGACCTGCTCCACGGTGCCCAGCAGGGCCGGGGTGTTGGCGAAGCCGACCTCGGTCAGGAAGCGGCCCATCTCGACCTCGGGATGCTCGCCCTCCACCAGACGGCGCAGGACCTTCAGCACGATCTGGCTGTCGACCAGGACGGAGGTGTTGCTCTGCTCCACACCCAGACGCCGCACCTCGGCTTCCTCCGACAGCTCGATGGCCGCCAGCGCATCGGTGGCGGTGAAACGGATGCTGCCGCTGCCGGCCATGCCCGGCGCGGACATCGCCTGGAGCGTCCCGCCGCGCCGCAACGCCCCGATCAGGGCGAGCGCGAAGCTGTCGGCCTGCACCGCGTCATAGATGGCGCCGGTCCGGGGCCCCCGCCGCACCTTGGCCAGCGTGTAGGGGAGCAGCGGCCAGCCGGTGCCGCCCGCCCCATTCTCCCAGCTCATCGCCATCGGCAGGAAATAGCTCTGCTCGGCGGCATCGCCATCCAGGCCAACCTGCGTCCTGACCAGCATGAAGCCGTCGCCCGGCCCCGGCAGCTGGGCGGCCATGGTGACGTGCGAGCGGGTGATCCGGCGGTCCTTGGCGGAGAACCAGCGCTGCTTCGGCAGGAAGGCCTGCAGGATGTCGCGGCCCAGCTCGTCCGCCGCCTTGCCGCTTGTCAGGCTGTGCCAGCCGTCGCGGACGACCACGGTCAGCAGGTCCGGCACCGGCTCCGGCGGAGTCTCGTGCCAGGTCGGCAGCTCCGCCTCCGCGGTCAGCGCGAACCAGTAGAAGCCGTAGGCCGGCAGCGTCAGCAGATAGGGAAGGTCGCCGACCGGCGGGAAGACGGTCCGACCCAGCAGCTCCACCGGGATGCGGCCCTTCCAGGTCTTCAGGTCCAGTTCCACCGCCTGGGCCGAGCGCGACAGGTTGGCGACGCACAGCGCGATCTCCGACCCGTTTTCCGTCTCCAGGCAGCGGACATAGGCCAGCACCTTGCGGTTGCCGGGGTAGAGCAGCGAGAAGCTGCCGCGGCCGAAGCTCTGACGCTGCTTGCGCACCGCCACCAGCCGCTTCATCCAGTTCAGCAGCGAGGAGGGGTTGCGGGCCTGCGCCTCCACATTGACGGCCATGAAGCCGTAGATCGGGTCGAGCACCGCCGGCAGATAGAGCCGCGCCGGATCGGCGCGCGAGAAGCCGCCGTTGCGGTCGATCGACCATTGCATCGGCGTGCGCACGCCGTCGCGGTCGCCGAGATAGATGTTGTCGCCCATGCCGATCTCGTCGCCGTAGTACAGCACCGGCGTGCCGGGCATCGACATCAAGAGGCTGTTCAGCAGCTCGATCTTGCGGCGGTCGTTCTCCAGCAGCGGGGCGAGACGGCGGCGGATGCCGAGATTGATCCGCATGCGCCGGTCGGCGGCGTAGAAGTTCCAGAGATAGTCGCGCTCGCTGTCGGTGACCATCTCCAGCGTCAGTTCGTCATGGTTGCGCAGGAAGATGGCCCACTGACAATCGGCCGGGATGTCGGGTGTCTGGCGCATGATGTCGGCGATGGGATGCCGGTCCTCCATCGCCACCGCCATGTAGATGCGCGGCATCAGCGGGAAGTGGAAGGACATGTGGCATTCGTCGCCGCCCTTCTCCGGGTCGCCGAAATAGGGCAGCACGTCCTCCGGCCACTGGTTGGCCTCGGCCAGCAGCATGCGGTCGGGGTACTCGGCGTCGAGCGCGGCGCGGATCGCCTTCAGGACGTCGTGCGTCTCGGCCAGGTTCTCGTTGTTGGTGCCCTCGCGCTCCTTCAGGTAGGGGATGGCGTCGAGCCGCAGCCCGTCCACCCCGATGTCCAGCCAGAAGCGCATGACCTTCAGCACCTCCTCCAGAACTTCGGGATTGTCGAAGTTCAGGTCGGGCTGGTGCGAATAGAAGCGGTGCCAGTAATAGGCGTTGGCGACCGGATCCCACGTCCAGTTGGACTTCTCCGTGTCGCAGAAGATGATGCGCGTGCCCTGGTATTTCTGGTCGCTGTCGGACCAGACATAATAGTCGCGGTGGTTGGAGCCGGGAGGCGCCTCCCGCGCGCGCTGGAACCAGGGATGCTGGTCGGAGGTGTGGTTGATGACCAGTTCGGTGATCACCCGCAGGCCGCGGTTGTGGCATTCCTCCATGAAGCGCCGGAAGTCATCCAGGTTCCCGTAGGTCGGGTTGACCGAGGTGTAGTCGGCGATGTCATAGCCGTCGTCGCGCAGCGGGGACGGATAGAAGGGCAGAAGCCACACCGCCGTTACACCCAGATCCTGGATATAGTCCAGCTTCTGGGTCAGGCCGGCGAAATCGCCGATGCCGTCGTTGTCGGCGTCGAAGAACGCCTTGATGTGCAGTTGGTAGATGACGGCGTCCTTGTACCAGAGCCGGTCCTGCCGATCGATCATGGGTCCAGCACTTTCGAGAAGCGATTGACGGAACACGTGTCGCGGGAACACGGGACGGAAACAAGCCACCCGCTCGAAGGTTTCACCCGGCAAGCCATCAGGCAACCCCTGACTTCCGGATATGCTCGACGGCAAAAGTCAGGGGCCGCAACGGTCAGGAGCGTTTTCGAACCGAAAGTCCAAATGCGCCGCAATCCGGACTGGACATGCAGCGACGCCGAAGAGTTACCCAGGCGGGCTGGCGGACTTACCATCCAGCGCCAGCAACCTGGCCGATGGATCATTTGCAATCATCGACGCATAGTCGCGCCAGATCGCGCACCGCGCGGTCGAGTACTGCCGGGTCGTGAGCGGCGAAGCCCAGCAGCAGGCCGTTGCCGGCGATGCCGTCGGCAGCGCGGTGGTAGCCGGACAGAGCCGGCGTGGTCAGGCCGATGCGGGCGGCACGCCCGGCCAGGACATGATCGGGGCAGTCGGACGGCAGGCGGAGCAGGACGTGCATGCCCGCCTCCCCGGCTTCGGCGGTGGCAAAGCCGTCGAAGGCGCCTGCGATCGACTCCAGGATGGCGGTGCGCTTGGCGGCGTAGAGGGAGCGCATGGCCCGCAGATGCGAGGCGAAATGGCCGTCGGCCAGGAAGCGGTGCAGGGCCGCCTGCGGCACCGCGCTGGTCCCGCCGTCGAAATGGCGCCGCGCGGCGCGCACCGGCTCGACCAGATCCGGCGGCACCACGACATAGCCGAGCCGCAGCGCCGGGAACATCACCTTGCTGAAGCTGCCGACATAGATGACGCGCCCGGCGCCGTCCAACCCCTGGAGGGCAGCCAGCGGCGGGCCGGCATAGCGGAACTCGCTGTCGTAATCGTCCTCGACGATCCAGGCGTCGCGGGCCGCCGCCCAGTCCAGCAGGCGCAGGCGCCGCGCGAGGCTCATGGTCACGCCGAGCGGGAACTGGTGGGAGGGGGTGACCAGCGCCAGCCGGGCGCCGGCACCGCGGGACATGCCGACGGCGACGTCGATCCCCTCCCCGTCCACCGGCACCGGGACCAGCCGCGCCCCGGCCCCCAGCAGGGCGGCGCGGTTGCCGGGCCAGCCCGGCTCCTCCACCCAGGCCTCGTCGCCGGGATCGAGAAGAAGCTGCGCCAAAAGCGCCAGCCCCTGCTGCGCGCCGGAGACGATGACGACCTGCTCCGGCTCGCACCGCACGGCGCGGACGGCCCGCAGATAGGCGGCGATCTCCGCCCGCAGAGGAGCGTGGCCGAGCGGATCGGGCTCGGTCGCCAGCGTCCGCCCGCCCTGGCGCCAGCAGCGCCCGAGAAGCTGCGCCCACAAGGCGAAGGGAAAGACCCCGAGGTCCGGCGTGCCGAGCGCGAAGGGCCGCCCCACCCGGTCGCGCGCGATGGCCGGCGCCTCGGCCAAAATGCGGCCGCGGACGGACAGGCCGACACCCCGGCGGGCTTCGTCGCGGGCGGGAATGCTGCCGGGCGCCGCGTCGGGCAGGGAGACGGCGACGAAGGTGCCGGCCCCCACCCGCCCGATGACGTAACCCTCCGCCAGCAGCGTGTCGTAGGCGGTCACCACGGTGTTGCGCGACAGCCCCCAGTCGGTGGCAAGCGCCCGGCTGGGCGGCAGCCTCTCTCCCGGGCGCAGCCGACCGTCCAGCACCGCCTGACGCAGCGTGCGGTAGAGCTGGCGGTGCAGCGGTTCCGCCCCATCGCGGTCGAGCGCCACCGGCCCAAGGCTGGACAGAACCGGACGTGCCGACCGGGCCATGGCGATCCTCCGTGGGGATGAGCGAATTGGCCCCTATGAAATCGACATTCCGGACCTTTCGAGAGAGCCATTTTGCCGGCCATTCTGGGCCATCGCAACAGTTCCGGCCTCGAGCACGACCATGACCAGCCTTCTCGCCGATACCCCCGCCACCGACTCCTCCGTCAGCCTGCCTCAAACTCCGCGCACCCGGCCGGTGCGGCTGGGCGACCGCGGCAGCCACGACGTCGCCCTGATCCACGCCATCATCGACGAGGCGCCGATCTGTCACGTCGGCTTCGTCGACGACGCCATCAAGGGCCACATCACGGGCCAGGGCGCCCCCTCCCCCATGGTGATCCCGACGATCCCCTGGCGGGTTGGGGACGAACTGATGATCCACGGCGCCTCCTCCAGCCGGATGATCCGGCGGTTGCAGGAAGGGGGCGAGGCCTGCATCACCCTGTCGCTGATCGATGGCTGGGTGCTGGCGCGGTCGGCATTCCATCACTCCGTCAATTACCGGTCGGTCATGCTGTTCGGCCGGCCGCGGCTGGTGGCGGAGGAGGCGGAGAAGCGCGCCGCCCTGGATGCCCTGATGGAAAAGATCGAACCCGGCCGCAGCGCCAAGGTGCGGGCGCCCAATGTGCAGGAGCTGAAGGCCACATCCGTTTTGGCCTTTCCCATCGCCGAGGCGTCGGCAAAGCGGCGCTCCGGCCCACCGTCCGACGATCCGGAGGATATGGCCCACCCGGTGTGGGCGGGCGTGGTGCCGCTGCGGCTGACCGCCGGCGATCCGGAACAGGACCCGGCCCAACTGGCGGGTTGAGGCAGATACAACAGTCGGAATGGGAAAAGGCCGCGACGGGAAAACCCGTCGCGGCCTTTTTCCTTGCGGTATCTTCCGCTGGCGGGAAGGCCGATCCGAAACCCCCGGAACGGCCCCCTGCCTACCGTCCTTAGGACGACGGAGCGTTCAGCAGACGCGGCAGGATCTGCGCACGACGGTTGGACGGCTCACGCACGTTCGGGCCGGTCTGGACCAGCAGCTGGCTCTCGCCCTTGCCTTCGGTCGTGATGTTGGCCGTCTGGATGCCCTTGGCGACCAGAGCCTTCTTGACCGCGTCGGCACGACGCAGCGACAGCTTCTGGTTGTAGGCCGGCGAGCCCGACGTGTCGGTGTGACCGACGACGTGGATCTTGGCGCCACCGTTCTTCAGGATGGCCGACACCGCGTCACCGATCACGCGATCGGCGGCCGGGGTGATGGTCGACTTATCCCAGTCGAAGAACACCAGATATTCGCTCTGGACCGCGGCGACGGCGGCCGGAGCCGGAGCGGCGGCGGCCGGCGGGCACGGATAGCTGCCCTGATGGATGACATAGCCACCGCCGGCGGTACGGGCGGCGACGTTGCCCCAGCCGATGACCGGGTTGCACCACTCGGCGCCGGTACCGACCTTGCTGGCGTCCTGGGCATTGGCGGCCGCCGACAGACCGAAAGCGACGATGGCGGCCGGGATGGCAGCCAGACCCGCGCGAACAATAGTCTTCATTGTCTTCACTCCCTTCCAGAACCCTTCCCCATCAGAGTGCCTGCGGGGGATGAACCTATCAACCGAAGCATCCGCCCATGTGCAAGCGCGGCAGCGACCATCCCAACATGTGGTGTGCGGTGGTGTTCCGACACCTCAGCCGATTGGCCGAACCGTACCTGTTCTTGGACCTATGCTCCACTTCCATAGCAGCTTTTCCGGTAGGTTTCCGCCAAATCCGTGTAACGGTGGCTGAGAACCGGAAAAACCGCGAGATCGCGATCCGTCAGCTCGCGAACCGGTCTAGCAGGGCTGCCGGCCCACAAGAATCCGGACGTCACCCGCTTTCCGGGCGTCACCAGAGCACCGGCGGCGACCATCGCCCGCGACTCGACATAGGCCCCATCCAGGATGCAGGCCTTCATGCCGATAAAGCAGCCGTCTTCCAGCGTGCAGGCGTGCAGCATCGCCATATGGCCGACGGTGATGTCGTCGCCGATGTAGGTGCCCTGCCCTTCAGAGGCCACGTGGATCACGGTGCCGTCCTGAATGTTGGTGCGAGCGCCGATTCGGACCTCGTTGACGTCTCCACGCACGGTGCAGCCGTACCAGATGCTGCTGTTCGCCCCGATCACGACATCACCGATCACCGCCGCCGTTTCCGCGATGAACGCGGTCGGGTCGATGGTGGGCAGGATGCCGTTGAAGGCGCGGACAAGGCCGGTCATCAGGTCGTACCGAAGTCGTGCATGACGGGCGGGATTGAAGCACCGTAAGGCTTAAGGCACCACCTGATTTCGCATTGACAGGGCAAAGCAAATCCCGATTGGTGCCCTTGTGCAACAGTGCGGACAAGGGGCCACAACGCTGTCACAGCCCCCCCCGTGCGGACTTGTTACGGGAAAAGCGGCGCCTGATCGATGCCGGTGGTCTCGCCCAGCCCCATCATGACGTTCATGTTCTGGATGGCCTGGCCGGAGGCGCCCTTCACCAGATTGTCGATCACCGACACGATGATGGCGCCGCGGGGGGTGCGGTCGGCGACCACGCCCATCAGGCAGTGGTTGGACGCGCGGACATGGCGCGTCGCCGGCACCACGCCGGCCGGCGTGACCCCGACGAAGGGCTCATCGGCATAGCGGGCGGCGAGTGTCGTGCGCAGGTCGTCAGCGGTGACGCCGTCGGCCATGCGGACATAGATGGTCGCCAGCATGCCGCGGTTCATCGGCACCAGATGCGGGGTGAAGGACACGGTGACCGGACGGCCGGCGGCAAGCCGCAGCTCCTGCTCGATCTCCGGCATGTGGCGGTGGTGGCCGACGCCATAGGCGTTGAAGCCCTCCGACACCTCGGTGAACAGGTTGGCCTGCTTGGCGTCGCGGCCGGCGCCCGACACGCCGGACTTGGCGTCGATGATGATGCCGCCCGGCTCGATCTGGTTTTCCATCAGTAGCGGCAGCAGCGGCAGCAGCGAGCAGGTCGGGTAGCAGCCCGGATTGGCCACCACCCGCGCCTTGCGCACGCCCTGGCGGTTGAACTCTGTCAGGCCGTAGGCGACCTCCTTCTGCAGGCCGACGGCGCGATGCTCATGCCCGTACCAGGTGGCGTATTCGGCCGGGTCGCTCAGGCGGAAATCGGCGGACAGGTCGACCACCTTCAGCCCGCTGGGCAGGCCGGCGATCACCTCCTGCGTGGTGCCGTGCGGCAGGGCGCAGAAGACGAAGTCCAGGCCGTCCCATTTCAGCTGCTCGATCTTCACCAGATCGGGCAGGCCATAGCCGCCCAGATGCGGGAAGACTTCCGCCATCGGCTTGCCGGCCTGTCGTTCGGCGGTCAGGGCAGAGATCTCGACGTTCGGATGGCGCAGCAGCATGCGCACCAGTTCGGCGCCGGTGTAACCGGAAGCGCCCAGGATGCCGACGCGGATTTTCGAACCGCCGGGAGTGCTGCCCGGAATGCTGATCGAGGCCATGGAACCGATGTCCTTCGCTTGACGGGAGGAACGCTTGATTGGTGGTGACGGAACAAAAAGAAAGGGGCGCCCCTTTCGGGACGCCCCTCGCTTGTACCGTAAAGCAGCAGGCCCGTGTAGGGATTAGCGCTTCGAGAACTGGAAGCTGCGGCGGGCCTTGGCGCGGCCGTACTTCTTACGCTCGACCGTACGGGCGTCGCGGGTCAGGAAGCCGGCGGCCTTCAGCGGCGGGCGCAGGGCCGGCTCGAAGTAGGTCAGCGCCTTGGAGATGCCGTGACGGACGGCACCGGCCTGGCCCGACAGACCACCACCGGCGACGGTGGCGACCACGTCGAACTGCTCCGAACGCTCGGTCACGCCGAACGGCTGGGCGATCATCATGCGCAGAACCGGACGAGCGAAATAGACCGACTGGTCGCGGCCGTTCACGGTGACCTTGCCGGAGCCCGGCTTGATCCACACGCGGGCGACGGCATCCTTGCGCTTGCCGGTGGCATAGGCGCGGCCCTGGGCGTCCAGCTTCGGAGCAGCCAGCTCCTCGGTGACGGTCGCGGTGGCGGCGGCGCCCGTCAGTTCCTTGAGGCTGGAGAGGGTGGTGGTGACCTGAGCCATGCTTACGCGCTCCGCTTATTCTTCGGGTTCAGGGCGCCGATGTCGAGGGCGACCGGCTGCTGCGCATCGTGCGGATGCGTGGCGCCCTTGTAGACCTTGAGGTGGGTCATCTGCTGGCGGCCGAGCGGACCGCGCGGAACCATGCGCTCCACGGCCTTCTCGATCACACGCTCCGGATACTTGCCGTCCAGGATCTGGCCCTTGGAACGGCCCTTGATCCCGCCCGGATAACCGGTGTGCCAGTAGAAGATGTCGGCGTCGCGCTTGTTGCCGGTCAGCTTCACCTTCTCCGCATTGATGACGACGATGTTGTCGCCGCAATCCATGTGGGGGGTGTAGGTCGGCTTGTTCTTGCCACGCAGGATGTTCGCCAGGATGCTGGCAAGCCGCCCGAGAACGAGGCCGTCGGCGTCGACGACGTACCACTTCTTCTCGATTTCGGTCGGCTTCAGATTGAAGGTCTTCATCGCCACACTCGTTTCTTCGAATACGGATCGGCAGGCCGCCGAATCCGGGGCGCCGAAGCGGACGGCTTTCTACGGGCAGCAGCACGCCCTGTCAACCGAAAAATTTTCCTTTAATATCAGTAGCTTGCAAACGCGGTATCCTAATACCGCTTCCTCAAACCTATTGATAACAAACGGATTTCTATGAGGCCTCATCGATGCGGTAATGAGATACCGCGACGGCAACGGGAGCGTGAGGGGGGATGGAGTAGGTGCCGGTGACATGGGCGACCGGCTCCGGATCGCCTTCTGAGAACAGCAGGATCTCGCCATAGGCCAGCCGCTTGCCCAGCTTCAGGACGCGCGCCTCGGCGACGATGGCGACGGGAGGCGGGCGGCGCAGGAAGTTGATGGTCATGCTGGTGGTCACCGCCAGTTCCACCCGCCCGATCAGGCTCAGCACCGCGCCATAGAGCGCCACGTCGGCCAGCCCGAACATGGCGGGGCCCGTGACCGTGCCGCCGGGCCGGACGAAATCGTCCTTGTAGGGCAGGCGCAGGCGGATCGTGCCGGCGCCGAGGCTGTCGACGACGATGCCGAAGTTGCCGACGAGGGGAACCCCCTCGCGGATCAATTCCTCCAACTCCTCCCTGGTCATGGCGGGAGTGGGGGCAGGGGCGGCGCTGTGTGCGGAATCGACGGCGGACATGGACCCTCGGCCGGTGATCTTACGGTTGGATCACCGGACTGTGCGCCATCCCATCCATTCGGACAAGTATGGAGCTACCCGGCCGGCTTGGCTTCTGCCGGAACGGGAGCCGGAAGAGGGTCTGCGGAAGGGGCGGACGCCGCCGGCGACGGGAGGTTGCCGGCAGGGGTGTTGTCAGTGGGGGCGTTGTCGGTGGGGGCGGTCAGGCGAATGGGGCCGCCGCCGCTGGACGGCGCGGTGCCGGCGGCTGAGTCCGACGGGGCCGGTGCTGGAGGCGGGGCGAGCGGCATCGCCTTGATGTCCGATTTCGGCGTTTCCGGCTTCGGGGACTCCGCCGCGGCCTCGGCGGGCGACGAATAGTCGGGCACGATGCGGGCCTGGCTGCCGGTGATGACCAGAACCTTCTGGCCGATGGGCAGCGGCTGCGGCTCCTTCTGGGTCAGCGACAGCAGGTCGCCGTTGGATTTGCGGACGATGTATTCCCAGCCGGTGGTGTCGCCGGCGATATGCTCCATCGCCGTGCCCAGCAGGCCGCCGATCGCCGTGCCGCCGACGGTGCCCAGCGCCGCGTTCATGCCGCCGGAGCCGACCTGCGCCCCCAGGATGCCGCCGGCAGCGCCGCCGCTGACGGCGCCGACGGTGCCGTTGGCGCTGATCGCCACCTGACGGAATCCAACCACGACCGCCGGCTCCACCTTGTTGGCCTGCTGGACCGCGCTGGAGGAGTAGGTGTTGGGGGAATAGTCGGAACTGCAGCCCGCAAGACCGCCGGCCGCGGCGATGAACAGGCAGAGGGAAACCGATCTGAGCACGGGGGAGCCATCCATGTTGAGACCCGTCCTGTCTCTTACGGCAAAGCAAGCCTGCTCGTCACCGGGCAAAATCCGGACAAGGCCGGAAGGCTGCATTGCGGTGCGGCGATGTCCGGCGACGGATGGTTGGCAACGGCTGCGCCCCTGCGCTGTTGGGAAGGCATCGTCACAACCGGGAGCAACCACGATGAACGATGCGTCCAAGCGGGAAAAACCGGAAAACGATACGGCCAAGGCAGGCAAGCCGTCCACCGCCGGCACCGACCGGGATCGGGACAAAACCCTGACCGAGAAATCGGAGGAAAAGGCCGGCGGCACCAACAAGAAGACCCCGGGGCCTATTTACGACGTCTGATTTCCGCCCGGCGCCACGGACGGGGTGCAATGGAAAACGGCCGGGGAAGAGCCGGTCTTCCCCGGCCGCTTCCATGCGGGAGGATCGAGTCCGGCGTCAGCGGCCGGCGGTCTGGTCGGCGGCCTTCAGCGACAGGTATTTCAGGGTCAGGGTCGGCACACTCTCGATCACCCAGGACGCCATCGCCTCCTCCTCGCGCAGCGAGGTCTGCAGCAGCGGCACGGCGAAGGCGAAGTTGCCGGCATCCGCGACGGTCAGCAGCGACCGGTAGCTCGCCACCTCGAAATTCTCGAAGGCGTAGTTGGCGAAGGAGTTCTTGAGGATTTCGTCCTCGGCGAAGCTGTGACCCAGCGCCGCCAGATTGCCCATGATCGACAGGGCGGTGTCCTTCAGGCCGGAATGGCTTTCCTGCAACTGGTCCAGGATCTGGTCGAGACGGGTGATCTGCGCCTCGGTCTCGCCACGGTGCATGCGCAGATGGTCGGCAACCTCCGGATAGTTCACCAGACGGTCCAACTGGCGGTCCATCAGCGCAAGCGCCTGCTGTTCGACCGCGTGGGCGTTGCGCAGGCCGGTGACGAACAGCGCGCGCGTGAGGTCGACGGGATAGGCAGCCATGAATGTCCTCCTTGTGGGGGCAACGCTCCGTTGAACGCCTGCCTGCACCAACAGGGCAGCCACGCTTTCGACGCTCTACGGCCATGGTCCTACCCCGACAGGACAGGCGGACGGTCCTTCGGCTGCCGGACGGGCCGGGAGGTGCCCCGACCAGGACACGGACGCACGGTTGCCGGGGGCGGGTTGCACCGCGGAAATGACGGGATGACCCACTGCACCTCCCCTGCAAAAGACATCCCCACCATGAGATCCGCCCTGGCCGGCTCGTTGGGCGCCGTGGCCGTCCTGGTCCTTCTGCTGGCCGGGCTGACCGCCTGGCGCCGAGCCGAGCCGGAGGACCTGACCGGCTGGCGCGACGAGCGGCTGGCCGCCTTTCAAGGCTGGCAGGCCGCCGACCCGGCACGCGAAATCTGGGACCATCCCGACGCCCCGGTGCTGGTGACGGTGCCGGCCGGCAGTTCCCTGCAGGGTGCGCCGGAGACCGAGGCGGAACGGTTTCCGGAGGAGTCGCCGCAACGGACGGTGTCGATCCGGCGCCCGTTCGCGCTCGGCAAATATCCGGTCACCCGCGGCGAGTACGCCCGCTTCGTCGAGGACAGCGGGTACCGGTCGCAGACCATCTGCCGCGGTTATGCCGGCGAAACCGAACTGCTGCCGCGCTGGCACTTCTCCTGGCGCCGGCCGGGCTTCGACCAGACGAACCGCGATCCGGCCGTCTGCATCAGCTGGCACGACGCCCAGGCCTATGTGGACTGGCTCAGCCGCCGGACCGGCCACGCGTATCGCCTGCCGACGGAAAAGGAATGGGAATATGCGGCCCGTGCCGGCACCCGGACCTCCCGCTGGTGGGGCGACGATCCCGCGGCGGGATGCGACGCGGCGAACGGCGCCGACCTGAGCGCAAAGGACCGCTTCACCGACTGGGAGGTGGCGAACTGCCGCGACGGCGCCCTGTTCACCGCCCCCGTCGGCAGCTATCGGCCCAACGGCTTCGGCCTTTACGACATGCTGGGCAATGTCTGGCAGTGGGTGGAGGGTTGCGCGGCGGATGGAGCGGCCGGTTCCGAAGAGGCCGGGCAGGACTGCCCGCGCCGGACGATGCGCGGCGGGTCATGGCACAGCCACCCGCGATACGTCCGCTCCGCCGTGCGGCGGGTGGATGGGGCGGAAAGCGGATATGCCGCATACGGCTTCCGCGTCGCCCGCGACCTTTGACGCCGGTCGCAAACTCCGTGGTCAGGCGCGCAGCACGGCCAGAGCCGACAGCCCCTGCACCGCATGGTCGAGAAAGACCCGCACGCGGCCGGGCATCAGACGCGCCGTCGGAACGACGACATGGACCGGCAGCGGAGCCGGCTCGGCATGCGGCATCAGGCGCACAAGGGTTCCGGCAGCGATGTCATCGGCCGCCTGATAGGACAGCGGCCGGGCGATGCCATGCCCGTCGCGTGCCGCGAGCAGCGCCGGTTCGATGTGGCTGACGGCAAACCGCGGAGTGACCCTCACCACCCGCTCCCGCCCGTCGACCAGAAAGCGCCAGTCCGGCGGGCCGGGCCGGGCCATGGACAGGATGATGTCATGGCCGGCCAGATCTTCGGGCATAGAGGGCGTGCCGCGCCGCGCCAGATAGCCGGGGCTGGCGACCAGATAGCGCGCCACCTGCCCAACGCGCCGGGCGACGAGGCCGGAGTCGGGCAGCGGGCCGATGCGGATCGCGACGTCCAGTTCCTCCTCGATCAGGTCGAGATTGCCGTCGGACAGCACCAGTTCCACCCGGATGTCGGGGAAGGCACGCATGAAATCGAGAACCAGAGGCGTCACATGCTTGCGCCCGAACATCACCGGAGCGGTGACGCGAAGCCGCCCGCGCAACGGCCGGTCGGTGCCGGTGGCGGCCAGCGCCTCGTCATAGTCGGCCAGCAGCCGGCGCGCCTGCTCGGCCAACCGACGCCCGGCGTCGGTGGGGGAGAGGTTGCGGGTGCTCCGCTCGATCAGCCGCAGGCCCAGCCGCTCCTCCAGACCCGACAGGGCGCGGGTGACGGCGGGTGCCGACCGCCGCAGCCGCTTGGCCGCCCCGGCGAGGCTGCCGGCCTCCAGGATCGCGACGAAGATCGCCAGTTCGTCCAGCCGGTCCACGATTCTTCCGACTTCTGAAAGAGTGCCTTTCGATCAAAGCGCATTCCTGCCAAAGCGCGCAAGTGGTTGGCTATGGGCATCCGCGATCCACAGAGAGAGGAACCCTGCAATGAGCATCGGCATCGAACCCGCCATCACGCTCTACGGCACGCCGCTGTCGGGCCACGTCCACCGGGTGGAAGCCTTCCTGAACATTCTCGGCCTGCCATACCGCTATGTCGATGCGAACGCCGATGTGCGGAAATCGGAGGCTTTCCTCGCCCTGAACCCGCTCGGCCAGATCCCGGTGCTGGTCGATGGCGACCTCGTCCTGCCGGACTCCGTCGCCATCCTCATCTATCTCGCCGACCGCTACGACGGCTCCGTCCTGTGGAACCCGAAGGAGCCGGAGGAGGCGGCACGGGTGCAGCGCTGGCTGTCCATCGCATCCGGCGACCTGCGATTCGGGCCGGCCCTGGCGCGCGCCCTGACGCTGTGGGGCGGGGCCGGTTCGCTGACCGACGCGCAAAGGGTTGCGGAACGCGTGCTGCGCTTCATGGACGGCCATCTGGCCGACCGCGACTGGCTGGCGGCGGAGCGGCCGACCATCGCCGACATCGCTTGCTACGCCTATGTCGCCCGCGCCCCGGAAGGCCACATCCCGCTCGATCCCTATCCGGCGGTCCGCCGCTGGCTGGAGCGGGTGGAGGCCATCCCGACGCTGACCCCGATGCCCCAGAGCGCCATTCCGAGCCCCATTCCGCAACCCGCCTGAACGCCCTCCAATCCGAACACAGGAGCAAGGCCATGGACCAGGACCGCATCCCCGATCCCTTCCATCCCGGCGAGCGGGAGGCGCAGGCGCGGGCCGGGTTCCGCATGCCGTCTGCGCCGATCCGCGACCGGCTGATCCCCCAGCACCAGGAGTTCTACCCGCTGCTGCCCTGGCTGCTGGTTGCCGCAAGGGACGAGGCCGGCGATCCGGCGGCCGGCGTGCTGACCGGCGCCCCCGGCTTCGTCGCCGCCTCCGATCCGCGAACGCTGTGGGTGCGGCCGGACCATGGCGCGTGGCAGCCCTGGCCGGCCGGGCCGGCGGTCGGGGAGCCGGTGGCGGCATTGGGAATCGACCTCGGCACCCGCCGCCGCAACCGGGTGAACGGCCGGGTGACGGCGCGCGACGGAATGGCCTTCGCCATGGCGGTGGAAGAGAGCTTCGGCAACTGCCCACAATACATCCATGTCCGCCGGGTTGAGGCCGTCCCCCCCTCCCCCGCCGAAGGCGCGGAAGCACTGTCAGGATTGGATGCCGAGGCGAGGCGCCTGATCGGGATGGCGGATACCGCCTTCGTCGCATCGGCTTCTTCGCCGGCCGGCGATGCCCGGCTGGACATGTCGCACCGGGGTGGGCCGGCGGGCTTCATCCGGGTTGATGGCGACCGGCTGATCGTGCCGGACTATGCCGGCAACCGCTATTTCAACACGCTGGGCAACATGCTGCTGAACCCGCGCGCCGGGTTGCTGCTGGTCGATGCCGCCGGCGGCGACGTGCTGCACCTGACCGGGGCGGTCAGCATCGACTGGGAGCCCGACCCCGCCCTTCCCAACGCCCAGCGAAGCTGGAGCCTGCATGTGGAGCGCGGGTGGCGACGGAAAGCTGCGATCCCGCTGCGTTGGAGCGAACTGGAGCGTACCGGGACACCCTGACGCAAGCGTCACTGGACCGTCGCCAATTGCCCGAAACTGTGCTTCGATGACGGTTCCATGACACTTGATGGATGGGTGTGTCGATGCGCAAATCCGCCTGTTCCGGGCGCTGGTCGCTGCTGTCCGGTGCGGTTGTCCTCTCCCTTCTGACCGGGCCCGCTCTGGCGGCAGATCCGGCTCCACAGGGCCCGGCGCCCCAGAACGACCTGCTGAACGCCGAGCTGTGGATGCAGCGCTCGGTCGAATACAAGGCCAACGCGCTGGCAGTCTATGCGCTGGGCAGGATCCAGCTGGACAAGGCGCTGGCCGACAAAAGCTGGACCGCGGCGACCGAGCAGACCGGCAACTATCAGGACCTGCCGCCGGCCGTGGTGCTGGACCTGGACGAGACGGCGATGGACAACTCCGCCTATCAGACCGGCCTTGTCACCACCGGCACCGATTTCTCGCCCAAGACATGGGATGCCTGGGTGAAAGCGGAGAAGGCGACGGCGGTGCCGGGCGCGGTGGAGTTCACCCAGTATGCCGAGTCGAAGGGCGTCAAGGTCTTCTACGTCACCAACCGTAGCGCCGACCAGGAGGAGCCGACCCGCCGCAACGCGCAGGCGCTGGGCTTCCCGATGGGCGGGAACGTCGATACCTTCCTGATGTCCAAGGAAAAGCCCGACTGGGGTTCGGCGAAAAGCACGCGGCGCGCGGCCATCGCCAAGGATTACCGGATCGTGCTGCTGTTCGGCGATAATTTCGGCGATTTCAGCGACGCCTACAACGGCAGCGAGGCGGAGCGGCTGAAGGCCTACGAGGCGGCGAAGGTACAATTCGGGAGCGCCTGGCTGATGCTGGCCAATCCCGGCTACGGCTCGTTCGAGAGCGCGCCCTACGGTCACAATTTCAAACTCTCGGCCGACGAGAAGCGGGCCAAGAAGATCGGTGCGCTGGAACCCTGGGTGGCGCCGGCCCAGTAGGAACGTGAAGGATGGGGGTGCGCCGGCCTGAGACGAACTCTCAGAAGATCAGGCGCACCGCCTGCACGATCACCACCCACGGCGCACCGATCATCACCGTCCACACGGCCAAACGCGGCAACCCGCGCATCTTGCGGACCTTCGGCTCGGCAGACGGGGCGGCTTCGAAAGAGGTGGCGTTGTAGATCGACATGGCCTGCTGCTCCATGAGCAAGATGACGTTGACGCCATCATGCAGTTGCGATCCTTAACGACCATTAAAGAGCGCAGCCTCCGCAGCAATCGCTTGCGATGTACCGCGAGCGGTGAGCCATACCTCTTATGGACAGGTTTCCAGAGCGCTTCCTGATCTTGTCTGCCCTGCTACCTCGTTTGCGCAGATGGATCATGACTTCGGGAGCAAGGTCACACCCCTCATCCGGCAAGCACTTCTCACAATCCGTGAGTCCATAGAAATATTGCGACAAAATAATTCACACACAATGGAACTTAAGCCGGAAAGCAATTACCGGCCATAGGCTTGCAACGGCTTCAGTACATATATAAATACATGGGAATGCATTTCATAAAATTTCTGTACATTGACTCATCCATCCCTTAAGGCGATTAATATTACCGCCGATCATTTTTCGGTTTTATTGAAGAAATTGAGGAAACCGCAATGTCCGATACCATCGCCGATCTCTATGTCACCACCGTTCGCGTGTCCAATGGCGCAGCCGGCGCGCCGGTCCTGACGCTGAACCTCGCCGTCGAAGCGGCCTCGGGCAACATTCCGAACGGCAAGGCACTGATCGTCCAGGTCACCGCCCCGCCCTTCAACGAGGTGCTGGTCCAGCCGGTCACCGGCACCATCCATCACACCGGCCTGGGCCAGGACCAGCAGCTGGTGGCCGTCAGCGGCGTCTATTACGACACGCTGCCGCCGCCGGCCATCGGCACCATCACCAAGACCTTCACCGCCGCGCTGAGCGTCGACAAGTCGTGGAACGGCACCGGCAGCTTCACCTTCGGCGGCACCACCATCAGCAATTGCACGGTCACGGCGCTCTGATCCGCCGGGCAGGATAAGCAAAAAGTCATTTCAAACGGTAGAAGGCCGGCGGTCCTCCCGCCGGCCTTTCTTTGTCGGTACAATGCCGGCAAACCGCTCAGACCGTCAGGAACTTGCGCACCTCCTGCTCGTCCAGGCCGCTGCGCGGGCCGGACAGCATCACCTCGCCGCGCTCCATCACCACCCAGTCGTCGGCAAGGTCGCGGGCGAAGTCGAAATACTGCTCCACCAGCAGGATCGCCATGGTGCCCTTGTCGCGCAGGTAGGAAATGGCGCGGCCGATGTCCTTGATGATCGACGGCTGGATGCCCTCGGTCGGCTCGTCCAGCACCAGCAGGCGCGGGCGCGTCACCAGGGCACGGCCGATGGCGAGCTGCTGCTGCTGGCCGCCCGACAGGTCGCCGCCGCGGCGCTCCAGCATGGATTTCAGCACCGGGAACAGCTCGAACACTTCGTCGGGGATCGAACGTTGCGAACGCGGCAGAGGGGCGTAGCCGGTCAGCAGGTTTTCCCGCACCGTCAGCAGCGGGAAGATCTCGCGGCCCTGCGGCACATAGGCGATGCCCCGCCGCGCCCGGTCGGCCGGCGCCATCTTCGTCACGTCGGCGCCATCCCAGCCGATGGAGCCTCCGGATACCGGCTTCAGCCCGACGATGGCGCGCAGCAGGCTGGATTTGCCGACGCCGTTGCGGCCGACAAGACAGGTGACCTTGCCGATTTCGGCCTTCATGGAAACGCCGCGCAGGGCCTGTGCGGCGCCGTAATGCAGATCGAGGGAACGAACGTCCAGCATCATGGGGTCTCCCGTCAGCGGCCGAGATAGGTGTCGATGACCTGCTGGTTCGCGCTGACCGCGTCCAGCGAGCCTTCGGCGAGGACGGAGCCCTCGGCCAGCACCGTGACCTTGACGCCCAGCGCGCGGACGAAGCTCATGTCATGCTCCACCACGATCACCGAATGCTTGCCGGCGATGCTGCACAGCAGTTCAGCGGTCTGTTCGGTCTCGGCGTCGGTCATGCCGGCCACCGGTTCGTCCACCAGCAGAAGCTTGGGGTCCTGGGCCAGCAGCATGCCGATCTCCAGCCACTGCTTCTGTCCGTGCGACAGGCTGCCGGCCTGGCGGCTGCGCAAGGCGGACAGGCGGGTGATGTCCAGGATCTCCTCGATCCGGGCGCGGTCGTCGCGGCTGATGGCGTAGGTCAGCGTCTTCAGCGGCCGGCGCGGCGCCTTCAGCGCCAGTTCCAGATTGTCCCACACCGTGTGCGGTTCGAACACGGTGGGGCGCTGGAACTTGCGGCCGATGCCTAGATTGGCGATGGCCGCCTCGCGCAGCTTCGTCAGGTCGGTGTCGCCCTCGAACAGGATGGTGCCGGTGTCGGGGCGGGTCTTGCCGGTGATGACGTCCATCATGGTGGTCTTGCCGGCGCCGTTGGGGCCGATGATCGCCCGCATCTCGCCGGGCATCATCACCAACGACAGGCTGTTCAGCGCCTTGAAGCCGTCGAAGCTGACCGACACGCCGTCGAGATAGAGAAGGGTCGATTCCGCGCTCATGGGTCAGGCTCCCTTCTGGTCGGCGGTCTGGGCGTTGGACAGGGCGGAGGGTTTGCGGCGGGGCAGCTTCGCGGTCAGCTGGCCCCACAGCCCCAGCAGGCCCTTGGGCAGGAACAGGGTGACCGCCACGAACAGGCCGCCGAGAGCGAACAGCCACAGCTCCGGCAGGGCGCCGGTGAAATAGCTCTTGCCCATGTTGACCAGAACCGCGCCCAGGATGCCGCCGGCCAGCGTGCCGCGCCCGCCGACGGCGACCCAGATCACCGCCTCGATCGAGCTGGCCGGGGCGAATTCCGAGGGGTTGATGATGCCGACCTGCGGGACGTAGAGGGCGCCGGCCACGCCGGCCATGCAGGCCGACAGGGTCCACGCGAACAGCTTGTAGCTTTCGGTGTCGTAGCCCATGAAGCGCACACGGCTTTCGGCGTCGCGCAGCGCCACCAGCACCTTGCCCAGTTTGGAGGCGATGACGCCGGAGGCGATCATGTAGGAGAGCGCCAGCGCCGCGACCGTCGCCACGAACAGCGCGACGCGGGTGGTGTCGGCCTGGATGTCGTAGCCGAGGATCTCCTTGAAGTCGGTCAGGCCGTTGTTGCCGCCGAAGCCCATGTCGTTGCGAAAGAAGGCCAGCAGCAGGGCGAAGGTCAGCGCCTGGGTGATGATCGACAGGTAGACGCCGGTGACGCGGCTGCGGAAGGCGAACCAGCCGAAGGCGAAGGCCAGCGCGCCCGGCACCAGCAGCACCATCAGCGCCGCGAACCAGAACTGGTCGAAGCCCCACCAGTACCAGGGCAGCTCCGTCCAGTTCAGGAAGACCATGAAGTCGGGCAGCTCCGGATTGCCGTAGACGCCGCGCGGGCCGATCTGCCGCATCAGGTACATGCCCATGGCATAGCCGCCGAGCGCGAAGAAGGCGGCATGGCCGAGCGACAGGATGCCGCAATAGCCCCACACCAGATCCAGCGCCAGCGCCAGCAGCGCGAAGCACAGGTATTTGCCCAGCAGCGAGACGGTGAAGACCGACAGGTGGAAGGGCGAGTCCGCCGGCACCCACAGCGTCATCACCGGAACCGCCACCGCCAGAACTGCCAGGATCGTCAGAACGATCCCGGCCTTGCGGTCCAGCCCCATCAGGAAAAAGCGCAGCAGCATCGGTCAGGCCTCCACCGAGCGGCCCTTCAGCGCGAACAGGCCGCGCGGACGCCGTTGGATGAACAGGATGATGAAGATCAGCACCAGGATCTTGCCCAGCACCGCCCCGGCATAGGGTTCGAGGAACTTGTTGATCGAGCCCAGCGTCAGGGCGCCGACCAGCGTGCCCCACAGGTTGCCCACCCCGCCGAACACCACGACCATGAAGCTGTCGATGATGTAGCCCTGGCCCAGGTTCGGGCTGACATTGTCGATCTGGCTCAGCGCCACCCCGGCCAGCCCGGCGATGCCGGAGCCGAGCCCGAAGGTCAGCGCATCGACCCGCGCGGTGCGGATGCCCATGGCGTTGGCCATCGGCCGGTTCTGCGTCACCGCGCGGATCGACAGGCCGAACCAGGTGCGCTTCAGCGCCACCAGCAGGGCCGCGAAGACGGCGAAGGCGAAGATGACGATCCACAGCCGGCCGTAGGTGATGGTCAGGCCGCCCAGTTCGAAGGCGCCGGACATCCAGCTCGGCGCGCCGACCTCGCGGTTGGTCGGGCCGAAGATGCTGCGCACCGCCTGCTGGAGTGCCAGCGACAGGCCCCAGGTGGCGAGCAGAGTTTCCAGCGGACGGCCATAGAGCCAGCGGATCACGCTGCGCTCGATGATGATGCCGACACCGCCGGACACGAGGAAGGCGGCGGGCAGCGCCACCAGGATCGACAGGTCGAACAGGCCGGGGGCGTAGGCGCGGAAGGCCTCCTGCACTAGGAAGGTGGTGTAGGCGCCGATCATCACCATCTCGCCATGGGCCATGTTGATGACGCCCATCACGCCAAAGGTGACGGCAAGACCGATTGCCGCCAGCAGCAGAACCGAGCCCAGCGACAGCCCGTACCAGAGATTCTGCAGAGCAGCCCAGAAGGCCAGCTTCTGCTCCAGAGTGGAGACGGCGGCGGCGGCCGACCGCTTGGTGATGTCCGACGCGCCGGATCCGGCGACCATGTTGAGCAGGACCAGCGCGTCGCGGTCGCCACGGGCGGTCAGCGTGTCGGTGGCCGCCTGGATTTCGGCGTCGGTCATCTTCGATGCGGCCTCGCCGGTCAGCAGGATGGCGGCGCGCGCCTGCTCCATGGCAGCGCGCACGGCCTTGTCCTGCTCCTTGGCGATGGCGGCGCTCAGCGTTTCCAGCGCAGAGGCGTCGCGACTCTTGAACACCGCATCGGCGGCGGAGCGGCGGACGCCGGCATCGGGGCTCATCAGGGTGAGCGCGCCCAGCGACGCATTGATGGCGCGGCGAAGCGAATTGTTGATGCGGATCTTCTCGACAGCGGCGGCCGGCGCATCGCCCAGGGCGGCGCGGGTCAGCGGGTCGGTCAGGGTATAGGCATCGCCGGCCTTGCGGGCGATGACGACGGTGCCGTCGGCCTTGCGCACGAAGAGGTCGCCGGCCTGGAGCGCCTCGATCACCGGCACGGCGGCCGGATCGCCGGCCTCCGACAGTTGCACCAGGGCTTTTTCGGTTCCGGAATAGCCGCCGCTGCCCAGGGCCTGGACAAGCGGGCGGAGGTCAGCGGCAAAGGCGGCCGTCGATGTGGCAACCACCACACAGAGCGCCATCAGCCAGCGGAGAGCGCGTCGCATCGCGGGTCCTTCGGTGCGGGGGACGGAGGTCGGGGGGACGTTCAAAAAGCGCTGACGCCCGCCCCCTCCCCGCCCCTCCCTCGCTCCCGGCCGACCGAAGGTCCGTCCGAGAGCGAGGGAGGGAGAGTTGGGGGGGAGGCAAGCGTCGCGACCGTTCAGATCAGAGGACGGACACCAGCCCTCAGGTCCCCTTGCCGCCGCACTTGCCGGTCTTCACGTTGAAGTTGCCGCAGGACATCGGCTTGCGCCAGTCGGCGATCAGGTCCTTGCTGTCCGGCAGGAAATCC
Source organism: Alphaproteobacteria bacterium (assembly GCA_046570145.1). GTDB lineage: Bacteria > Pseudomonadota > Alphaproteobacteria > Azospirillales > Azospirillaceae > Azospirillum. Next base: position 22,063 of record JBKHVJ010000152.1, read on the forward strand.
GACCACTCGTCGCCCGGGACGAGGCCCGAGGTCTTGGAGACGACGTCGAACTGGCCGTTCTCCTGCACTTCGCCGATCAGGACCGGCTTGGTGATGTGGTGGTTCGGCAGCATCGCCGAATAGCCGCCGGTCAGGTTGGGGACCGACACGCCGACCATGGCGTCGATGACCTTGTCGGGTTCGGTGGTGCCGGCCGCCTCGACCGCCTTCACCCACATGTTGAAGCCGATGTAATGGGCTTCCATCGGGTCGTTGGTGACGCGCTTGTCGTTCTTGGTGTAGGCCTTCCAGGCCTTGATGAAGTCGCTGTTCGACGGCGTCTCGACCGACTGGAAGTAGTTCCACGCGGCCAGATGGCCCAGCAGCGGCTTGGTGTCGATGCCGGCCAGCTCTTCCTCGCCGACCGAGAATGCGACGACCGGGATGTCTTCGGCCTTGACGCCCTGGTTGCCCAGTTCCTTGTAGAAGGGAACGTTGGCGTCGCCGTTGATGGTGGAGACAACGGCAGTCTTCTTGCCGGCCGACCCGAACTTCTTGATGTCCGCCACGATCGACTGCCAGTCGGAATGACCGAACGGCGTATAGTTGATCATGATGTCCTCGGGCTTGACGCCCTTGCCCTTCAGATAGGCTTCGAGGATCTTGTTGGTGGTGCGCGGATAGACGTAGTCGGTGCCGGCCAGGACCCAGCGCTGCACCTTCTCCTTCTGCATCAGATAGTCGACCGCCGGGATCGCCTGCTGGTTCGGGGCGGCGCCGGTGTAGAAGACGTTGCGGGAGGACTCCTCACCCTCATACTGGACCGGGTAGAAGAGGATGTTGTTCAGCTCCTCGAACACCGGCAGCACCGACTTGCGGCTGACCGAGGTCCAGCAGCCGAACACGGCCGACACCTTGTCCTTGCTGATCAGCTCGCGCGCCTTCTCGGCGAACAGCGGCCAGTTGGAGGCCGGATCGACCACCACCGGCTCCAGCTTCTTGCCCAGCAGGCCGCCCTTCTTGTTCTGCTCGTCGATCAGCATCAGCATGACGTCCTTGAGCGTCGTCTCGCTGATCGCCATCGTGCCGGACAGGGAGTGCAGGATGCCCACCTTGATCGTGTCCTGCGCCATCGCCGGCGCGGACATCGCCGCCATCGCGCCCATGGCCAGGCCGGCCAGACCGGCGATCCCGAACGTCGACGTCAGTTGCTTGGTCCGCATGAAGTTGCCCCCTTCCTTTGGCGCCCCGGTTGCTCCGGAGCTTCGCCACATCGTCGGAAGAGAGGCTACCGCGCATGCGAAAGACCGTATCTACGTCAAATGACACATACGGCCGCGCCCGAGCATTTCAGGCGGTACCACCGGCGGCGGTTCGGAATAAAACCGATGCGGCGGCGTCCACCTGTCTGATGAAGGCGTGTAACGACGATGGCCTCCCGCGAGTGACGCGGCGATGCACGGGAGCAACAGTGTGAACAGCAGAGCTGACGACACCAAATGTCGCTTGCGGATCCCCGATGGCTGGCTGAAGGATACAGCGCTCGATCCTATCCGTTCACGTTCCGGTCCCATCGCCATGCATGATCACCGCCGCCTGATCTCCCGCCGCTCCGCCGCCCTCTGCATGGTCGGCGGGCTGGTCGGCGTCATCCTGAGCGGTCCTGCGCTGGCCGCACCGCAGAAGGATGCGGCCCAAGCCGCCAAGCCTCCGCTGGTCGCCGGCTGGGCCGCGGCGCTGGAACAGCGTGCGCTGGAAATCCAGAACGCGCCCAAGGCGCAGGCCACCCGCATCGGCTATGGAGCCGTCGTCAAGAAGGGCGACGGCGGCATGATCGAGAGCGTTGCCCCGGCGGTGGACCTGCCGCCTGCGGACGTGCAGCAGGCCCAGGCCCCCACCCTGCCCGGCCTGGAGCCGGTGGAGCCCGCCCCGCCGGTGGTCATCACCGTGCGCTCGCCGCTGGCCGACCGCGTCGGCCGGGTATCGCGCCGCCTGATCGAGCTGGGCTTCCTGCCCGCCGACAAGTGGACCGACAGCTTCAACGACGATGTCGAGACCGCGGTGCGCGCCTTCCAGCTTGCGGAAGGGCTGCAGCCCGACGGCAAGGTGGGCGAGGTGACCCGCCAGGCGATGGACCGCACGCCCGCCCAGACCGTCGCGCTTCTGCGCCGCGCCGCCGCGGCGATGCGGGCGCAGCAGGCCTCCATCCCCGAGACCACCATCCTGGTCAACCTGCCCGGCCAGTCCGTCACCTTGATCGAGCATGGCCGCCCGAGCTTCACCATGCGCGCGGTGGTCGGCCGGCCGACGCGCAAGACGCCGCTGCTTCAGGACAAGATCACAAGCGTCACCATCAACCCGACCTGGACCGTTCCGCCGACGGTGCTGAGCGAGGACAAGCTGCCGGCCCTGCGCAAGAAGGGCACCACCGGCATCAAGAACGCCGCCGTGTATCTGGACGGGACGGAGGTCGTCAACACGCAATCGGTCAACTGGTGGGGGGTCGATCCAGGCCGCGTCCGCATCGTCCAGAAGCCGGGCGACGACAACGCGTTGGGCCGCTTCCGCTTCAACCTGACCAACGGCGACGGCATCTTCCTGCACGGCACCAACGACCCGAAGCTGTTCAGCCGCGACCTGCGCGCCGCCAGCTCCGGCTGCGTGCGGCTGGAGGATGCCCGGATGATGGCGGAAACGCTGCTGGGTGCGGCGAAGATCACGCCGGCCAGCATCGGCCAGCAGCTCGACACCGGGGAGACCAAGACGATCCGGCTGCCGAACGCCATCCCCGTGCGATTCGTCTACTGGAACGCCTCGGTCGACACCGCCGGCGTGGTGCGCGTCCATCCCGACATCTACGAGGATCCGCCCACCCTTTCCACTCCGGCCGGCCAGTCTGGTTCGGCTGCTCAAGCGATGTCGGCCAGTCCGGCGGGCAGCACTGCCGCCACCCCGGTGTCGACGCCGCGCCCGCTGTCCAAGCCGGCGCCGCTGCCGGTCCCGGCCGCCCATGCGCCGACGCCGCTGTCCTCCGCCTCGGTCCCGGCGCCGGTAAAGCCGCTGCCGGCATCGACGGGGATGTGAGGCCGGCTTGCAAATCGACCGCATCGACCATTTCGTACTGACGGTCGCCTCCATCGAGGCGACCTGCGCCTTCTACCGCGACGTTCTGGGCATGGAGGTCGTCACCTTCGCAGGCGGCCGCCGCGCCCTGTCCTTCGGCGCGCAGAAGATCAACCTGCACGAGGTCGGCCGGGAGTTCGAACCCAAGGCGGCACGCCCGACCGCCGGCAGCGGCGATTTCTGCCTGATCGCCGACACCCCGCTGGACGAGGTGATCGCCGCATTCCAGGCGCGCGGCATCGCCATAGAGGAAGGCCCGGTGAGCCGCACGGGCGCCACCGGGCCGATCAGGTCCGTCTACATCCGCGATCCCGACGACAATCTGGTCGAGATCGCCAATTACGTCTGAGGGCGTAATCTCCTCATCGCGCCTGAAGCACCCCGACCGCACCGCGCGCAACCTCGTGCAGGTCGGCTTCGCCGCCGGCCTGGACATGGGCGAACAGGCCGGCGCGCATACGCGGATCCCAGAATTTGCGGATGTGGGTCGCCGTCTCCGTCACCGCCTCCTCATGCGGGTAGGTGGCGAAATGGACGGCGATCTGGTTCGCCATCCGGACCAGATCCTTGGCATGGTTCGTGTGGCTCATCGGTGTCTCCGGAATGGGTTGAAATCAACGGAACAGGATGACGGTGTCGCGGCGCGACAGCGCGCCCAGGGTCAGGTTGGCGTTGCGCGCCAGTTCCAGCGCCAGCGCCGTCGGGGCCGAGATGGTCGCCAGCAGCGGGATGCCCACCGCGGCGGTCTTCTGCACCAGTTCGAAGCTGCAGCGGCTGGTCATCACCACGAAGCCGCTCGCCGGGTCGGCGCCCGAGCGGACGACGGCACCGATCAGCTTGTCCAACGCGTTGTGGCGGCCGACATCCTCGCGGGCCATGCGGATGGCGCCGTCGGGCGCGCACCACGCTGCGGCATGGACTGAACGGTTGGCCCGGTTCATCGGCTGATGGTCCGGAAGGGCGCGGAAAGCGGCAGCCACGGCGGCCGGGTCCACCTCCAGCGAGGTCTCGATCTTGCGGGGCTCCCGAACGGCGTGGACAAGACTGTCCACGCCGCACAGGCCACAGCCGCTCCGCCCCTCCATGGAGCGGCTGCGCAGACTTCCGCGCAGGAGTCGCAGGGGATCGACCGTCAGGTTGACGACGAAGCCCAGCGGCGTTTCCCGCACGGCGATGTTCTCGATATCGGCGGTGTCGCCGACGATCTCCTCGGCAAGGCTGAAGCCCAGCGCGAAATCCTCCAGATCGGCGGGGGTCGCCATCATCACGGCGTGGGACCGGCCGTTGTATTCGAAGGCGACCGCAGTTTCCTCCGGCACCTGCCATTCGACGTCCGCCCCCTCCGCAACCCCGACACCGGCGGCAAAGCCGGTGCCGGTGACGGCGATGGAGCACATGAGGCTGTCGTCAGGACGGATGGAACCAGAAGGCATCGCGGTCATGCTTCCCACTCCCCAGGACGTTATTCGGCAGCGAGGACGTTGGCGGCGGCGATGCGCTTGCGCTCGACGTCGTTCTTGGCGTAGTCGACCTGCCAGTCCGACGGCTGGTTGCTGCGGGCGACCTGCACCGCCGTCACCTTGTATTCGGGGCAGTTGGTCGCCCAGTCCGAATTCTCCGTGGTGATGACGTTGGCACCGGTCACCGGGTGGTGGAAGGTGGTGTAGACGACGCCGGCCGGCATGCGGTCGGAGATGACGGCGCGCAGCGTGGTGGCCCCCATGCGGCTGGCGAGCGACACCATGTCGCCGTCCTTGACGCCGCGGATCTCGGCATCCACCGCGTTGATCTCCAGCACATCCTCCGGATGCCAGGCCACGTTGGCGGTGCGCCGGGTCTGGGCACCGACATTGTAGTGGGCGAGGATGCGGCCGGTGGTCAGCACCAGCGGGTACATCCGCGTGGTCCGCTCGTCGGTCGGCACATATTCGGTGATCACGAAGCGGCCGAGGCCACGGGCGAAGCTCTCGCCATGCATGATCGCCATGCCGGTGTCGTCGTCCTCGAAGCCGGTGCAGGGCCACTGGACGCTGCCGACGCGGTCGAGCTTCTCGAAGCTGACGCCGCGGAAGGTCGGGGTCAGCCTGGCGATCTCGTCCATGATCTCCGACGTGGTCTCGTAGTGCATCGGGTAGCCCATCGCCGTCGCAAGCGCGCAGGCGACCCAATGCTCGTCCTTGCCGACCTTGGACGGCATCGCCTTGCGGACGCGGTTGATGCGGCGCTCGGCGTTGGTGAAGGTGCCGTCCTTCTCCAGGAAGGAGGTGCCGGGAAAGAAGACGTGGGCGAAGGCCGCCGTTTCGTTCAGGAACAGGTCCTGGACGATGACGATGTCCAGCGATTCCAGCGCCGAGGTGACGTGGGTGGTGTTCGGATCGGACTGTACGATGTCCTCGCCCTGCACGAACAGGCCGCGGAAGCTGCCGTCATGCGCGCTGTCGAACATGTTGGGGATGCGCAGGCCCGGCTCCGGATCCAGCGTGACGCCCCAGGCGGCCTCGAACTCCTGACGGACGAGGTCGTCCGACACATGGCGGTAACCCGGCAGCTCGTGCGGGAAGGAGTCCATGTCGCAGGAACCCTGCACGTTGTTCTGGCCGCGCAGCGGATTCACACCGACGCCTTCGCGGCCGATGTTGCCGGTCGCCATCGCGAGGTTGGCGATGGCCATCACCGTGCTGGAGCCCTGGCTGTGCTCGGTCACGCCCAGACCGTAGTAAATCGCTGCGTTGCCGCCGGTGGCGTAGAGACGGGCGGCGGCACGGACCTGATCGGCCGGAACGCCGGTGTGCGATTCCAGATATTCCGGCGAGTTGCGGTGCTCGGCGATGAACGCCTCCCACTTCGCGAACTCCTTGGGATCGCAGCGCCCCTCGACGAAGGAGCGGTTCACCAGCCCTTCGGTGACGATGACGTGGGCGATGGCGTTCACCACGGCGACGTTGGTGCCGGGCTGGAGCTGCAGATGGTACTCGGCCTTGACGTGCGGGCTGCGCACCAGATCGATGCGGCGCGGGTCGACGACGATCAGCTTGGCGCCGGCGCGCAGACGCTTCTTCATGCGCGAGCCGAACACCGGGTGGCCGTCGGTCGGGTTGGCGCCGATGACCAGGATGACGTCGGACTTGTCGACGCTCTTGAAATCCTGAGTGCCGGCCGAGGTGCCGAAGGTCTGCGACAGGCCGTAGCCAGTCGGCGAATGGCAGACGCGGGCGCAGGTGTCGATGTTGTTGGTGCCGAACGCCGCCCGGATCATCTTCTGGACGACATAGACCTCCTCGTTGGTGCAGCGCGACGAGGTGATGCCGCCGATGGAGCCGCGGCCGTACTTGGCCTGCACCGCCTTCAGCCGCTCGGCGGCGTAGGCGACCGCCTCTTCCCATGACACCTCGCGCCACGGGTCGGTGATCCGCTCGCGCACCATGGGCTTCATGATGCGATCCTTGTGGGTGGCGTAGCCCCAGGCGAAGCGGCCCTTGACGCAGCTATGGCCCTCGTTGGCGCCGCCATTCTTCCACGGGGTCATGCGGACCACCGTGGTGCCCTGCAGCTCGGCCTTGAAGGAGCAGCCGACGCCGCAATAGGCGCAGGTGGTGATGACGCTGTGCTCGGGCTGGCCGTGCTCGATGATCGATTTCTCGGTCAGGGTCGCGGTCGGGCAGGCCTGGACACAGGCGCCGCAGGACACGCACTCGCTGTCCATGAAGCTTTCCTTGGCGCCCGCGGACACCGACGACGCGAAGCCGCGGCTGTCGATGGTCAGCGCGAAGGTACCCTGGGTCTCCTGGCAGGCGCGGACGCAACGCGAGCAGACGATGCATTTCGACGCATCGAAGGTGAAGTACGGGTTGCTCTCGTCCTTCGCGGCAGCACGATGGTTTTCGCCGTCGAAACCGTACCGGACGTTGCGCAGGCCGACGGCACCGGCCATGTCCTGCAACTCGCAATCACCGTTGGCGGCGCAGGTCAGGCAGTCCAGCGGGTGGTCGGAAATGTACAGTTCCATCACGCCGCGGCGCAGCTTCGCCAGCTTGTCGGTCTGGGTGTGGACCTTCATGCCGGGGGCGACGGGGGTGGTGCAGGAAGCCGGGGTGCCGCGGCGCCCCTCGATCTCCACCGCGCAGAGGCGGCAGGAGCCGAAGGGCTCCAGGCTGTCGGTCGCGCACAGCTTCGGCACGGTGATGCCGGCGTCCATCGCGGCGCGCATCACGGAGGTGCCTTCGGGAACGGTGATGCTGCGGCCGTCGATCTCCAGCGTCACCAGGGTCTCGGAGACGCGGGCCGGGGTGCCGTAGTCGGTCTCGTGGATGAGGGTCATCTCGGGTGCTCCTGGGTCGCTCGTTATTCGGCGGCGATGTGGGTGACGCGGACGGCGTGCTGCTTCTTGCGGAAGTCTTCCGGGAAGTGCTTCACCGCGCTGCGCACCGGATAGGGCGTCATGCCGCCCATGGCGCAGAGCGAGCCGTCCACCATCACGTCGCAGAGGTCGGCGAGCAGTTCGAGGTTCGCATCGACGTTCTTGCCGGCGATGATCTTGTCCAGCGTCTCCATCCCGCGGGTGGAGCCGATGCGGCAGGGGGTGCATTTGCCGCAGGACTCGGCGACGCAGAACTCCATGGCGAAGCGGGCCTGCTGGGCCATGTCGACGCTGTCGTCGAAGACGACGATGCCGCCATGGCCGACCATCGCCTCCTGCGCGGCGAACGCCTCGTAGTCCTTGGGCAGGTCGAACTGCGAGGGCGGCAGATAGGCGCCGAGCGGACCGCCGACCTGCACCGCGCGGATCGGCCGGCAGGTGATGGTGCCGCCGCCGAAATCGTACAGCAGCTCGTGCAGGGTGATGCCGAAGGCCTTCTCGACGATGCCGCCGTGGCGGATGTTGCCGGCGAGCTGGAAGGGCAGCGTGCCGCGCGAGCGGCCGACGCCGAAGTCGCGGTAATACTCGCCGCCCTTGTCGAGGATGATCGGCACCGAGCAGAGCGACAGCACGTTGTTGACCACGGTCGGCTTGCCGAACAGGCCTTCCAGCGCCGGCAGCGGCGGCTTGGCGCGGACCATGCCGCGCTTGCCTTCCAGGCTTTCCAGCATCGCGGTCTCTTCGCCGCAGATGTAGGCGCCGGCGCCGACGCGGACGTCGAGGTGAAAGGTGCGGTTGGTGCCGTGGATGTTGTCGCCCAGCCAGCCCTCGTCATAGGCCAGCTTGATGGCGTGGCGCAGAGTCGCCGTGGCGTGCGGATATTCCGAGCGCATGTAGACATAGCCGGAGGTGGCGCCCACCGCGATGGCGGCGATGGTCATGCCCTCGATCAGGCAGAAGGGGTCGCCTTCGATGATCATGCGGTCGGCGAAGGTGCCGCTGTCGCCCTCGTCGGCGTTGCAGCAGACGAACTTTTCGTCCGCCTTGGCCTGCATCACCGTATTCCACTTGATGCCGGTGGGGAAGCCGGCGCCGCCGCGGCCGCGCAGGCCGCTGTCGGTGACGACCTTGACGATCTCCGCCTGGGACATCGCCAGCGCGTTCTCGAGGCCCCGGAAGCCGCCATGGGCGCGGTAGTCCTCGACCGAGAGCGGATCGATGATGCCGCAGCGGGCGAAGGTCAGCCGCTCCTGCTTCTTGAAATAGGGGATTTCCTCGGTCAGGCCGTGGGCCAGCTCGTGGGCGGTGCCCGTCAGGAAGCCGGCGTCGAACAGGCCGGGGACGTCGGCGGGCGTGACCGGGCCGTAGGCGACGCGGCCTTCGGGCGTCTCCACCTCGACCAGCGGTTCCAGGTAGAGCATGCCGCGGGAGCCGTTGCGGACGATGCGCAAAGGCAGGTCGCGCTTGGCGGCTTCCGCCCGGATGGCGGCGGCCACGGCGTCGGCACCGACGGACAGGGCGGCGGAGTCGCGCGGGACGAAGACGGTGATCAGATGGCCGCTCATTGCGCGTGACCCTTATGACTGAGGGTGCGGGGGATCTGCTGGTGGGCCGTCGGGTTGGTCCGCGTCTCCGCCGCCAGCTCGTCGAAGCGGTCGGGCGAGACCCGGCCGTGCAGGTTCTCGTCGATCATGACGGCGGGGGAGAGGGCGCAGTTGCCCAGGCAGAAGACCGGTTCCAGCGTGAAGGCGCCGTCGGCGGTGGTGCCGTGGAAATCGACCTGGAGCCGCTTCTTGATGTGGTCGACCAGGGCGTTGGCGCCCATCGACTGGCAGGCCTCGGCCCGGCAGACCTTGATGATGTGGCGGCCGGGCTTTTCGCGGCGGAATTCGTGATAGAAGGAGACGACGCCATGCACGTCGGCGCGCGAGAGGTTCAGCTCCGTCGCCAGCAGGGGGATGGCCTGTTCGTCGATGTAGCCGAACTCTTCCTGCAGGGCGTGGAGGATCGGCAGCAGGGCGCCGCGCAGATGCCGATTGTCTTCGACAATCGTCATGGCGCGCTCGGCGCTCCACGGATGGCTTGCGTTCACGGGTGTCCCTCCTTGCGATCGTCCGCGCCGCACTTGGGGTGGGCGTCGTTCTGGCTTGGCTCTGTTGGCTTTTTCCGGGCGTCTCTCAGCGCCCGGCACCGTCAGAGTGGCGGAGGATACGGTATGCCATCAAATTGTATTTTCCGATGGGCCGATAGCTTTTGGCTATCAGGAACGGCCCGTCAGCGGATCGCCACCCGCCAGGGGATCATCGCTTCGGCGATGCCGATCGCCACGCGCTGGGCGATGTCGGCGTCGGATGCCGCCACCGCCAGCGCCTTGGCCAGCGGCGGCGGCGGGTCGCGGTCGGCATAGGCGAGGCCGACGACGTGGCTCAACTCGGGGTCGACCAGCGGCAGGGCGACGATGTCCGGATGCGGGGGGACAAAGGTCAGCAGCTGGCCGGGGACGATGCTGGCGCAGCTGCCGGCGCGGACGATGGTGTAGAGGGTGACGATGGAGTTGGTCTCCATCGCCGGCTGCACCGTCCGGCCGGTCATGCGGAAGGCGGTGTCGGCGATGCGGCGGTTCTGCATGTCCGGCGTCAGCAGGCAGAGCCGCAGCTCGGCCGCCGTTTCCCAGGCGACCGCACCCTCGGCGATCAGCTCCTCGGCCAAGTCATCGCGGTGGGCCAGCAGGTGGTAGCGCTCGGTGTAGAGCGGCAGGGTGCGGACGTTGTTCAGCGGTTCGTTGTCGAGATAGGTGATGGCGGCGTCGAGTTCGAATTCGTCGAGGCCGCGCTGGATCTCGCGCGAACTGAGCGACACGACGGTGGAGCGGATGTGCGGGAAGCGGGTGGTGAAGGGCGTCAGCACATGCGGCACCACCGGCAGGGCCGAGGGGATGGCGCCGACCCGCAGATGGCCGGTGACGCCCTGGGCGAGCGCCAGCAGCTCGTGCCGCAGGTTGTCGCGCTCGCCGACGATGCGGCGGGCGTATTCGAGGACCTTCAGCCCCTCGGGCGTGAAGCCTTCGAACTTCTGGCCGCGCTCGACGATGGGGACCTGAAGCTCCTCCTCCAGCTGGCGGATGGCGTTGGAGAGGGTCGGCTGCGAGACGTGGCAGCTTTCCGCCGCGCGGCCGAAATGCTTCTCGCGCGCCAGGGCCAGCAGATAGACGAACTTCCGGAACATGCCCCCTCCCTTGGCTCAGGCCGCCGGGTCGAAGGGCGGGACCGGCAGGCCCGGCACATCGACCGTCATGGCGAACAGGCCGCCGGACTGCGGCAGGCGCTCCAGCTCGTCGGCGGGGCGGCCGGCGCTGGCGCTGGTGACGTAGAGGGTGCGCAGGTCGGGGCCGCCGAAGGCCACCATGGTCGGGCAGCGCGCCGGCACCGGATGCTCCGACAGCAATTCGCCGGCGGGGGAGAAGCGCGCGACCCGCCCGCCCTCGTACAGCGCCGACCAATAGCAGCCATCGGCATCCACCGCCGCACCGTCCGGCCGGCCGCGGTCGCCGTCCTTCGGCTCCAGCCGGACGAAGACCTCGCGGTCGGAGACGGCGCCGGTGGCGGGATCGTAGCGGTAGCGGTAGACGGTGAAGGTCGGGGTGTCGGAATGGTACAGGGTCCGCCCGTCCGGGCTGAAGGCCAGACCGTTGGAGGTCAGCAGCCCGCCGGCCAGCACCGCCAGCCCGCGCCGGTCGTAGCGGTAGAGATGCGCGTTGCCGCCGGCCTTGGGCTCGTCCAGCGTGCCGGCCAGATAGCGGCCGGCGGGATCGGTCTTGCCGTCGTTGAAGCGGCTGGCGCCCTGGTCCTCCGGATTGGCGGCGAGACAGGCGACCGGTCTCCCCTCCCCGTCCAGCTGCCACAGGCCGGAGCGCAGGCCGGCGATGAAGCCGCCGCCCTTGCGCGGGGCGACGCAGCCGATCTCCTCCGGCAGGGCCATCGCAAGATTGGTCCCGGTGGCCGGATCGAAGCGGTTCAGCGCCCGGCCCTTGATGTCGACCCAATAGAGCGCCTGATCGTCCACCGACCAGACCGGCCCCTCCCCCAGCTTGGCACGGGCGTCGAGCACACAGGTGAAGCCTGGGGTGAAGGCAGGGCCGGCGGTCATCGCGTGATCCTCGGGTGTTCGAACGGACACGCAGGGTCGGACAGATCGGCGGCGCGATCAAGCATCCCGGTCGGACAGTCCGGCGGGGCCGGTCAGGGTGGGCTTATCGGCAACCTCATCCGGGGGGTGGAACGGCGTGGAACAGGGTTGGGCGGATGTCGCACCGGCCGGCGGAGCCGTCAGCGCGGATGGGAGAAGGGACCGGCGGCGCGGCGGCTGACCGGGCCGGGGTTGAGGTTGGGGAATTCCTCGTACTCGTTGACGGTCCAGGGGAAGACGCCCTTCGGACCTTCGCCCTCCGGCCGGGCCAGGATGGCGGCGACCATGGCCGGATCGGGCTCCCGCCGCTCGCGCAGGTCGCCGGGGATGTCGTCGTCCAGTTCGGGGATGGTGACGGCGGGCGGGTCCTCGGGCTTGGGGGCGGGCCTGGGGGCCGGCCGGGGAGCGGGCGGAGAGTCCTGTCCGGCGGTGGACGCCGGGCGGTCGAGGCCGTCGAACAGGCCGAGCCGTTCGGCCATCCAGCGGACGGTGGTGCCATCGCCGGAGGTGACCAGCCGCTCGATCTGCTCGGCCACCAGGATGCGCAGCGAGGACAGGCGCAGCTCGGCCTCGCGGTTCAGCGCCTGCCGCTCCCACCACACCCTGTGACGAAAATCCTTGGAGCCGTAATAGGCCCGCCAGAGCGTGGTGCGGCTGCACCCCATGCCGCGGGAGACCTGAAGGAAGCTGTTGCCGCGCGCCAGCATGCCGGCGGCCATGATCCACTGCTCGTCATGGAACTGCGAACCGGGGACCAGCGAGCCTTCGGACGGCACCGGCGGCTCTTCGGCCCAGGCGGGGAAACGGTCGTTCTGGAAGGTACGGCTGTCGAGGGGCATGGCGCGGCTCCGCGAAGGGGTTGGACCTGGGCGGAGAGAGTATAGGAATTTGGTCCGCGATTGGGGGAGTTTTGTGAAAATGGGGGGTGGTGGGAGCGGTCGATTTTGACCCGGAGCAGTCCTTTATCCACCACTGACATACGCCAGTTTCGGGCATCCATAGCCGGTATCAGCCCATTTTGCACTCTCCGAAGCGAGGCTACAGCCGGCCGTTGCGCCTCTTTCTCTAAAATTAGGATTTAATGAAGCCCGCGGACGATACAAACAGGCGGAAAATCGATCTCTGACCCGCAAAGCTAGATAGCCATCCTTATTTTCTCGATATCAATCACCATATCCCCTTGCGGAAGCGAGTGGGCCGCGATAGAAAGCGGTCTGGGACCGTATTCATCAAGGGAGGCGCCCTATGGAACATTTTGCGGTGGTGCAAAGCATCGCGCGCGCGGCGCTGACGGGTGACAAAACGGCGGCGATGAAGCAGATCGAGCGCCTGCGCGAACGCCTGACCAAAGCCGGAGCCGCCAAAGAAGCAGCCACCCTTGAGCGACTGCTGGGGGCAGTCGAAGAAACTCGAGAGCTCGCGCCCAGCCGCGTTGAAGTCTCGCGGGGTATGGTAAGTGGTGAACGCCTTACTGCCCAAATCAACCCGCCAATTGACCGGGAAACGGGGGCGCGGCTCTGCTCGATTGATTTCCCGAATACCACCCAATTGGCTCCAGTCTTCAGCTCGGCCGTTCAAGAAACCATTGACGGCCTACTGCAGGAATGGGCGAGTGTAGACGCGCTCCAATCCGTTGGCGTCGAACCGACGCGCACATTGTTGATTTACGGACCGCCCGGTTCCGGCAAGACGATCACGGCCCGCTATATCGGCGAGCGCTTGGGCCTACCGCTGATCACAGCCAAGATCGATGGACTGATCTCTTCGTTCCTCGGGACCACTGCGCGCAACATCGCCAACCTATTCGATTTCGCAAACCGATATGCCTGCGTATTACTGCTGGACGAATTCGATGCGCTGGCCAAGCTGCGCGACGATCCGCAGGAGATTGGCGAGATTAAGCGCGTCGTGAATACGCTTCTTCAGAATCTCGACCGGCGTCGGGAGTTCGGCATCACCATCGCCATCACAAACCACGATCGGCTGCTCGACCCCGCAGTCTGGCGCCGCTTCGAAACCCATGTCCATATGGGTGAACCCGAGATGCAGGCGCGTGAACAGTTGATCGCTCGGTTCCTGAAGCCCATTGATGCCGGACCGACTACTTGGCGTATATTCTCCCATTGCTTGGCAGGCCGCTCCGGCGCCGACCTTGAGCGAACCTGCTCGGCCGTCAAAAGAGCGCTCGCTCTCAAAAATGATAGCCATGATGGGCCAGCCCTGTTCCGCGCGCTTAGCGAGGTATTGGCTCGGGCACCGCATCTTGATCATTTGCCAGCACGCATCCTCGCCAAGGATCCCGAAGCATATATCAGCTTGATTGCAAACGATTCAGATTTCGGCCTCAAGCAAGCAGAAATCGGCGATGCCACTGGCTTTGCCCAATCACGAGTAAGCGATCTCAAAAAATCCAAACGCCACTTAAGCATGACGGATGCCAACCATGCCTAATCCTGTCCAAATTATTCTCAACGATACGGACTTTCATCAAGCTCCAGAGCCCGGTCAACCACCGCGTAACAAGGACTTTTTCGACAACGCCGATGATGATTTTGCCGCTCACAAGGCAGCTCTATTAGCCGCAGTCGACGCCATTACCGAAACCATCCGCACCAGCCCATTTGGGCCGGCTGCCTATCTCAAAGTCCAAATGCGTGATCAAGCACTGGCCAAATCCTACAGGCCGAGTTGGATCTTCAAGCGCGATCAATTCCCCTGCGTCGGGGCGGAGGCAGTCGGCACGCTCTATTTTAGGGCGCCGCTAATATTTATGAACGCACTACGCGATCGTATCAACAAAGCCGAACTCAAGGTCGAGGTCAAACGCCGACAAATAGACGGGGAGCCTTACAAGGCACCGACGTTGGCAAGGGCCGAAGTTGGCGCTATCTATTCGATCGAGATTGCGCCACCCGGTGCCAAGCGGACCTTCTCGGTTGCCACAGCCCTTGCCTCCTTCCAAGATCCCCGTGCCGTTTCTGGCTATCAGATCGAACTGTTCGAAACGCCCCGTGACAATGTCATTGCCTCTGATCGGGTAGGACACAACACGTTGCGCCGCACACTTGGGCAATTACTGTTACAATTAGGCGCAGGAGCTCGAAGCTTCCTAAATTCTCCCATCGGCCGGACGCCAATACTCGAACTCCAACTTACGCGCGGAACCCAGCCCGCCCTCATCAATAACCGCACCGGCCTCACAACTAGCGACCTGACGATAAGGCCCGAACCCGCCTCCATCGATTTAAATGCGGATCGACATGAGGCTGTGCTGAACAAACTGCAGGAACATCCGCTGGTGCGAGCCATCCTGCCACCTGTCCTTCTTCAATTAGCCGACGCCGAGTCCCGTACATCGGATCCTACCGCAACGCCACTGTTTCTCCCGACGCCCGTCAGCAATGCTACCTATCCGATCGTCGGCGTTATCGACTCCGGAGTCGGCGATTCTCTTAAAGACTGGGTTGTTGGGCGGTTTGATTTCCTGAGTAAAGGCGAATTTGATGCCATTCATGGAACTGGGGTCGCAGGCCTCATCTCCATGGGGCAATTGATCAACTCACCAACGATTGCGCCTGAAAGCAATGGATGCCGGATCTTCGATATCCCACTCTTTCCGAGCGGGAGCTTCAATGCGAAGTATCCTATGGGATTTACGGATTTTCTAGAAGAAATCGAGCAGGCCGTCGCTGAAGCCACTCAAGAATATGATGTGCGCATCTTCAACCTCTCGATCAACGCGGTTTCAGATGTTGAACGACATCGCTATAGTATTTATGCCTCACGCCTCGACCAGATCGCAGATGCCTACGGCGTCATCTTCGTCAACTCGGCAGGCAATCTACCGCCCCAAGATCGTCGCGCGCCTTGGCCGAAGCGACCGACCGATGTCGTACGCTATTTCGCGTCGCGCACATCACCTGATACGATCTTCAAGCCATCAGAAAGTGTGCGATCGATCGCCGTAGGTGCTCTCAATCCTCCTGGCACCCCCGAAGTTGCCGATGCCCCCACGACCTATACGACGCGCGGTTCTAGTCTAGGCGTTAAGCCAGATGTCGCAACATATGGCGGAATCGGCTCGGCGAAACCCGGCACCCCCTCGGGGCTGTCCTCGATCTCGCCGCATGGGTTGCGGGAGGATGTCGCTGGCACAAGCTTCTCGGCTCCCCTCGTGGCGCGTATCCTTGCTGGCCTTGATGTCGCGACCCGAGGTGGCCTTACCACTGAAGCTTTACGTGCAATGCTTCTTCATCACGCAACTATGCCCGAGCCATTGACCCGGCGGGGCTTGAAAGACATCGCCCGCCAATTCGCAGGGTTCGGCAAACCGACGGCGGTCGTCGATATGCTGGAAACTGGTGAGCATCAAATCACGTTGCTATTCCAGAGCCGGCTCAGCATTGGCGAGCGCAAACCCGTGATTTTGCACTTTCCTTTTATTTGGCCTCAGAGCCTGACCGCACCAAACGGCGCATGCTCGGGGCGCGCGAGGATCACGCTGGTCTATTCGCCCCCCTTGGATCCTGCTTTCGGCGCCGAGTTCGTGCGGGTGAATCTGGAAGCCGCGCTAAAGCAGCGGCAGCCCGACCCAGATAAGGTTGGCAAAGCCCGATATCTGAATCAGATCGACGCATGCTACCTGCCTGGTTCAGCAAAGCGTGCAATTCCGGAAAAGGCGCTTATCGACCACGGTCTGAAATGGTGGCCTTCCAAACAATATGCCTCAACTTTCGATGAGCATGGCAGCTCATCCGAATGGTGCCTTGAAGTCACAAGCCTCGTGCGGGCCGAAGCGGAATTCCCAGCCGATGGCGTGCCCTTCGCGGTTCTGTTGACGCTCGAGGATCCGGGTGGCGTCAAGCCGGTCTTTCAGGAACTCCGGCAATACCTCCAATCAAGTATCGCCAACGCCCAAGACGTTCGGACCGCCATTCGGGCTCGGAATCGTCTGTAGGGATGGCTACCTACTCCTCCCCCATCGCCTCCACCGCCCGGCGCGAGGCGACGCAGCGGGCGATCTCGGTCAGCAGCAGCACGCGATCGATGGGCTTGGGCACATGGCAGTCCATGCCGGCCTCGTAGCAGCGGGCGATGTCGTCGGGGAAGGTGTTGGCAGTCAGCGCAACGATGGCGACGCGGCCGGCCGGGCCGGGCATGGCGCGGATGGCGCGCGTCGCCTCCAGGCCGTCCATCACCGGCATGTTCACGTCCATCAGGATCGCGTCGAACGGCTCGCGCCCATCCACCGCCGCTGCCGCCGCAACCGCCTGCGCCCCGTCCTCCACCGCCGCGACGCTGTGGCCGGCCTGCTTCAGCAGGGTAACGGCCAGCAGGCGGTTCATCTCCACATCCTCCGCCACCAGGATGCGCAGGGAGCCTGGCGCCGATGCCGCGGGGCCGGGCGTTGCGGCGGGCGGCGGGGCGGCCAGCGGGATCGAAGGCTCGGCGGCGGGCTCGGGCATGGCCTCGGATACGGCCTTGGCGATGGGCGGCGGCGGGGCTTCCGCGGCCGGCTGGACCGGCGGGGCGGGCGGCTCGGGGAACGGCTCCGGTGGGGCCAGGGGTGGAGACGGGGCCAGCGGGTGCAGGCGGGCCAGACGGTCGCGCAGCTCCAGCGGGTCGTAGGGCTTGGCGATCAGGTCGTAGCCGCCCAGCGCCACGTCGTCGGCCACCACCGCATGGGCGGCGAAGCCCGAGGCCAGCAGAACCGGCAGGTCGGGGCGCAGGCGACGCGCCTCGCGCGCCAGCTCCGCCCCGTTCATGCCCGGCGGCATCACGATGTCGCTGAACAGCAGGTCCAGCGGCTCGTCCCCGCGCAGCACCGGCAGGGCCTCGCCGGCGCCGGACGCGCCGATCACCCGGTGGCCCCAGCTGCGCAGCAGGGCGCAGCCGTTCTCCAGGATGTTGTGGTCGTCCTCCACCATCAGGATCGACAGGCCGGGCCGGTCCGACGGCGGGCGGACGGTGCCGCCGCTCTCGTCGGCCAGACGGTCGGGTGGGAAATGGAGGGTGACGGTGGTGCCCTCCCCCACCCGGCTCGACAGGGTCATGGTGCCGCCATGCAGCTCCACCAGCCGGCGGGTCAGCGGCAGGCCCAGCCCGGCGCCCTCGGTCTGGCGGTTGGCCGGGCTCTCGACGCGGGTGTAGGCCTGCAGGATGCGGCCCAGATCCTGTTCGGGGATGCCGATGCCGGTGTCGCGCACCTCCAGCAGCAGGCCGCCGTCCGGAGCGGGGCCGGCGGCCAGCGAGACGGCGCCGCCGGAGGGCGTGTATTTGACGGCGTTGGACAGCAGGTTCAGCAGGATCTGGCGGAGGCGCCGCTCGTCGCCGCGCAGGAAGCGGGCGGCGGGGTCCACCGTCGCCGAGAGGACGATGCCGGCGCGGGCGGCGCGCGGGGTCAGCAGGCGGATGGCGAAGGTGGCGGCGGCGTCGAGATCGACCGGCTCGTCCTCCAGCACCAGCTGCCCGGCCTCCGCCCGCACATGGTCGAGGATCTCGTTGATCAGCTCCAGCAGGTGCTGGCCGCTGTCGCGGATGTTGACGGCGAAGTCGCGGTAATGGGCGTTGCCGACCGGCCCCTCCGACTCCCGCGCGATCAGGTCGGCGAAGCCGATGACGGCGTTCATCGGGGTGCGCAACTCGTGGCTCAGGCTCGCCAGGAACTCGGTCTTGCTGCGGCTGGCCGATTCCGCGGCCTGACGGGCGTCCTGAAGCTCCGCCTCCATGATCTTGCGGGCGGTGACGTCGCGCTCGACGCTGACGTAATCCTGCGGAGCGCCCCAGTCGTCGGTGACCAGCCGCACCGCCGCCTCGATCCACACCCAGCGGCCGTCGGCATGGCGCAGGCGATAGGTGGTCTTCAGGGTCGGGCGGTCGGGCGTCAGCCGCGCCAGCCCGGCGGACAGGGCGTCGCGGTCGTCGGGGTGAACCCGCTCCACCAGCGGGCGGCCGATCAGCTCGGAGGGCGCGCAGCCCAGGCTGTCGCGCGTCGCCTCCGAACAGAAATGCCGCACGCCGTCCAGCCCGATGCGGCCGATGATGTCGGTGACGTTGCGCGCCAGCAGGCGGTAACGCGCCTCGCTGGCGCGGATCGCGCGTTCGGCCTCGTGGCGGCGGGTGATGTCGCGGGCGCCGACCGACAGCATGACGATGGCGCCGCTCTCGTCGCGGATCGGCACCTGCGACACCTCCCACCAGCGGGTGACGCCCTGGTGGGTGTGCTGCTCCTCGAAGCGGGTGGGGGCGCCGGCGTCGATGCAGGATTGCAGGTCGGCCATCGCCTTGGCGGCCAGATCGGGCGGCAGCAGGCTGTCCAGCGGTTTGCCGGCCGCGTCGGCGGCGCGGTCGCCCATCGCCCGCAGGGCGGCGGCGTTGGCGCTGTGCAGGGTGAAGCCGCCCTTTTCGCCGACGCGGACGACCGCCAGGCTGTCGGCGGAACTGTCGAACACGGCGCGGAAGAGGGCGGCGTTCTCCGCCAGGGCGTTCTCGTCGTCGACGCGCCGGTGCTCGCGCGCCAGCATGGTGCCGAGCAGGCCGATGCCGAGCGCGGTGAAGGCGGTCAGCGGCAGCGCCGCCTCCTCCAGCACCCGCAGGGCGAGCCGCAGGTCGGGCAGCAGAAGGAAGGCCAGGAGGGTCAGCGGGGTGATGCCCAGCCCGAACAGGGCCAGCAGGCCGAAGCCGAAAGCGCCCTTCCCCACCCCTTTCCCTTGCCCCGGCCCGCGGTCGCCGGCGGCCCACCGCTCCATGAACCGGGCCAGCAGCGGCGCCACCAGCGCCGTCAGCAGGATGCCGGCCAGACCGGTCAGCGAGCCCATGCCGCCCAGCCACAGCCGCACCCCGCCGGCAGCGGCAGCGGACAGCAGGGCGGCCGGCCAGCCGCCGAACAGCCCGGCCAGACCGATCATCACGTTGCGCAGGTCGACCAGCACCCCGCCCTCGACCGGGTAGGCATCCAGCATCGAGACGGCGGCGGCGGCGCCGAACAGCAGGCCGGACAGCAGGGCGAAGGGCAGGCGCCGCGCCCCGAACCGGCGCAGCACATAGCGGTAGGCGAGCAGAACCAGCGCCAGCAGCCCGACGCCGTGCGCAAGGGCGATGATGATGCCGGTTCCCATGCTCCGCCCCCCAGCGGCAATCCCGATCCCGCCCCAACTCCGGGGTCCGAAATCCGGGGCGAACTTTTACACAGGCAATCCAACAAGAAAAAGAAGCGATTCGAAACAGTCATATGGGCTTTTTATATAGTCCCGCCGCGAAAGCGGTCGAACCGCCCCCTTTTGCTGCGGAAATGATGCCGGCGGCGGGATCGGCACCACGCGGCTGTCGTGTTCCGCCGTCGATTCGGCTAGGATGACGGCTGCGAATTGTTCGTGGTCGTCGTGTCTTCGTAGGCTTCGGCATGCTGTTCAAGGTTTTCTCACGGAGCCTGGTCGCCCGGACGACGGCATCGGCGGTGCTGCTGGTGTCGGTGCTGATCGCCGTGCCCATGGTGGTGCTGATCCAGGCCGACGTGCGCAACACGCGGGCCGAACTGGCCATCCGGGCCGAGATGGCGACCAGGATCGTGCTGGACGACGTGGCGAACGCGCTGTGGGACCTCGATCCGGAGGAAGCGGTGACCGCGCTGATGCCGCTGCGCTCGATCGACAGCTTCGCCGAGGCGGTGATCCTGGGCACCCACGGCGAGCGCTTCGCCACCTTCCGCAAGCCGGGCGCGGCCATCGTCAGCGATGCCGCCGCCACCGCCGCCGCCGTGCCGCTGACCCATCAGGACCGGACCGGCGCCGTCCGCAACATCGGCACGCTGCTGGTCCGGCTGGACACCGGCCCGACCGACGCGGCCATCCGCCACCATGTGCTGGTGCTGGGCGGAACCGGCGCCGTCACGCTTCTCCTGGTGATCCTGGGGGTGGTGTGGGCGACCCGCGGCATGACCCTGCCCATCGCCGGCATGACCCGCGCCATGGCGGATCTGGCGGCGGGCGACGTGACGGTGGACGTGCCGGTGCGCCATCGCGACGACGAGATCGGCCGCATGGCCAAGGCGCTCGCCACCTTCCGGCAGAACGCCATCGACCTGCGCCTCGCCAAGGAGCGGGCGGAGCAGGCGGTGGCGTCGAAGGCCAAGTTCATGGCCGCCGCCAGCCACGACCTGCGCCAGCCCGCCCAATCGTTGCTGATGCTGACCGCGATGCTGCGCGCCACCGCGCCCAACCCGAAGGTGGCGGAATCGGCACGCAAGATCGAACAGGTCGTGATGACCCTGAAGCAGCTGCTGGACGAGCTGCTGGAGGTGTCGCGGCTGGATGCCGGCGGCGTCACGGCGAACAAGGCCGTGCATGAGGTCGCCGACCTGTTCGACGCGCTGGAATCGCAATACGGCCCGGTGGCGCGTGCCAAGGGGCTGGCCTTCGCCGTGCCGCAATACCGCGCGCCGGTGGTGACCGACCGCGTCCTGCTGCTGCGCCTGCTGGGCAACCTGATCGACAACGCGATCCGCTACACGGCCAGCGGGCAGGTGCAGGTCGCCTGCCTGGAGTCCGGCGGCACCCTGATCGTCGAGGTGCGGGACACCGGCATCGGCATCCCCGAGGACCGGCTGGACGCCATCTTCGAGGAGTTCCACCAGATCGGCAACCCGGAGCGCAACCGCGACAACGGCATCGGCCTGGGGCTGTCGATCGTCAAGCGGCTGGCGACGGTGCTGGACCACCCGGTGAAGGTGCGCTCGACCTTCGGCAAGGGATCGGTCTTCTCCGTCACCATCCCGCTGGCCCCGGTGGAAGCCGTTGCGGAGCCGGAGCCCGCCTCCCCTGCCCCTGCCCCTGTCCCCGCTTCCGCCGCACCGATGGCGACGCTGGCGGACGCCCCCAAGGAGGGGGAGATCGCGATCCTGGTGATCGACGACGACAGCTTCGTGCTGTCCGCCATCTCAATGTTCCTGACCAGCGCCGGGCATCGCGTCGTCGGCGCCTCCACCGTCGCCGAGGGGCTGCGGGCGGTGGAGGACAGAACCGTCCGCCCCGATGCGGTGATCGCCGACTATCACCTGTCCGCCACCGAGAACGGCCTGGATTTCATCGCCGAGGTGTGGACGCGGCTGGGCCTGCGCATTCCGGCGGTGCTGATCTCCGGCCGGCTCGACGGGGCGGTGACCGGCCGGGCGGCGGAGATGGGCGTGATCGTGGCCGCCAAGCCGATCATGCCCGACCGCCTGTCGACCCTGGTGGAGGCGATGACCGCCTCGCGCCCGGCGCTGTCCGTCGCCGCCGACACCTCCCGCCCCGCATAAGTCGTACACCCTGCATAAGGCGGGGCCGGCCGATGTTATCGTCCGTGCGCCGGATGCTTAGGACTAAAATTATCTCACATATCCGGCTGTGCTGTGGCACAAAATCGGGGTCTGCCCGGACCCAGTCCTGCAACCTGTTTCACGGGCTGGAAACAAGCAATTTGGGAGGATTCCATGCGCGGCACCACCACGACCGACATCACGCGTGCCCGGGACATCATCGCCGGTTTCGACTTCGGCTATGTGGTTGACCGGGCAGTCGCCGCGGGCATGACCCGCGCCACCTCCGAGATCGCGCTGCACCAGTTGAAGGCCTTCCTGCTGGCCTGCGCCGAGCATCCGGACCGCGACATCGTTCCGCAGTCGGCCGCCTGCGACGACCTGTGGCACGAGTTCATCGTCGCCGACACCCGCGCCTACTTCCGCTTCTGCGAGGCGGTGTACGGCGAGTACCTCCACCACAACGGCGTTGCCGTCCCCGCCGACCGCATGGCCGCCGCCCGCACCGGCAGCGCCGGCCTGTTCGCCACCGCCGACTGCCTGCGTGAGGCGAAGGCCGCCGATTGCCTCCGCGAGGCGAAGAGGGCCGACTGCCTCCGCGAAGCGAAGAGTGCCGATTGCCTGCGTGAAGCGAAGGCCGCCGATTGCCTCCGCGAGGCGAAGAGTGCCGATTGCCTCCGCGAGGCGAAGAGGGCCGACTGCCTCCGCGAAGCGAAGAGTGCCGATTGCCTGCGTGAAGCGAAGGCCGCCGATTGCCTGCGTGAGGCGAAGACTGCCGACTGCCTGCGTGAAGCGCGGTCGCAGGACGCCTGACACCACCGGGCGGCTTCAGCGAAAAGCCCCTGTCCGCTTGCCGGACAGGGGCTTTTTCTTACCCGCATCACCCTGCCCTTCGGCCGTTCAGCCGAAGTTGAGGCCTCCGAACGGCGTGATGAAATTCTCGCTCAGCACGTTGCCGCGCAACGCCACGTAATCCGGCACGACCAGCGGGATCACCGGCATGTCCTTCATCACCAGGGACTCGGCATCCTTGTAGACCTCGGCGCGGCGGTCAGGGTCCGCAATGGCCATCGCGCGCTCGATCAGCCCGTCGAACTCCGCGTTGGACCAGCCGACGGGATTGAAGCGGCTGCGGCTGTTGAACAGCTCATCCAGGAAATTCATCGGGTCGGGGTAGGTGGCGGTCCAGCCGAACAGGAAGGAATCGTAGTCGCGCCTGCGGGAGCGGGCGATGAATTCCTGCCGCGGGACGATGACCAGCTTCGCCGGAATGCCGGCATTGTTCCATTGCGACACGTAGTAGACGAACTCGCGCCGGTATTCCGGAATGACGGCGACGGTGAAGGGATCGATGCCACGCCCCGCCGGATAGCCGGCCTCTTCCAACAGGCGCGCCGCCAGCGTCGGATCATAGGCCAACGGCTCCAGCCTTTCGTTCGACAGCAGGGCCGGCGGGACGACGCCCTTGTGGACGGCGGCCACGCCACGGAAAAAGCGCTCCGCCATCGCGTTGCGGTCGATCAGCAGCGACATGGCCCGGCGCACCCGCAGATCGGCGAAGGCCTTCACCCGGCGTGGGTCGAGCGCCACCACCCGCATCTGCATCCGCTGCACGTTGGTCAGCGACCGCTTGAAACCGGGATCGTCCATCACCCCGCGCAGCGCATCGGTGTCGACGAAGGTGAAATCGACCTGGCTGTCGTTGAACAGCGTGATGCCGTCATTGCCGATGCCGGTGGCAAGGAAGGACACCCGCTCGAACGGGACGGCACCGCCGCGCCAGCCTGGATCGGCCTCCACATCGATGCGGATGCCTTCGGTGGAGCGGGTCAGCCGGTAGGGGCCGGTGCCCGCCGACATGGTGCGGAACCAGTCGGGACCGGCCCGCTCGACCGCATCGACATCGACGATGTGGATGCGGGCGAAGGGGAAGACGGCGTTGGGCTCGTCGCAGACGACGTCCAGCGTCCGGTCGTCGATCACGGTGACGCCCGACAGCTCGCTGGTCGTCTTTGCCCGCAGCTCCCGGAAGCCACGGACCTTGGACAGGGCCAGCACTGCGAAGTTGGCGCCGTCACCCGCCAGAGCCGCTTCGAAACTGCGTTTGACGGCGGCGGCGGTGAAGGGGCGGCCGGTGTGGAAGGTCACGCCGTCGCGGATCGTCAGCCGCCAGCGTCTGGCGTCCTCCGAGGCTTCCCAGCCGGTGGCGAGCCCCGGAAGGATGCGGCCCTGCGTATCGACGCTGGTCAGGCTTTCATACATCGAGCCCAGGATCTGCCGTGCGACCAGATCGCTGACAGTCAGCGGGTTGAGCGCCGCCGGCAGTGACTTCAGCCCGATGCGCAGGGTGCCGGCGGCGGCGGCCAGCCCCGGCCAGGGCAGGGCGCCGGACAGAGCGGCGGCTCCGAGAAGGCCCCCGAACCCGCCAAGGAATTGTCGTCTCTGCACAGCCGGCATCGCTGATCCGTCGCGTCGTAAACTTGCCGGTAATCCTTACCATGGGGCAGGTCAGGCGGTCACCCTGGACGACCGCCAGAGGCTTTCGCACTCGAAAGCAACCGAAGGTCGTGCATTGCCAGAGATACAGCTAAAGCGCGCTTTCGAGTGCGAAAGCCTCAGCCGTTCAGCAGGGCATCGATACGGTCGCGCAGGGCCTGCAGCCTTTCACGATGTTCGCGCTGCAGGGATTGGGCGACCGTGTCGATGGCGGCCAGTTCCTTGTCCATGCGGTTGATCGCCTTGCCCAGCACCCGCATCGGTTCGGCCGTGGAGGATGCCGCCGGACGGGCCGCCCGCACAGCGCCCACGGTCAACCCGCCGGTGCGGGCCGTTTGCCAAAGCCGGCGCAGCTCCGCTTCGTCCTCGACGAAGGCCAGTTCGACCAGGGCGGAGCGGGACACCGCATCCGGGTTGGCACGATAGTCGGCCAGGATATCCTCGGGCAGGCGCAGCACCTTCAGCCGCTTGGACACCTCGGCCTCCGAACAGCCGACGGCCGCCGCCACCTCCGCCTGGGTGTAGCCATGCGCCTCGATCAGCTGCGACAGGCCGCGGGCGAGGTCGATGGCGTCCAGATCCACGCGCTGGACATTCTCGATCAGCGCGATCTCTTCCGGACGGCCCTTGGTGATGATCGCGGCGATGGTGCCGCGGCCGAGCAGCCGGTGGGCGCGCAGCCGCCGCTCGCCGGCCACCAGACGGTAACGGCCCTTTTCCGCCCCTTCCTGCACCAGCACGGGTTGCTGCAACCCATGGCGGGCGATCGAGTCCGCCAGCGACCGCAGGGACTCGTCGTCGAACACCGTGCGCGGCTGGCCGGGGTTGGTCTCGACGGCGTCCAGATCGACTTCGACCAGCCGGGGCAGCACGCCGCTCAGCCCGAACATGCGGTCGGTCTCGGCGGCGAAGCCGGCCTCCTTGGCCTGGAGCACGGTGGCGGCGGTCTGGCGGGTCAGCTTCTTAGGCGGCATCGACGGTCTCCTGCAGGCGGCCCATGGCGGTCAGCAGCGCGGCGGCGATGGCGGCATAGCTCTCCACGCCGGGGGCGCCGATGTCGGCATCCAGCGTGATGACGTTGGCGCCGGCCGCCTGGGCGTAGATGGTCGCGCGCGGCACCGGCGGGAACACGCGGCGGTCGTTCCCCCACAGCCGCTCGATGTCGTCCAGCGACGACCGGTCCTGGGTCTGGCGCGGGTTGACCATGGTCGGCAGGATGCCCAGCACCTCCAGCCGCGGGTTCAGCCGCCGCTGGATCTTGGCGACGGTGTCGAGGAAGGCGCTGACGCCGAGGATGGCGTGCGGTTCCGCCTGGCAGGGGACCAGGACGTAATCGGCGGCGGTGAGCGCGTTGATCGTCACCGCGCCCAGGTTGGGGGCACAGTCGATGACGATCACGTCATAGCGTTCCCGCACGCCGTCGAGCATCTCGGCCAGCGCGGTCTGTGCGTTGGTCAGGTTGCCCGGCAGTTCGGTGTCGGCACTCGCCAGCGCGATGCTGGACGGCACGACGTCGAGCCCTTCGACGCCGGTCGGGCGGATCACCGCGTCCAGCGGCGTCTTGCCCATCAGCGCGTGGTAGAGAACCTTTCCCGCCTCGGTCAGCGCCACCACGTCGGCCTGCGGCACGCCGACATGCACGGTGGCGTTGCCCTGCGGATCGGCATCGACCAGCAGAACGCGGTTGCCGGCCCTCGCCAGGATGAAGGCGAGGTTGATGGAGGTCGCGGTCTTGGCGGTGCCGCCCTTCTGCAGGCCGACGGCGACGGTGGTGCCGGGGCGGGGCAGGGGGCTTTCCGGCCGTTCCAGATCCAGCAGCAGAAGGCGGCCGAGCACGTCGCGGGGCAGGGCCTCCTTGCCGGTTTCCCACTTGCTCAACCGCTGCTTGTCGTATTTGCGGCCGGTCAGTTCATTGACGAACGCCGCCATCTGCGTCTGGGTCAGGCCGCGCCGTTCCCGCAACGCCTTCAACTGTTCCCCTGTCACGCCCCGTCCTCCTGCCCCGGCACCGGTTGCGGCGACCCTATCAAGTCGTCGCCACTCCGGCAACGGGTGTCTACCGGATGGGGAGTCGGCGATTCACACCGTCTCGTCGTATTCCACCTTGGGAACGTCGATCCAGTTTTCCGGCTGGCCCTGGTCCTTCTTCCAGAACAGAACCGGCAGGTCGGCGTTCAAGACGCGGCCCAGAACGGCGCCGCGCGACTTCATCGTCTCCTTGTATTCCGCCGTCTCGACGATGCGCACGCCATAGCCGGGGATGCGGTCGGCGGCCAGCACCGGCCCCAGCGCGTTCTTGAACTTGCGCAGGTCGTTGTCGGAACCGACGCGCTTGCGCAGCGGCTCCAACGCCATCCAGAAAGCGTGGCCGCGGGCAAGATGCGCGCGCGCGATCTCGTAAAGGCGCTTCTCCACCGGCTTCAGGGCAAAATACTGGTCATGGTAGCTCAGCAGATTGTGGCCGAGCGCCGCGCGGGTGACCCAGCCCGACAGGGTCAGCTTCAGCCCGCGCACCGCGCGTTCCCCGTCCTTCTTGCGCTGGTACAGCAGCTTGTAGTCGGAAATCCACGAGAAGGCGCCGCTTTCGCCTTCGCCGCCGGTTTCCAGGTTGGTCTTGATCTGCGTGCCCTGCAGCCGCTCCAGCGCACCCTCGATCTTGTCGTAGGCGCTGCCGCCGGCGGTCTTGCCGACGATGCGCTGGAGGTCGCTGGTGGTGAAGTGCAGTTCGCCCAGCTTGGCCGGCATCTTGCCCTGTTCCATCTTCTCGCGCAGAAGCGAGATGGCGTAGAGCAGCACGGCCTTGTCCCAGATCGTCGCGACGCCGACATTCTTCGGCGCCCGCACCTCGATCCGCACCTTGCCGTCATCATAGGTCGGCAGCGATTCCGCCTTGTCCTTCGACAGGCCGAACAGGCTGTAGACCATCATGTGGCGGTCGTTCTGGACATCGCCGGTCAGCGGAGAATCGAGCCGCAGAGCCAATTGCAGCGGCCGGTCGAGCAGCTCGGCGTTGGTGGTCTGGGGCATGCGATCTCTCCGCGGGTGCTGTGCGGCTTCAAGTGGGTTGAAGCCATAATCCACAAGCCCGTCCCCCTGTTCCACAGCTCCGGTCCAAACGTCGCCGTTCTGCCGAAAGATTCCCGTGAACGACGCGATTTGCTCCATCGAACGTCGCCGTTCTGCCAGTTTTCCGGATCGGGACCGATGCGGGGCGGTGGGCGGCGGTGGGGTGTGCGACTGCCGCCCACCACCCGGCCGGCGGCAGCGTCAACGTCTGCGTTCTGCCGTGCCGGGGAGTGGCGGAACGGGCGACCTCCAGATTAAGTCATTGTTTCTACTGATTTATATCTCTGCGGCCCCAACCCGATTCCGGCCGAAATGCCCCCTGGATGGCTTCCGACTGGCAGAACGACGACGTTGGGACGATCCGCCGAAGGGCCGATTCCCGTCCGATTCTCCGCCGATTCTGGCCGGCCGGGGGTGGGGTGGGCTCCATTATTCGGCAGAACGACGACGTTCGCGACCAGGATCCGGAGGGCACAAAGCTCCGGTCCCGAAGAATCTTTCGGCACAACGGCGACGTTCAGACCCGAATCTTTCGGCACAACGGCGACACCCGCGGCGGGACAGCCGATGGAATGACACCACAAGTGATTGATTCCCGCCGAAGAATCCCGCCACTGCGCTCGGGAGCGTCGCTGATGTGCCATTTTCCGAAGACCGTGGACAGACGCGCAACGGGACGTACACATTTCAAAAAACGGGCGAAAACCGCCCTCACGCCATCATCCTGCGTCCATGCCAGTTCCTGGCCGGCGCCACGGGTTTGTGCATCTTGAAGGAGAGCACCATGACGTAACGGAGGACCGACCTCCGCAAACACAAAAGGCCCGGATTGCTCCGGGCCCTTCGTGTCGGACGGAGGAGACCGAGGGAAACCCGGGCACCCCACATCTGGCGGTTTGGCGACTCCATGATGGCAGGGCAGGCCCGTGATGCCAAGCGGATTCATCCCGAGTCCGTCGACGCTCTTCCCTTGTCTCCACCCGTCCACGGATCGACCGACAGACGGGTGTCTCAATGAAGCCATACATCGACATGTACAGGCGCTGGATTGCCGTGCCCGGCATACAGGCCGCCGACATCGCGGTGTTGTCCGCGCTCTATGCCCATGCCGACCGCGACGGTGTCTGCACCGCCACGCAAGGAGAGCTGGCGGAGGAGCTTGGGCAAAGCCGCGCCTGGTTCAATGCCGTGCTGAAGAGCCTGCAGGGTTCGCCGGCCGCGCTGGTCTGCGCCAGGCCGCGGCGTGGCCTGCGCGGTTTCGCCTATCAGCTGATGGGCATGGAGGGCGTCACCGCCGGCATGCCCTGTCAGCCGGCTGACATCGGCGGTTCGCCGGCCGGCTTCTCCTTGGACTCCCAGAATCTTGAATCCTCCTCCTCCCAATCGGGCGGGAAGATCGGAAGCGGGGAGATGACTCGGCCGGATGGGGCATTGCCCGCCGATTGGCAGCCCGATGCAGCCGATCTCGCCTGGGCGGCACAGGAGCGGCCGGAGGTCGATGCCGGCCGGGTGACCGCCAAGTTCGTGGCCTGGTGCCGCAAGGCCCATACCCGCAACGGTTACCGCCCGCCGGATCCGGGTGCCGCATGGCGGCGCTGGATCGCCCGCGAGCTGGTCGCTCCGGCCGATGCCTCCGGCGATCCCGCCGCCAAACCGTCCTGCGCCAAACCGTCTTCCGCCGAAGCGCCCACCGCCGTTCCGTCCGCCGTCCCCCACCACCGCCGGGAGCCCCGCCATGATCGCCGTTCCGTCCTTCCCCGCAGCGGATCCGCGCCCGACGCTGGCGTCCGCAACCGTGAAACCCTCGCTGCCCTGCGCCTTCGCCTCGCTGGCCAGTCTTGAGGTCGCCGACCTGCGGTTCGAGACGCAGGATCTGTCACCCGACGAGATCGGGGCGCTGGCCGAGCGGGTGGAGCAGGCCATCGGCGCGCTGACTCCGCCGATCGGCATCGAGAATGTGCTGATCGGCCTGGAAAAGCTGGCCGACCGCTTCGCGCTGGAACTGCCGGACGCCGAGCTGCTGGAGGCGGACGTGCGGGCGATGGCGGATTGGCCGGCGGACCGCTGGATGGCGGCCTTCGATGCCGTCTGGTCGAATTTCCGCAGCGGCTGGAGCCGCTTCCCGACCCTGGGCGACTTCCGCGACGCTCTTGCCGTCCTGCCGGCGCCGGCGGAGAGCCGTGCCGCCGACGATCTGCGCCGTCTGGCCTCGCGCCTGCGGCAGGAACAGTGCCTGCGCGCCCGCACCGAGGAGCAGCGCCGTCGCGCCCGTGCCCGGGAAGCGGCCCTGGCCGAGCGGCAGCGGGAACTGGCGCTCGGCCGTCAGGCGGATCCGGGACCGCGGCGGCTCACCTCGACCGCGGATCCTGCGGCCGGTGAAGACCGCCGGATGGCGGACCGGCCGATGTCAGACCTGGGGGCGTCAACCGGCGGGAGTCCAGTCCGGCTTCAGCCCCTCCTTCCAGGCGAAGCGGACCAGATGGTCGTCCACCACCGCCTTGACGCGGGCCAGCGCCTCGGCGTCCGCCGCCTCGCAACGCAGGGTCAGCACGCCGTCGGACGCCGTCATCGCGCAGCGTCCCCAGGGGAACAGGGCATCGCCGCTGGCGGCGTCGTACCGCACCTCGATCTTGTGGGCGAAATGCTTGCAGAGCTGCTGCAGATACCGGCTGGCAAGGGCCGTCGGAACGTTGGCCGTTTCGGTCAGCATGGATGCGCTCCCTATCGTGATGGGGTCCGGCCCGCTCAGAACTTGACGGTGGAGGTGAGATAGAAGGTCCGCCCCTCCGCGAGCGCCGGCTGCACGGTGGAGGTCTGGCCGTAGCTCGACCGGCTGACATAGGCCGCGTCGAAGATGTTGTTGGCCTCGGCCCGCAGGGTCCAGTCGGGCGCCGTCTCCAGCGGCTTCCATTCGGTGAAGAGGTTGACGACCTGATAGCCGTCGATGGAGCGGAAGCCGTTGGCCCGCAGCGCGTCGTCCTCGACCTTCAGCGCGATCTCCGCCGAGGCGCCCAGCGTCAGCCGCAGATCCTCGAAACCGTAATGGCCGCGCAGCGCGAAGAGGTCGCCGACCGGGACCGCCGTGTTGTAGTCCGACGACAGCGCCATGCGGTTGCCGTACTTCACGTCGGTGTGTGTGTATTTCGCGCTGATCCCGGCATTGCTCCAATCATAGCCGGCGGTCAGGTCGAAGCCCCGGCTGCGCAGATCCTCGCCGTTGACGCGGGTGTAGGTGGTGTAGTTCCAGGCGACCGGGTTCTCAATGTAGGTGAGGAAGGCCGCCGCCTCCAGCCGCAGGCCCTGGTGGGCATAGCGCAGGCCGGCGCGCATGTTGTGGGCGGTCACCGGCTCCAGGTCGCTGGAATAGCGGTAGTTGGCGGCATGGAACAGGGCGGCTTCCGCCATCTCCAGCCCGCCCCAGTTGTAGCTGTAGCCGCCGAAGGCAGTGAGCCGGTCGGTCACGGCGTAGTCGGCCGACAGGTTGGGGCTGATGCCGGTGTTGTCGAAGGTCTTGTTGTCGACCGACCGGTAGCTCTGGTGGTCGAGGCGGACGCCGGTGGACAGGCGCAGCCGCTCCAGCGGGGCCAGACGCGCCTGCAGGAAGCCGCCGACAGTGGTGATCCGCTCGTCGGCGTCGGTGGCGAAGTGGAAGCGGTCGATGTGGATGTCGTCGCGGGACAGGTCGAAGCCGGCGGTCAGGGTGCCGGTCGGGATGGCGAAGCTGTTCTTCACCGTCAGGCCGATGGTGTCGATCTGGCTGTCGAAGGCGCCGTGCGCGGTGGTGCGGCGGTTCTCGTTCGGCCGCTCCAGCTTGTTGCGGTTGTAGGAGACGGTGACGCCGGGATTGAACCAGTCGGTCGGCTGCGTGGTCTCGTAGCTGACGACGGCGGTGGTGCGGGTCGCGGTGTTGCCGTTCATCAGCGGCCCGGTCGGCCCGCCGACGATGCCGAGGTTGGAGCGCAGGCGGCGCACCGCGTCGTCGCGCACATGCTCGCCCGACAGCGAGATGCGGTGGCCGCTGTCGGATTCGTAGGCCAGCTTGGCCAGGCCGCTGACCAGGTCGGTGCCGGTGCCCGCCTCGGTCACGCCGTTGCCGTTCTCGTAGTTCCTGCCGCGCGACAGGGTGCCGATGCCCAGGATCTCGAAACCATGCTTGGCGGCATAGCCGGCGCCGGTGGTCCGCCAGGTCTTGGAGTTGGTGTCGTAGCCGAGGATGGCGGTGGCGCCGACATCCTGCCCCGGCAGAAGCATGTCGGTGGCGCCCTTCGTCTTGAAGGCGACCGCACCGCCGAGCGCGCCCGGACCGGCATCGGCGGGCGACACGCCGGGGTCGACCTCCACCGACTTCAGGAAGGTCGGGTCGAGCGTCAGGTTGCCGTTGTGATGCCAGATGCCGGCGCGCTGTGCCGCACCGTCGATGGTGACGTTCAGCTTGCTCTGGTCGATGCCGTGCAGATAGATCTTCTGCGCCGCGGTGCTGCTGCCGGGGACGGTGATGCTCGGCTCGTCCTGGAACAGGTCGCGCAGGGTCTGCGGCACCTCGCGGTCAATGGTCTTCTGGTCGATGACGGTCGCCGCCTCCACCGGCCGGGGCGCCTCGCCCTCCACCGCGACGGAAGGGAGGGTGACGGCCTTGTCGGTCGCACTGCCGGTCTGGGCGAGGGCGGGGACCGCCTGCGCGAGAAGGGTCAGGGCGATGAGGGAGGTCGTGCTGGTGATCCGGTGACGGAATCGGCTGGTCATGGTCGGCAGTCCATCCTTTCGCGTCACCCCCGGATCACGCCCGCTGGACCGTCGGCCGGCGCTGTGGTATCCGAGAATGCGACGCATTCGCAAATTAAGTCCAGCGTCACGGACGCTGTTCACGCTGGTATAGCCCGCGCTGCGCCGACGATGCCTTTGCGCACCGGTCAAACTCCTTTGCCGGTTCGCCAGATGACGGGGGGAGACCGATGAGGGATGGCGGCGTGATGGAGTCCGAAAGCCCGCTCCGCTGGCGGGATCTGGTGGCGCGCGGCAACCGCGGGGGAGAGGCGCTGCCGGCGATCGTGCCGTCGCTCGATCCCGACGACATCGTGCTGCGCGGCAGGTTCCGCATGGAGATGCTGCGCAGCGGCCTGTCGCTGCATGCCACCGACGCGGTCGATCTGCGCGACATGACGACGGCGGCGGCGGCCGGGGCGGGGCTGACGGTGGCGCTGTTCCTGCGGGGGGAGGTCGACATCTCGCTCGGCGAGCGCCGCTATGCCCTGTCGGCGGCGCGGGAGCCCGTCCTGTTCCTGCTGTCCCGCACCGAGGAGGACCGGTTCCAGCGCCGGGCGATGCGCGGCAACCGGGTTCGCAAGATCACGCTGGGCCTGCCGCCGGACTGGCTGGACGGCGACGGCGGCGATGGCAGCGCGCTTGCCGGTCGAACCGCGGGGGAGGGGAGCCTGCGGCGCTTCTGCCGGACGCATGGCGCCAGCATGATGCTGCGGCCGACGGCGCGGCAGGTGGCGCTGGCGGAACGGATGACCGGTCCCATCGCCTGCCCGCCGATGCTGGAAAGCCTCTATCTGGAAAGCCACGCGCTGGAGATCGTCGCCGAGGCGCTGGGCATGGTCGACACGCCCGCCGCCCACCCCTTGAGCAGCCGGGACCGCGCCCGCCTGCGCATCGCCTGCGAGTATCTGGAAAGCCGCGACCCGGACGACGACGCGCCGCTGCGGCTGGAGGAGGTCGCCCGCCATGCCGGGATGAGCGTCAGCACGCTGCACCGGCTGTTCCGTGCCGGCCATGGCATGTCGGTGTTCGAATTCGAACGGGCACGGCGGATGGA
The DNA here is from genome assembly GCA_046570145.1 of Alphaproteobacteria bacterium. Lineage (GTDB taxonomy): Bacteria > Pseudomonadota > Alphaproteobacteria > Azospirillales > Azospirillaceae > Azospirillum. Next base: position 55,381 of record JBKHVJ010000152.1, read on the forward strand.
GCGGGCGCGGACGGCGCTGGAATGCGAGGGCGTCAGCGTGACGGAGGCGGCCTATCTCGCCGGCTATTCCAGCCCGGCCAATTTCGCCACCGCCTTCAAGCGGCGGTTCGGTCGCTGTCCGCGGGAAGCGCGGGCTGCCGGCAGAGGTTGAACCGCGGACCGGGCGGACATCCGCAGAAGTTGCTTTCGAGAAAGAAAGCCGGCCAAGAAGGAAGCCGGCGAAAAAGAAAGTGGGCGGACCCGCGGTGAAGCGGATCCGCCCAAGGCAAGGAGACTGAAAGCCGGCGCCCGAACGTGCCTGAAAAGGCGCCGGCGTTCCGGCGGCCCGGCTGCGCGAGAATGCGCAACCGGGCCGCCCGAACCGAGCGTCTCCTATCCCGTTGGTCCCTGCTGTCGGGTCACCCCGCGATCAGGCCGCGCAGCTGCCGGTTGGCGACCGCCAGCATGGCGAGATCCACCGCCGGCTGGGCGCGCAACTCGGCCAGAAGCTGCTCGACGCGCTCCACCACAAGGCTGCGGTTGGCGATCCAGCCATCGACTGCCGCGGACTCGGCGCCTTCGCTCTCCAGCACGCGGATGGTCAGCGCGCTCTGGTGGGCGAACAGGTCGTCGATGATCGCGGCGACCGCCTGACGCTGCCAGTGGTTGTCCACCTTGGCACCGCTGGCGCGGTCGCGCAGCCATTCCAGGCCGAAGCGGCGGCCCAGCCCGAAATAGACCGAGGCGACGCCTTCCACCGCACGGCCGGTGCGCTCGGCGATCCGCACCAGATCCGGGGCGGCGGCCAGCACCGGCAATGCTGCGACCCGGCGGGCCAGATCCTCCGGCACGCCCTGGGCGGTGGCGTCGGCGACGCGGGCGGCGAGGCGGGAGGATTCCTCGGCATCCAGGAAATGGTCGAGCCCGGCGGCCAGGGTTTCCACGCCCGGACGGAAGGCGGCGGCCTCACGGCCCAGATCCAGCGGATGCGGGCTGTGCGCCAGGAACCAGGCGACCGCACGATCCATCAGATGGACGGTTTCCAGCATCAGCGTGGTCTGCAGGGCGGCCGGAACGAGATTGTCCAGACCGTCGATGGCATCCCACAGCGGGCGCAGCTGGAACACGTCGCGGGTGATGGCATAGGCGCGGGCGACGTCCGCCGGGCCGAGGCCGGTCTTCTCCACCATGTCGCGGACGAAGGTCGGGCCGACGCGGTTGACCAGGCTGTTGGTGACGGCGGAGGCGATGATCTCGCGGCGCAGGCGGTGGCGGAAGATCGCCTCGCGATGGCCGTCGCGCAGCGGCTGCGGGAAGTAGCGCAGCAGGTCGTCCACCGTCGCCGGATCGTCCGGCAGCTCGGATGCCAGCAGATCGTCGTAGAGCGTGATCTTGGCATAGGCGAGCAGCACCGCCAGCTCCGGCCGGGTCAGGCCGCGGCGCTCGGCCATGCGCTGGGCCAGCTCCTCGTCGGTCGGCAGATACTCGATGGCGCGGTTCAGCCGGCCGCTGCGCTCCAGGTTGCGGATGAAGCGGGACTGCGCCTCCAGCAGGGCGGCGCCTTGCGCCTCGGCGACGGTCAGCGCGCCGGTCTGCCGGTAGTTGTCGGCCAGCACCAGACCCGCCACCTCGTCGGTCATCGCCGACAGCAGGGTGTCGCGCTGCTTCAGCGTCATGTCGCCCCGCGCCATGACGTCGCCCAGCAGGATCTTGATGTTCACCTCATGGTCGGAGGTGTCGACGCCGGCCGAATTGTCGATGGCGTCGGTGTTCAGCCGCACGCCCTTGCCGTCGCGGCCCTTCTGCGCCGCCTCGATGCGGCCGCGCTGGGTGACGCCCAGATTGGCGCCTTCGCCGACCACCTTGGCGCGGATCTGGCCGCCGTCGATGCGGAGGGCGTCGTTGGCCTTGTCGCCGGCTTCGGCGTTGGTTTCGGTCGACGCCTTGATGTAGGTGCCGATGCCGCCGAACCACAGCAGATCGACCTCCGCCGTCAGCAGGCGGCGCATCAGCTCCGTCGGGGACAGATGGCTCTGCTCGATGCCGAAGCGGGCGCGGACCTCCGCCGACAGCTCGACCGTCTTGGCGCTGCGCTCCACGATCATCGCGCCCTTCGACAGCGTGGAGCGGTCATAGTCCGCCCAGGAGGAGCGGGGCAGGGCGAACAGCCGGTTGCGCTCCTCCCAGCCGGTTGCCGCGTCGGGATCGGGATCGAGGAAGATGTGGCGGTGGTCGAAGGCGGCGAGCAGGCGGATGTGGCGGGACAGCAGCATGCCGTTGCCGAACACGTCGCCCGACATGTCGCCGACGCCGACCACGGTGAAGTCGGAGGCCTGGATGTCGGTGCCCATCTCGCGGAAATGGCGTTTCACCGATTCCCAGGCGCCGCGGGCGGTGATGCCCATCACCTTGTGGTCGTAGCCGGCCGAACCGCCGGAGGCGAAGGCGTCGCCCAGCCAGAAGCCATGATCGACCGACACCCCGTTGGCGATGTCGGAGAAGGTGGCCGTGCCCTTGTCGGCGGCGACCACCAGATAGGGATCGTCGGCATCGTGGCGCACGACGTCCTTCGGCGGCACCACCGATCCGTCGGCGGCGAGATTGTCGGTGACGTCCAGCAGGCCGCGCATCAGCGTCTTGTAGCACTCGATGCCTTCGGCCAGAGCCGCCTCGCGCCCGGCGCCGGGCGCAGGGGGCCGCTTGACGACGAAGCCGCCCTTGGAGCCCACCGGCACGATGACGGTGTTCTTCACCATCTGCGCCTTCATCAGGCCCAGGATCTCGGTGCGGAAATCCTCGCGCCGGTCGGACCAGCGGATGCCGCCGCGGGCGACCTTTCCGCCGCGCAGATGGACGCCTTCCATGCGCGGGCTGTAGACGAAGACCTCCACCCACGGGCGGGGCAGCGGCAGCTCCTCGATGGAGCCGCTGTCCAGCTTGAAGGACAGGTGCGGCTTCGCCATGCCGCCGGCGGCGGTCTGATAGGCGTTGGTGCGCAGGGTGGCGCGGATCAGGTTGGCGAAGCGGCGCAGGATGCGGTCGTCGTCCAGGTTGGTGACGGCGTCCAGCGCGTCCTCGATCTGCTCTAGGATTGGCGCCTCGTCGGCCCGGTTCTTCGGGTCGAAGCGGGCGGCGAAGAGGCGGGACAGCAGGCGGGCGATCTGCGGATGGCCGGACAGCGTCGCCTCGATGGTGTCCTGGGCGTAGGCGAAGCGGGCCTGCTTCAGATACTTGGCATAGGCGCGCAGCACCGTGACCTCACGGCCCCCCAGACCGGCGCGCAGCACCAGCCGGTTGAAGCCGTCATCCTCCATCCGGCCGTCCCAGACGTCGGCGAAGGCCTCCTGGAAAGTCTGCTTGACCTTGACGCAGTCGACGGCCAAGCCGGTCTGGGTGCGGGCGGAGAAGTCGTGGATCCACACCGACGGGGCGCCGCCGGCCGGGCGGACCTCGTAGGGCTGCTCGGTGATGACCTTCAGGTCCATGTGCTCCAGCATCGGCAGCACGTCGGACAGCGGCACCGGCCGGCCCTGGTGGTAAATCTTGACGTGCAGCTCGTCGCCGTCGGCCTCCAGCGGGTGGAACAGCACGATTCCAAGGCGCTGTTCGGCGAGCGCGCGCTCGATGCGGTCGATGTCGTGGACCGCGGTCTCCGCGGTGAAGGTCTCGCGGTAGCCGGCCGGGAAGGCGTCGGCATAGCGGCGCAGGCGGGCGTTGCCGATCTCCTCGCCATGCGCCTCGACCAGCGCATCGCGCAGCCGGTCGGCCCAGCTGCGGGAGACCTGGACCAGCCGCGCCTCGATCTCGCCGATGTCGGCGGGGGGGATCCTGCCCGGTTCCGTCTTCACCATCAGGTGCAGGCGGGCGAGCGCGCTGTCCGACAGCTGGGTGAAGTAGGAGCTGCAGGTGCCGTGGAAGGCCGACTCCAGCACGCTCTGGATCTTGCGGCGCAGCGCGGTGTCGTAGCGGTCGCGCGGCACGAAGACCAGCGCCGAGACGAAGCGTTCGAACGGGTCGCGACAGACGAACAGGGCCAGCCGCTGGCGTTCCTGCAGGTGCAGGATGCCGACCGCCGTCTCGAACAGCTCGTCCGACGGGGTCTGGAACAGCTCGTCGCGCGGATAGGTCTCGAGGATGTTCAGCAGCGCCTTGCCGTCGTGGCCCGACGGATCGAAGCCGGCGCGGCCCATGACGCGGGCGACCTTGCGGCGCAGGAACGGAATCTCGCGCGGGCTGCGGTTGTAGGCGACGGAGGTGAACAGGCCGACCGCCAGCGTGACGCCGAGGACATTGCCCTGCCCGTCGAAGCGCTTGACCAGAATGGCGTCCAGCGGAACCGAGCGGTGGACGGTGGCCTGCCGGGTGCCCTTGGTCACCAGGAGCGCACGCGGCTGGTGCAGGAAGGCGCGGATTTCCTCCGGCAGGACGGCGGCATGGCCGTGCTCGTCGAAGACGGTGATTTCCGGGTCGCGCAGCACGCCGAGACCGCTGCCCTCGACCAGCTCCAGCCAGGGCTCGCGCCCGTCGCCGCCGATGGTGGCGATGTACTGGCGGCTGCCCAGCAGGGTCATGTTGCCGTCGTCGATCCAGGTCAGGAAGTCGGCGGCTTCCTTGGATTCCTCGGCATCGGGGGCATGGGCGATGTCGTCGCGGGCGGCGCGGACGCGCTCGCGCATCGGGTTCCAGTCCTCCACCGCGGCGCGGACGTCGGCCAGCACCCGTTCGATCCCCTCGCGCAGACGGGCCTGGGCGGCCGGGTCCGACAGCGGATCGATGGAACAGTGCATGAAGGATTCGTCGCGCGCGCCGTCCTTCTCTTCACCGGCTTCCAGCAGTTCGACGATGCGGCCCTCGCCATCGCGGACGACGCGGGTGACCGGATGGATGATCAGGTGGACGGTGACGCCCTGCCGGTTCAGCTCCGCCGTGACGGAATCGACCAGGAAGGGCATGTCGTCGTTGACGACCTCCACCACCGAACGTTCGGACTGCCAGCCATGCTCGTCCAGCCGCGGCGCATAGACCCGGACCTTGGGCTCGCCGGGCGTGCGCTGCTGTGCCCATTGCCACATCGCCAATGCGGCGCCGTAGAGCTGTTCCGGCGTGCCGCGCAGCAGGTCGTCGGGGGGCACGTTGGCGTAGAAGCGCTTGACGAAGCGCTCCGCCCGCGCGTTCGGAACCCGGCTGCGCACCAGTTCGGCCAGTTGCTGCCGCAAGTCGCCCGCCAGATCCTTCGTCGCCGTCCGCATGATGGTGAATGTCTCCTCTCGGGTTTTCTTTGGATTGGTAGTACCACCCCCTCCCCGACAATTCGACGGCAAATAAACGGCAGGATTTCTGACCAAGCGGGGATTTGAACCCTTTCGGGGTATTTCTCCAAAGATTCGGACAATCCAGTGACATAGTCGCCGAATTTATCCATAGCCCGTTCACATCCCCGCGACCGCCCTCCCGCCGCCCGCACCGTGGCAAAGGCGCACAGTGCTTTTCTGCCGCACCTCCCGGTGGTCGCGGGGGCCCCGCGGGCGTGGGGAAGCCGAATCGATTCGGGTGGTGCGGCCTTTCGCCGGCAAATCGGCGGAAAGCCTGGAAATGGCCTTCTAAAAAGGTCAGTAGCGCTGACGGAACGGCGGTTCCGATCTTCGCCGGCATGTTTTGCGACAGAGTATCGATGGGAGGGCGTGCGTGCGTGGAAAGATCGGAAGAATTGCGGATGCAGACCGATCCCTATTTAGCGGCCGCAGCGTCAGGGCCCGATCCTGGGCTTGGCGGCGGGCTGTCCGGAGGTTCGCTTGGATCGGCGCCCTGGAAGGCGCAGCCCATGTCCGGGATTCCCTGCTCCAGAAGCAGTTCGCGGTTGCAGGTCGAATGCACCACGATCCTGTCGTGACTGCGCGCGCTCCAGTGTGGCGGTGTCGAGCCGGCTGTCCTCGAAGGCGATCACGCCGACGTTGCGGCTGCCGCTCCACGCCGGCCGGATAGTATGGATACCAAATTGTACGTGATACAAACTTGACTGCGCCGTCCGTCCGGCGCATGATGGAGGCCGTGATGGATGGTGCCGAAAATGCATTGTTCCCACGACGCCGACCGGCGTGAAGGCCGGCCGGAACCACGGCTGGAGTTCCAGAGGCAACGCCTTGCGGCCGCTGTCACGCGCGCCGCCGAATGACCTGTTGCCCGTCCGGCTGAGCGGCGGCGGAGCCAAACCCGGGTGGCTCCGCCGCCGATTGTTTTTCAGGCTCCGGCCCCCGAAGGCCGCATTCCGGTCCAATCCCGGCCATCCTCCCGCCTCATTTCTGTCACGTCCTGTCGCCCTCCGCCTGTACCCCACAAAGCGGTCGACGTAGAATGGACTTAACAAAATTGCTTACCACTTTTGAGCAAAGCGCGGCGAGCTGCCCGTCACATTCGCTCGAAATTCAAACGAAACTTCGCAAAATATTGGTAGGTTTTCGCAAAATGGGGGTATCCGCTGTGGCTTTAACGCGCCATTAACCAGGATGGACTGAGTTTAGAGCCATCGGACGCGGCCAACACCAACTCAGACGCGAAGTAACTTTTGCGGGTAGATGGAAATGGCCGGTCCCGTGTTAATGCCGCCATAGCCGACCATCCCGTGTTTGTCCCTCCAGTGTTTGAAAGGCTCGCCCCCATGACCGTGCCGGCAGTCCTCCGCGATGTGGCGCAGTTCAGCGCCTACGCCGCCGGCCGGGGCCGACATGCGGGCCTGCTGGTCGCGGTCCTGCTGCTGGCCGGCTGCCCGGCCAACACGGTCGGGCCGGGATGGGGCGGACCCGATATGTCGGCCGCCAACCCGAAAGCCCGCCCGGCTTCTCCGCCGGTGCCCAAGCAGAAACCGGTCCGCAAGCTTCCCGACGCCACATCGCTGGCGCCGACCCTGCCGATGCCGCAGCCGGGTCCGCCGGTGACGAACGGCGACGTGGCGGCGGCCGGTATCGATGCCAGCACGGCCGTCACCCAGCTGGCGGCCATCGTGCCCACGCCCAACCCTCCCGCAACCGCCAACGCCGACCCCGACAGTCTTGTCGGGCTGGACGAAGTCCAGACTCTCAACCTCCTGGGGTCCCCTGTTGCAAGGGAAGAGGCGCCGCCCGCCAAGATCTGGCGGTATTCCAAGGGTGACTGCACCCTCAAGGTCTTCTTCTTCATGGATATGACCTCGTCCCAGGACTTCCGCGCCCTCTCCTACGATATGAAGAGCAGCCAAAATGTCCCTGACGCCGACCACCGATGCTTCGCCCAACTCCTCGCTCACGCTGACGCAGGGCGCCCTGTCCGCCCCGGGGTTCAGTAAGGCGGAGTCGAACAAGGGAATGTCCGCAATGACCGAACCGACCATTGCCCGCATCGCTCTGGTGGACGACGACGATCTGTTCCGTGAGTCGCTCAGCCTCAACCTCGGCGACGAGGGGTACGAGGTCATCACCTTCGACCGCGGCGAGCCGGCGCTCGATTTCTTCGCCGGCGGCGGGTCGGTCGACATCGTCCTGCTGGACTGGCGCATGCCCAAGCTGGACGGCATCGACGTCCTGCGCCAGATGCGCGCCCGCGGCATCGCCACCCCGGTGATCTTCCTGACCGTCCTGTCCGACCAGATTTATGAAGAGGCGGCGCTGGCCGGCGGCGCGCTGGACTTCGTGGAGAAGTCGCGCAGCCTGTCGATCCTGCTGAAGCGCATGCGCCTGATCCTGGACGGCACCAAGGGCGATGCGGTCAAGGGTGCCGAGGAGGCGGAGGCCGGCGGCAACGCCACCATGCATCGCCTGGGCGAGCTGGAACTGCGCCTGGACAACAGCCGCGCCTTCTGGAAGGGCAAGCGCATCGACCTGACGCTGACGGAGTTCAACATCGTCAAGCTGATGTCGACCCGCCCGGAAGAGGACGTGTCCTACCGCGAGATCTACGACCTCGTCCACGGCAAGGGCTTCGTCGCCGGCTACGGGCCGTCGGGCTACCGCGCCAACGTCCGCGCCTTCATCAAGCGCATCCGCCAGAAGTTCCGCTCGGTCGACGCCAGCTTCGCCTGCATCGAGAACTATCCGGGCTTCGGCTATCGCTGGGGCAAGGGGGAGAACCCGGCCGGCCAGGGCGGCGACGAGGACGGCCTGGACAATGACCAGCGCAGCGGCCAGCGCAACGGCCCCCGCAGCGGAACCAGCGAGGACATGCTGATCAATGGCGCTGCTGCCGAGTGACCTCGCGATGCGGGCGCCCAGACAAGCGTCCGCCCGCCTGCTTTGGCTGTGGCGTTCGATGGCGAGCCGTCTGGTGCTGCTCACCGTCGTCTTCGTCGCCGTGCCGGTTCTGCTCTACGACCAGTTCCAGCGCGCCGACGAGGCCTCGCAGCAGCTCCTTCTGAAAAGCGCCCAGCGCCAGGGCGAGCTGATCGCCCGGGCTCTGGAACCCGAACTTCTGGGCGTCGACCGCACGGCGCTGCCCAGCCTCAGCAGCGCACTGGCCCGCTACGGCGACGACCGTACGCGGCTGAAGCTGCTGGTGCGGCCGCGCGTGGCGGCCAGCGGTGCCGCCGCGGTCAGAACCGGACCGGAACCCTTCTTCTATGTCGCGGCGGCGCCCAGCCTGTCGACCGCCGACATCGATGCCGAACGGCGCCTGCTGCTCGAACAGGGCGTGCTGGACCGGCTGGGGTCGAGCTGCGCCGGCAACTCCACACTGGCGATGCGCGTTCCCCACGCCGAGGGCGGGGAGGAGGTGCTGTCCTCCATCACCCCGATCAAGACCAGTTTCGGCTGTTGGGCGCTGGTGACCAGCCATGCGACCGAGGCCTACATCTCCTCCTCCATCGGCCGTCCTTATTGGAGCACGCCGGCGGTCCAGGCCGCCGCGGCGATCTATCTGGCGATGGCGGCCCTGGTGCTGGCCGTGCTGGCCGGAGTCTGGCGCAACCTGAACCGCTTCGGCGATCTTGCCCGCCGCATCGTCGGCGGCGAGGATACCCCCGACCATGAGGGCCGCAGCGCCTCCTTCGCCGCGCGCAACACCGTGCCGGAACTGGCCGGGGTGGCGGAGGATTTCGACCGCCTCGTTTCCACCCTGCGCGACAGCGCCCAGTCGCTGCGCCGTGCGGCGGAGGACAACGCCCACGCCTTCAAGACGCCGATCGCCGTCATCCGCCAGTCGGTGGAGCCGCTGCGCCGCGCCCTGCCGGCGGAGAACGCCCGCAGCCAGCGCGCGCTGACGATGATCGAGAAGTCGCTGGACAAGCTGGACGGCCTGGTCTCCTTCGCCCGCCGCATGGACGAGGCGGCGGCCGACCTGCTGGCGCCTGCGCGCCGCCGCGTCGACCTGTCGTCGCTGGTGGAGCGGATGGCCGGCGGATACACCGGCCTGCTGGCCGAACGGCGCCTGCACATGCGCTCGCGCATCGATGCCGGGCTGGTGGTGCGGGCCAGCGAGGAGACGCTGGAGACCATCGTCGAGAATCTGGTGGAGAACGCCGTCAGCTTCTCGCCGGCCGACTCCGCCGTCAGCGTCCGTCTGACCCGCAACGGCCGCTGGGCCGAGCTGGTGGTGGACGACGAAGGGCCGGGCGTCGATCCGGCCAACCTGGACCGCATCTTCGAGCGTTACTTCTCCCACCGCGAACCCGGCCGCGGCATGCCGGAGGACGAATCGGCCGCCCATCAGGCCGGGGCCGCGCATTTCGGCATCGGCCTGTGGATCGTCCGCCGCAACATCGAGGCCTTCGGCGGCCGCGTCAGCGCCGAGAACCGCCCGACCGGCGGGCTGCGCATGACGGTGATGCTGCCGCTGGCGGCGTGACGGCGCGCATGACGGGGGCCGTCACCGGCAAACGGGCTTCGGAGTGGCGCGGTCAGCGCCGTTCCTGCTATGGTCGGTTCCGGGGCGGCCCCGTTCTTTGCCCGACGATCGGGGCGGCCTGCCGAACAGCATTCCGAGCCGCCGATGGACCGCAGCCTCGATTCAACCGACATCAAGATCCTGCGTGAACTGCAGGAGGATGGACGCCTCAGCAATGTCGAGCTGGCCCGCCGCATCAACCTGAGCCCGGCCGCCTGCCTGGAGCGGGTGAAGCGGCTGCAGGCGGACGGCATCATCCAGCGCTATGTCGCGCTGCTCGATCCGCACCGGCTGGAAGCGGGGATGCTGGTCTTCGTCGAGGTGGTGCTGGACCGCACCACGCCCGACAATTTCGACGACTTCAAGGCCACCGTGCTGCGCATGCCGCAGATCATGGAATGCCACATGGTCGCCGGCGGCTTCGACTATCTGGTCAAGGCGCGGGTGCGCGACATGAACGAATACCGCCTGTTCCTGGGCGAACTGCTGTCCACCGCGCGGGGGGTGCGGGAGACCCACACCTATGCGGTGATGGAAGAGGTCAAGAGCGTCACTGCCATCCCGCTCGACGGCTTGTCCACGGGATCTCTGCGCGTCTAAATAGTTAGACCGTATAGCGTTTTTCAGTTTGCACCGTGTGCCGCACCGACATTCTTTTTCCGGACGCATTTTGCGACGGGTTCCACGGGCGGAAGTCGCCTGCCGTTGCGTTCCGCCATGCAGGTTGTTCGATTACTGACAATATCGCACGGCATGCCGCTTGCTAGGTAACGTCCGGTTCGGGGGTCGACCGACGTGGTCGTCCGGCGCTGATGTTTTCGCATCCACGCCCGACCGTTTCCTGCGAGACTTTGGCTGGAGCGTAACCGCATCATGCGCGTCAACACCCCGATCACCGACCGTGAGGTCCATCTGACCGACGGCGTCCCCCTGGTGTCGCGCACCGATACGGGCGGGCGGATCACCTTCGTGAACCAGGCTTTCGTCGCTATCAGCGGTTTCGAGGAACATGAGCTGATCGGGGCGCCGCACAACCTCGTCCGCCATCCCCATATGCCCAAGGAGGCCTTCGCCGATCTGTGGACGACCGTGAAGGCGGGCCGGCCCTGGGAGGGTCTGGTGAAGAACCGGACCAAATCCGGCGACTACTACTGGGTGCGCGCCAACGTCACCCCTGTGATCGAGAACGGTGCCGTCACGGGCTATATCTCCATCCGCTCCAAACCGTCGCGCGACGAGATCGCGGGGGCCGATTCCCTGTATGCGGCCATGCGGGACGGACGGGCGGCGGTGGCGCTGAGCCAGGGCGCGCTCGTCCGCCGCAGCCGTGCGGGCCGGGCCGCCGCCATGGCGTGGTCCAGCCTGTCCGGCCGGCTGGCCGGGGCGATGGTGCTGCTGATCCTGGCGATGCTGCTGGCCGGCTGGCTCGGCCTGGACGGTATGGAGGCCTCCAACCGGTCGCTTCGCACGGTGTATGAGGACCGGACCGTTCCCGCCTATCAGATCGGCGAGATCCAGAACCTCGCCCGCGACAGCCGGCAGCGCCTGACCGATTTCGCCACCGATCTTCAGGCGGGCAATCTTCAGGCGGGCAATCTTCAGACCGGCAAGGGAGCCGGCGATTTCGCCACCCTCGACGCGGAGGTTGCCGGCAACACCGCCGCCATGCAGAAACTGCTGGCCGCCTATCTCGCCACCTACCTGACGCCGGAGGAGGCGGCCCTCGCCGACCGGTTCAAGCCGCTGGTCGCGTCCTATCTCCAGTCCGGCATCGGCCCGGCCCTGTCCCTGGCGCGGGAGAAGAACGGGGCCGCATTGGACGCCCAGTTGCGCGGCACCGTCCGTTCGGCCTTCGCCGATCTGCACGCGGTGTCGGAAGCACTGCTTGAACTCCAGATCCGGGTCGCGCGGGAAGAGTTCGACAAGGCCGAAGCCAACCATGGGCGGCGCATCGCCGTGGTCGCCGCGGCGGTTCTGCTGAGCTGCCTGCTCGCCGCCCTGTTCGGTTGGCTGATCCTGCGCACGGTGCGCCGTCCGCTGTCGGTCCTGGAAGAGACGTTCGACCGCATCGCCCGCGGCGCCCTCACCGAGCCGATGAGGCCGATCGCCGTGCCGGAATTCGCCCGCGTGGCGTCCGAACTGAACGGGATGAAGGCGAAGCTTGCCTATGGCGCCCATGAGAAATATGAAACCGAGCAGCAGCAGAAGGCGCTGACCCGCCAGGCTCTGCTGGAGACCTGCAAATCCATCGAAAGCGATCTGGACGCCACCTGGATCGGCGTGGAACTGGCCGGCAACCGGGCCGGCGACGGCATCCAGCACCTGATGGAGGCCCTGGGGGTGGTGCGGGAGAACACCATGGTGGTGTCGGCCGCTTCGGAGCAGGCCAGCTCCAACGCCCAGTCGGTCGCCGCCGCGACGGAGGAACTGAACTCCTCCGGGCACGAGATCGCGCGGCAGGCGGCCCGGTCCAGCGAGGTGGCGCGGCGCGCGGTGGACAGCGCCCGCGGCTCCGCCTCCGCCGTCGGCCGGATGGAGCAGGCGACGGAAGAGATCGCCAAGGTCGCCAACCTGATCAACGAGATCGCCGGCCAGACCAACCTGCTGGCGCTGAACGCGACCATCGAGGCGGCGCGGGCGGGGGAAGCCGGCAAGGGCTTCGCCGTCGTCGCCAGCGAGGTGAAGCAGCTGGCCAACCAGACCGCGCGGGCGACCGAGGACATCGGCCGCCAGATCGACCAGCTGAAGCAGGCGGTCGGCGGCAGCGTCACGGCGATCCAGACCGTCATTTCCGTGATCGAGGAGATCGACGAGGCCGCCGCCGCCACCGCCGCCGCGGTGGAGGAGCAATCCGCCGCCAATGCGGAGATCGGACGCAGCGCCACCAACTCGGCCGGCGGTGCCTCGCAGGTGTCGGTCAGCGTCCTGCGCATCCGCGATCAGGCCGATGGGATCACCGGCATCGCCACCGACGTCCGCCGCCGGATGGCCGACACCCAGACCGCGGTCACCGATCTGAAGCGCCGTCTGGTCATCGCCCTGCGCCAGTCGGTTGCCGGCGACCGCCGCCTGTCCGACCGCATCCCCTGCGAAGAGCCGGTCGCGCTGGTCCTGGCCGGCGACCGCCGCAACACAACCATGCTGGATCTGTCGCTGGAGGGAATGCTGGTGGACGCCACGGGGCTTCCGCCGCTTGTCGAGCAGACGCGGCTGACCGTCTCGCTGCGCGAGGTCGGCGACCTGCCGGCCGTGGTCGCGGGCATCAGCGACCTCGGCCTGCACCTGGCCTTCGACGAGTTGTCGGACGGTCAGGCGGACCGGCTGGGTCGGACCTATCGCGCAATGGTGGAGGCGGACGCCGAGATCATCAGCACCGCGCAGGACACCGCGGCGGCCCTGTCCAAGGCCTTGGAAGGCGCGCTGTCCAGCGGCGCCATCGCCGAGGAGGCGCTGTTCTCCACCGACCTCACCCCCATTGCCGGCAGCGATCCCGAACAGGCGCTGGCTCCCTTCACCGAGCTGACCGACCGCCTGTTCCCGGCGATCCAGGAGCCGGTTCTGGCATCCAATCCCCGGTTCCAGCTCTGCGTCGCGGCCAACAGCATCGGCTATGTGCCGACCCACAACAGCCGCTATTCCGAGCCGCAGCGGCCGGGCGATGTCGCCTGGAACACCGCCCATTGCCGCAATCGGCGCGTCTTCGCCGACCGGTCGGGCCTTGCCGCCGCGCGCAACACCCGGCCGGTCCTGCTGCAGGCCTATCGCCGCGACATGGGGGGCGGCCAGATGGTGCGCCTGAAGGAGGTCGATGCGCCGATCACCGTGCGCGGAAGGCACTGGGGCAATCTGCGGCTGGCCTATACGTCCTGACCCCGGCTTGCGGTCGTTCCACCCGCATCCGCTCAAGGGGCCGGCAGCCGACCGGGCGCCTTCCGGTCATCACGTTGTCGCGAGCGCTGCGATGGAGCCGCAAGAGACGCTTCCCGGCCGGTCAATCTAAGCTACTCTGGCGGGGTCGAACGCCACGCTCCGTGATTCCAGGCCATGCCGACCGCCCCGCTCACCGTCCGCATCTTCCCCTTGGGTTTCCGGCGGCCGGTCCGGCTCTGGGCCGCCGCGCTGCTTCTGCTGCTGCTGGCGCTGCCGTCGACCGTCGTGGCGGCGGCCCAGACATCGTCTCCCCCCAGTCCGCCCGCGCCGGCCGCGGCCGCGCCCGGCACCTCTTCGCCAAGTGCCTCTTCGCCAAGTGCGAGCTCGTCCGGCGCGTCCGACGGCATGATGATGATGATGCTCAGCGAGGGACGCGACCGCATGGCGGGTTTCCGCGGCAAGCTCGCCAAACGGCTGCGCGCCGCGCCCGAGATTCCATCGGCCATCGCAACCGTCCTGACGGCCAGGAGTCCGACCGGCGAACCGGGCCATTTCCTGTGGGTCATCGGCCTGATCATCACCATGATGGCGGTTGGGCACGGGGTGCAGCATCTCGTCTACGAACGACCCATCGCCCGGCGCCTGCTGCCGCGCCAAGCCGAACCGAGGCTGGGCGCATCCGTGCTGGCCGCCCGCTTTCCCCGCCTGACGGCCCAGGCGCTGCTGACACTGGTGGGCATGGTCCTGGCCACCCTGATCGGATTCGCGCTCGCCACCGCGGTGCTCCCCGATCCGACGCCGATGACCGAGAAGACCGCGATCCTCGCCGGAGCCAGCTATCTGCTGGTCTGGGCCATCGCCCTGTTCTGGCGGTTGGCGATGCCCCCCGGCGCAGCGACGGACGACGGGCTGGCTCCGGCCATCCGCCGGCTGCGGCGCGACCTGACCGCCAGCGGGGCCTTCGGCGTCGCCCTGATGACCGGCTCCATCTGGCTGGAGGCGCTGGGGATGCCCTACGACCCGCATGCGGTGCTGGTCGCGCTGTTCGGCCTGCTGACCGTGCTGGCGACGCTCGGCGCGCTCCATGCGAACCGGCGGACGGTCGAGCGCGCATTCCTCGCCGGCCGGCCGGCCGGGGCGGTCGCCCCGCTCGAACGGCTGACCGTGCGCCTGTGGTTCCCGTTGGTGTCGGCCTATTTCGCCTATGCCTGGGTCGCACTGGTCAACCGTCTCATCCTGGGCCGGCCGACCGAGCTGCCGCTGCTGCTCGGCGCCTACGCGGTCGCCGGAGCGATCCTCGCCGTCTACGCCACCGTCACCTATGCCACCGAATGGCTGTTCCATCGGCGGCGGACCCTCTGGCAGCCGGCGGAGGACGGTCAGGATGGCGAGCCGGATGGGGCGATGGACGGCAACGGCCACGCTCCGCCGGCCCCGCGCGCCGTCACCCTCGACAGCTACGAGGCGCTGGCCCGGCGGGTGGCGGGCATCCTCGCCGCAACCGCCGGGGTGGCCGTGACCCTGTCGGTGTGGAACATCCCGCGCATGCACGGCGATGCGGCCGACCGGCTCCTCAGCATCATGACGGTCGGCCTGATCGGCTATGTCGCCTATCACGGCGTCCGCATCTGGATCGACCGCAGGATCGCCGAGGAGGGGCCGGTGCCCAGCACCGTTCCGGGCGACGAGGGGAGCGGCCACGGCTCGGCCAGCCGCCTGGCGACGCTGCTGCCGCTGGTGCGCAACTTCATCCTGGTGTCGATCCTCGGCACCGTCCTGCTCAGCGTGCTGATGGATCTCGGGGTCAACATCGCGCCGCTGTTCGCCGGGGCGGGCATCGCCGGCATCGCCATCGGCTTCGGCGCGCAGACGCTGATCCGCGACATCTTCTCCGGCGCCTTCTTCCTGATCGACGACGCCTTCCGCAAGGGCGAGTACATCGAGGTCGGCTCCATCCGCGGCACGGTGGAGAAGATCTCGGTGCGGTCCATGCAGCTCCGCCACCACCGCGGTCCGCTGCACACCGTCCCCTTCGGCGAGATCCACCAGTTGACCAACTATTCCCGCGACTGGGTGATCATGAAGCTGCCGCTGCGCATCACCTACGACACCGATGTCGAGAAGGTCCGCAAGCACATCAAGCAACTCGGGCAGATGCTGCTGGACGATCCGGAGCTGGGACCGAAGTTCCTGCAGCCGCTGAAGTCGCAGGGCGTCATCCAGATGGAGGATTCGGCGATGATCCTCCGCGTCAAGTTCATGACCCGGCCGGGCGACCAATGGGAGATCCGCAAGCGGGTGTTCCAGGAGCTTCACGCCCTGTTCCGCCGCGAGGGCATCCGCTTCGCCCACCGCGAAGTGACGGTCCGCTTCGCCGGCGATGCGGCGGGGTCCGGCCCGCCCGGCGGGCCGATCGACGTCCCGATCGGGGAAGAGGCCCGGACCCTCGCCGCGGGTGCCGTCCTGCACACGCTTGGGGAGGAGGCGTTGAACGACGAGAGCGGCGCCGGCCGGCGCAAGGGCGCGCTGTAGACGGTCGGACGATCCGCTCAACGCGATCCCGCTTGGAGTGCGATCGGTTCAGGCGGAATCGCTTGAAGCCTGAATCGCACGGAAAACCCCAAGCCTAGAGTCTGTCTGGTGCTTCGATAAGCGCCAGACGGACTCTAGGCCCCGACCTCACGCTCCGGCACGAGCACGTCGGCGCAGATCGCCCGCACCACGTCGGCGCGGTCGGCGGCGGCGCCGGGGGCGAGCAGCCCCTGGCCGAAGGCGAAGGCGTAGAACAGGTATGCGCGGGCGAAGGCCTGATCGGGGGCCAAGCCCAATGCCGCGAACAGGCCGGCGACGCTGTGCAGGCGCTCGCGGTCGACCTCGGCGATCACGCTTTCCGCCTCGGGATCGCGCCGGGCCCAGTCGCGCACCGCCAGCTCTATCGCCATGCCCCGCGGCTTGCTGCCGCCATAGAGCGCCAGCAGGTCGCGCAGCTGCTGCGCCGGTTCGCGCCCGTCCAGCCGGGTCTGTTCCTTGATGGCGGCGATGCGGCCCAGCTTCCAGCTGTCGAGCAGGGCGTTCATCAGGTCGGTGCGGTCGCGGAAGTGCCAATAGAAGCTGCCCTTGGTGACCTTCAGGGCCTTCGCCAGCACCTCCACCCGCACCTTGTCGACGCCGCCTTCGGCCAGCGCCGCGAAGGCGGCGGCCAGCCAGGATTCGCGGTTCTTCGTCTTGGCTTCCATACCCGTCCTTCGCGCTCCCCCGGCGTCCGCCGCCGCATTCCGCCGCGGCGTTCTCAAGGGCGATCTATATCCGAAAACCGGTGCCGCTGCCTATTCGCCCTGCTGCATCTGGATCGCGTCCGACGCCCGGCCGCGGTAATGGATGTTGCCGTCGGCGTCCAGGAAGGCGCGGTCGCCGGTCAGGTAATAGCGCCGGCCGTGGCGGAAGCGCTGGGCGGTACGCTCCGGGTTGTTGGCGTAGGATTCGAACCAGAACAGCGGCGAATGGTCGACGTCGATGGCGATCTCGCCGGCACCGCCCACCGGCGCCTCCCGCCCGTCGGGGTCGAGGATGACGACGCGGAAGCCCGGCATCGGCCGGCCGAGCGAGCCGCTGGGCGGCTGGGCCGCATCGCCGCCATCGACCTCCTCGGACTCGTAACGGCCGATCCCGTCGGGATCGTAGCGGTTCACGATGAAGATGCCGGTCTCGCGCTGGCCATACTGGTCGAGCAGCGGGACCTTGACCGTCCGGTTGGCCCAGGCGATCAGGTCGGGCGGCAGCGGTTCGCCCACCACCGACAGGATGCGCAGCGCGAACTGGTGCGATACGCCGGGATCGGCGCCGTGCCAGGCGCGGATCTGCGACGGCGCGGCGGTCAGGTTGGTGACGCCGAACTTGGTCAGCATGCGGTAGCCCTGCCGCACGTCGTAGGGGCCGTCGCAGAAGATCGTCGTCCGTCCCAGCAGCAGCGGCCCGACCAGCCCGTAATAGGCGCCATAGGCCCAGCCGGGATCGGCCATGTTCCAATAGATGTCGTCGTCGCGCAGATCCAGGCCGATGCGCATGTACTGCTCGATCCCCGACAGCGCCTTGACCGGAAGCGAAACGCCCAGCGGCGTCGGCTCGGACTCCGACGTGTAGATCAGGGCGAAGGCGTCGCCTTCGCGGTAGCGCGCCACCTCGGCCAGCGGCACGGCCTCGTGCAGCGACGACCAGAAGGGCACCGCATCGGGACCGAAGGCCTCGTCGCCCTCCACCGTCACCACCGGCCGGGTGTTGTCGCGCGGCACCTTGCGGCGCAGGAAGCCGTTGGTGACGATGGCCCGTGCGTCGCTGTCGGCCAGCCGGTAGGCCACGGACGATGCGGTGTAGGTGGTGAACAGCGGCATGTAGACGCCGCCCAGCCGCCAGATCGCCAATGCCGTGATCAGCAATTCCGGACCCTTGGGCAGCAGCACCGCCACCCGATCGCCCTGTCCCACCCCCATGCCGGCCAGCACGGTGGCGAAGCGCGCCGAATCATGGGCGAGGCGGGCGAAGCTCAGCTCCGTCGTCTGTCCCGCCACGCTTTCATGCAGCAGCGCCGCCCGCGCGCCGTCGGCGGCGCGGACATGACGGTCGCACAGCAGGGCCGCCAGCGCGATGGACTCGCCGCGATACTCCGCCCGCAGGAAGGCCGACGGTCTCACCATCAAAGTGGGTGGCGAGGGCTGCACCGGCTGGGCTGGCGCGGCCTCCGGCGGCTGGGGCGGGGCGGGGGTGGGGAGCGGGGCGGCAGGGGGGCGGTGGCGCCGCGCCGCCAGATCGCCGAGTGTCACCAGATCGGGCCCCAGGTGATAGCGCTTGCTGCGGGCGTCCTGCTCCACCAGCCCGTCGCGTGCCAGCGCCATCAGCAGCCGGTGGGCGGTCGCCTTCGACAGCCCGACCCCCGTCATCAGGTCGGCCAGCCGCGCGCCGTCGCTTTCGGCGTCGGCGACCGCGCGCAGCAGGGCGATGGCGCGCTCCAGGCTCTGGGTGCCGCCAGCCGCATTTGGAGCGGCCAAGGGGGGGGCAATGTCGGCGTGACTGCTCATGAGGTCCATCATATGGACCGCGCGGCCGCTTGTCGCGTCAAAAAACATGCAATGGC
The DNA here is from genome assembly GCA_046570145.1 of Alphaproteobacteria bacterium. Lineage (GTDB taxonomy): Bacteria > Pseudomonadota > Alphaproteobacteria > Azospirillales > Azospirillaceae > Azospirillum. The sequence continues at coordinate 74,204 of JBKHVJ010000152.1, forward strand.
GGAATGTCAGTGTTGAAAACAGACCGAAGCCCGGTATATAGTGCGGAAGTTGCTCATGAAACGGTCCACAATATGGACCTCGCCGGCCACCAAAGAGCCGGGTCGTGACCCCGAGAAGCGGTACCAACAGCAACGGAGGAGGAAATGTCAGGCGCGCCCGTCGCACCACACCCCGGCCCTGGCCAAAATTCCCTTGGCCAAAATTCGCCCGCCACCCAGGCGGAGACCATCTTCGAGGCTCGGGGCGTCAATCTGCGCTTCGGGGGCGTCCATGCGCTGACCGACGTCAGTTTCGGCATCCGTAGGGGCGAGTTGTTCTCGATCATCGGCCCGAACGGGGCCGGCAAGACCTCGATGGTCAACTGCATCTCCGGCCGCTACCGGCCGACGGACGGCAAGGTCTATTTCAAGGGCCGCGACGTGACGGGCATGACCCCGAACCATCGCGCCTCGCTCGGCATCGGCCGCACCTTCCAGAATCTGGCGCTGTTCGGGCACATGACCGTGCTCGACAACATCATGGTCGGCCGCCACCACCTGCTGAAGAACAACTTCCTGACCGGGTCGCTCTACTGGCTGACCGGCGCCAGGAAGGAGGAGTTGTCCCACCGCCGCGAGGTGGAGGAGATCATCGACTTCCTCGAAATCCAGCATGTCCGCAAGGCCACCGCCGGCACCCTGTCCTACGGCCTGCGCAAGCGGGTGGAACTGGCCCGCGCCATGGCGCTGAAGCCGGACCTGATCCTGCTGGACGAGCCGATGGCCGGCATGAACCTGGAAGAGAAGGAGGACATGGCCCGCTACATCGTCGACCTGAACGAGGAGTTCGGCATGACCGTGGTCATGATCGAGCACGACATGGGCGTGGTCATGGACATCTCGCACCGGGTGATGGTGCTGGAATTCGGCAAGAAGATCGCCGAAGGCAAGCCGGAGGAGGTCCTGGCCGATCCCCGCGTCCGCCGCGCCTATCTGGGCGAGGACGACGAGGAGGAGGCGCCGGCCGCCGCCTCATCCGCTGCCGTCGCCCCGCCGCGGAAGGAGGTCGCGTGATGTCCAGCTTCACTCTGCCCGATCTGGCCGTCCACGACACCCTGCCGAAGCTGGTGGCATTGCATGCCCGCGACCATGGCGGCGACATCGCCATGCGCGAGAAGGATTTCGGCATCTGGCGGACCTTCACCTGGGCCGACGTGCATGCCCGTGTCCGCGCCTTCGCGCTGGGCATGACCAAGCTGGGCGTCGTGCCGGGCGAAGTGGTCGGCCTGCTCGGCGACAACCGTCCCGACTGGGTGATGGGCGAGGTCGCGACCCATGCGGTGCGCGGCTACAGCCTGGGCATCTACCGCGACGCGCTGGACGAGGAGGTCGCCTACCTCATCACCTATGCCGACGTGAAGGTGGTGTTCGCCGAGGACGAGGAGCAGGTCGACAAGCTGCTGAACCTCGCCGACCGGCTGCCGACGCTGCAGCACATCATCTATTCCGACCCGCGCGGCATGCGCAAATACCACGATCCCCGCCTGATGCCGGTCACCGATCTGGTGGCCATGGGCGAGGAACTGCTGGCGCAGCAGCCGGACCTCTACGACCGCATGGTGGCGGAGACGAAGGGCGAGGAGGTCGCCATCCTCTGCACCACGTCGGGCACCACCTCGAACCCGAAGATGGCGATGCTGCCCGCGGGACGCCTGATCCGCCATGTCGCCAGCTATCTGTCCGCCGATCCCAAGGGGCCGGAGGACGAATATGTCTCCGTCCTGCCGCTGTCCTGGATCATGGAACAGGTCTATGCCGTGGGCATGGGCATCGTGTCGCGGATGCGCGTGAATTTCGTCGAGGAAGCCGAGACGATGATGCACGACTTCCGGGAGATCGGGCCGACCTTCGTCCTGTTCGCCCCGCGCCTGTGGGAGGCCATCGCCGCCGACGTGCGCGCCCGGATGATGGACGCCTCGCCCTTCAAGCAGAAGATGTACGATCTCGGCATGAAGCTGGGGCTGGAGGCGCTGGCGAAGGGGCAGCGCTCGGCGATGGCCGACGCGATCCTGTTCAAGGCCCTGCGCGACCGGCTGGGCTTCACCAACCTGAAATCGGCAGCCACCGGCGGCGCCGCGCTCGGCCCCGACACCTTCAAGTTCTTCCAGGCGCTCGGCGTGCCGCTCCGCCAGATCTACGGCCAGACCGAGACGATGGGCGCCTACACCGTCCATCGCGGCGCCGACGTGGATTTCGATACGGTCGGCGTGCCCTTCGACGACGGCATCGAGGTGAAGGTGATCGACGCCGACCACAACGGCGTCGGCGAGATCGTCACCCGCCACCCCAACATGTTCGCCGGCTATTACCGGAACGAGAAGGCGACCGTCGCCGACATGCGCGACGGCTGGATGCACACCGGCGACGCCGGCTTCTTCGACAAGAAGGGGCATCTGGTCATCATCGACCGCATCAAGGACATCGCCACCACCGCGCACGGCGACCGTTTCAGCCCGCAATACATCGAGAACAAGCTGAAGTTCAGCCCCTATGTGGCCGAGGCGGTGATCCTGGGGGACAAGCGCGACTATCTGTCGGCCATCGTCTGCATCCGCTTCTCCATCGTGTCGAAATGGGCGGAAAAGAACCGCATCGCCTTCACCACATACTCGGACCTGTCATCCAAGCAGGAGGTCTACGATCTGCTGCGGGCGGAGGTGGAGCGGGTGAACCAGACGCTTCCCGAATACCAGCGCATCTCCAAGTTCCTGCTGCTCTACAAGGAGCTGGACGCCGATGACGGCGAGCTGACCCGCACCCGCAAGGTGCGCCGCGGCGTCGTCGCCGAGAAATACGGCACCATCATCGACAGCATCTATGCCGGCCAGCCGAAGATCGACGTGGACACCACGATCGCCTTCCAGGACGGCACCAAGCAGCGCATCCGTACGACGCTGACCGTCATCGACCTGGCTCCGGCCGCCGCGGTGAAGAAGCCGCAGCCGGTTGCGGCGTGAGGAGACTGCGATGCACACCGCCAATCACACCCTCTCCCGCCCCGGGAGAGGGAAGTGGCCCATGCGCAGCATGGGAAGGGTGAGGGGTCCGGCAAGAAACGCGCGCCCTGATCCTTGCAGCACCCTCACCCGGCCCTTCGGGCCACCCTCTCCCGGGGCGGGAGAGGGACAGAACGAGGCCACGCCATGACCCTTCTGTTTCAGCTTCTCGTCAACGGCCTGATCGTCGGCGCGCTGTATGGCGTGGTCGCCATGTCCTTCGTGCTGATCTACAAGGCCAGCCGCATCGTCAACTTCGCCCAGGGCGAATTCCTGCTGATCGGCGCCTGGACCTGCTGGTGGCTTCTCACCAGCTGGCAGCTGCCCTTCTGGATCGGCTTCCCGATCACGCTGGTCTTCATGCTGGCCTTCGGCGTCATCCTGCAGATCGTCGTCTTGAGGCCGATGATCGGCGAGCCGATCATCTCCGTGATCATGGTGACGATCGGCCTGTCCATCGTCTTCCAGGCGGCGATGAAGTGGATGTTCGGCGTCTTCGCCAAGCCCTTCCCGCCGATCTTCGCCAGCCCCACCATGAACCTGTTCGGGCTGGAGGTGCAGACCGTCTATGTGATGTCGCTGCTGATCTCGATCCTGATCATGGCGGGCTTCGGCTGGTTCTTCAAATATTCGCGGACCGGTCTCGCAATGCGGGCCACCGCCTTCGACCAGCAGGTGGCGCAGTCGCTGGGCATCTCGGTCCGCCACATGTTCGCGATGAGCTGGGCGATCTCCGCCATGGTGTCGGCGGTGGCCGGCGTCACGGTGGGCGTGGTCAACGGCGTGTCGTCGGCCCTGTCCTTCTTCGGCATCAAGGTGTTCCCGGCGGTGATCCTGGGCGGTCTCGACAGCGTCATCGGCGCGGTGGTCGGCGGCCTGATCGTCGGCGTGCTGGAGAACATGGCGCACTACCTGGACAGCCAGTGGCTGAACTGGGGCAACATGTACGAGATCGCGCCCTTCTACGTCCTGATCGCCATCCTGATGATCAAGCCCTACGGCCTGTTCGGCACCAAAGACATCGAGCGCGTGTGAGGCCCCCATGGCGAACGTCAGCATCATTCCGAGTGGTGATTTCAAGACGTCCTACGGGACCGACACCACCATCTTCCCGACCAGGACCAGCCGCAACTTCGCGATCCTGGGCGTGCTCCTCCTGCTGGCCTGCCCGGCCTTCATGGACCGCTACTGGCTGAGCCTGCTGATCCAGATCGGCTATCTCGGCATCGCCGCGCTCGGCCTGAACATCCTGGTCGGCTTCACCGGCCAGATCTCCATCGGCCATTCCGCCTTCTTTGGCTTCGGCGCCTTCGCGTCAGCCTGGCTGAACAACAGCTGGGGCGTTCCGGTGGTGCTCGCCATTCCGCTGGCCGGCGTCATCACCACCGGCGTCGGGCTGCTGTTCGGCATGCCGGCGGCGCGGCTGAAGGGCCTGTACCTCGCCATCGCCACGCTGGCGGCGCAGTACATCCTGCAGGACTTCTTCGCCCGCGCCGACTGGTTCACCGGCGGCACCGCCGGCACCATCGCCGAGCCGCTGACCATCTTCGGCTTCGCCTTCGACACCGACGAACGGTACTTCTACGTCGCCCTGGTGGCGCTGGTGGTGATGTACATCCTCGCCACCAACCTGATGCGGACCCGCGACGGCCGCGCCCTGGTGGCGGTGCGCGACCATTATCTCTCCGCCGAGATCATGGGCATCAACCTGACGAAGTACCGGACGATGTCCTTCGGCATCTCCGCCTTCTACGCCGGCATCGGCGGCGCCCTCTACGCCCATTACCTGCAGTTCGTGTCGGTGGAGGGCTTCACCATCCTCTTCTCGATCCAGTTCCTGGGCATGATCATCATCGGCGGGCTGGGGTCGATCATGGGCACGCTGATGGGCACCGCCTTCATGGTCTTCCTGCCGGAGGCGATGCAGGCGCTCACCAAGCTCGTCAGCGGCACCGCCATCGATACCGCGCTGAACCTGAAGGACAACATCGCCTTCCTGCGCGAGATGTCGATCGGCCTCGTCATCATCCTCTTCCTGGTGTTCGAGCCCGACGGGCTGGCCCACCGCTGGAAGCAGATCAAGGCCTACTGGAAGCTCTATCCCTTCTCGCACTGATCCCAACGCCTTGCCGGTCAACAAACAGAACAGAATGGGGAGTCAACGCACCATGTCGAACAAGACTGCGCTCTTCGCCACCACCGCCGTCACTGGCGCCCTCCTGCTGGCGACCGCCGCCACAGCTTACGCCGACATCCCGGTCGGCCATCTGGCGGACCAGTCCGGCGCCACCTCGGACGTCGGCGTGCCCTATGCCCAGGGCGTGTCGGACGCGCTCGCCTACATCAACTCCAAGGGCGGCATCAACGGCACCAAGCTGGCGGTCGACAGCGTCGACTACGGCTATCAGGCGCCGCGCGCCATCAGCCAGTACAAGAAGTGGTCGTCGGGCAGCGACAAGATCGCGGCCCTGCAGGGCTGGGGCACCGCCGACACCGAGGCGCTGACCGGCTTCGTCGGCAAGGACGAGATCCCGGCCTATTCCGGCTCCTACTCCGGCCACCTGACCGACCCGACCGGCAAGGGGCCGCACGGCTCCAAGCCGGCCCCCTACAACTTCTTCTACGGCCCGTCCTACTCCGACGCGCTGCGCGGCATGCTGACGTGGGCGGCCGAGGACTGGAAGAAGCAGGGCGGCCAGGGCAAGCCGAAATACGTCCACATGGGCGCCAACCACCCCTATCCCAACGCGCCCAAGGACGCCGGCGAGCAGCTGGCCAAGGAGCTGGGCTTCGACGTGCTGCCGGCCGTGCAGTTCGCCCTGACCCCCGGCGACTACACCGCCCAGTGCCTGACGCTGAAGCAGTCCGGCGTCAACTACGCCTATCTCGGCAACACCGCCGGCTCCAACATCTCGGTGCTGAAGGCTTGCCAGACGGTCGGCGCCAAGGTGCAGTTCATGGGCAATGTCTGGGGCATGGACGAGAACGCCGCCAAGGCCGCCGGTGCCGCCGCCGACGGCGTGGTGTTCCCGATGCGTACCGCGGTGACCTGGAACGCCGAGGTGCCGGGCATGAAGACGCTGAAGGAAATTTCCAAGATGTCCGACGCGGCCGGCACCGCCTATCGTCCGGTGCACTACATGGCCGGCGTCTGCACCGCCTTCATCATGAAGGAAGCGATGGATTGGGCGTCGAAGAACGGCGGCGTCACCGGTCCGAACATCCGCAAGGCGATGTACCAGAAGAAGGACTGGGTCCCGGCCGGGCTGGAGGGGGTTTGCGTTCCCTCGACCTGGACCGAGAACGACCACCGCGGCATGACGGCGGTCAACATCTACCGCGCCAAGGTCGGCGGCGACACCGGCGCCGGCGTGGACGAGCTGGTCAAGGCCGGCACCATCAAGCTGGAGAAGCTGACCACCGTCGACGTCCCGCGCAAGCCGGAATGGCTGGGCTGGTAAGTCCTTGAGTGCCCGGCGCCTCCGCTCGTTTCCGGCGGGGGCGCCCCCCTTCTTCCGACCGGTCCATCTTTCGGAAAGTTCAGGTGCCGCATGCAGACCACCGCCACGGCCGCTTCGACCAACGTTCCCGCCCAAGCCGGAATGCCGCCCGTCACGGCTGCGAAGCGGATGATGCTGTCCGTCAACAACATCGAGGTCGTCTACAACGACGTGATCCTCGTGCTCCGCGGCCTCAGCCTGGAGGTGCCGGAGGGAGAGATCGTGGCCTTGCTGGGCGCCAACGGCGCCGGCAAGTCGACGACCCTGAAGGCGATCTCCGGCCTGCTGAAGACCGAGGACGGCGAGGTCACCCGCGGCGACATCACCTTTAACGGTGAGCGCATCAACGGCATCGATCCCGACCAGATCGTCCGCAAGGGCATCTTCCAGGTGATGGAGGGCCGGCGCATCATCGCCGACATGACCTGCCTGGAGAACCTGCGCCTGGGCGCCTACACCCGCCGCGACAACGGGGTGAAGGACGACCTGGACATGGTCTTCAGCTATTTCCCCCGCCTGAAGGAGCGCACCGGCCTTGCCGGCTATCTCTCCGGCGGCGAGCAGCAGATGCTGGCCATCGGCCGCGCGATGATGGCGAGGCCGAAGCTGATCCTGATGGACGAGCCCAGCATGGGCCTGTCGCCGCTGATGGTGAAGGAGGTGTTCAGCATCGTCCAGCAGATCAACAAGGACCTGGGCGTCACCATCCTGCTGGTGGAGCAGAACGCCCGCATGGCGCTGCAGGCGGCATCCCGCGGCTACATCATGGAAAACGGCAAGGTCGTGCTGGACGGCACCGCCGAAGAGCTGCGCAACAACGAGGACGTGAAGGAATTCTACCTCGGCGGCGGCAACGAAGAGCGCAAGAGCTTCAAGAATTTGAAGAGCTTCAAGCGGCGCAAGCGCTGGATTTGAGGGGGAGTTCCTGCGCCGCTGCCCCCGCCCTAACCCTCCCCCGCTGGGCGGGGGAGGGACTGCCGCTCCCTTCCCCGGCAAGCACTTACCCCCTCCCCCGCATCGGACGAACCTTCGGTCCGCCGAGAGCGGGGGAGGGCAGGGGTGGGGGCAAGACCGGTAGGGGTGGGGCAACCCCCCGCGTCACCTCGGCCGACCCCTGAACGGACGAACGACCATGACCGATTTCTACGACGACCTCGAAACCCGTTCCTCCGACCGGCGCGAGGCCGAGCAGTTCGCGGCGCTGCCCGCCCATCTGCACCACGCCAAGGACAACGCCCCCTATTTCCGCCAGCTGCTGGCGGAGATCGACCCTGCATCGATCCATGACCGCGCGTCGCTCGCCACCCTGCCGGTGACGCGCAAGGCCGACCTGATCGCGCTGCAGCAGGCGAACCCGCCCTTCGGCGGACTGGCGGCGGTGGAGATCGGCCGGCTGGCCCGCGTCTTCGCCTCGCCCGGCCCGATCCACGATCCCGAGCCGCACGGCGTCGATCCCTGGCGCAGCGCGCGCGCGCTGTTCGCCGCCGGATTCCGCGCCGGCGACCTCGCCCACAACTGCTTCGCCTATCACCTGACCCCGGCCGGCTCGATGTTCGAGACGGGGGCGCACGCCGTCGGCTGCGCCGTCATCCCCGCCGGCACCGGCAACACCGAAATGCAGGCGCAGGTCGTCGCCAGCCTCAAGCCGCGCGGCTACATCGGTACGCCCGATTTCCTGAAGATCATCCTGGAGAAGGGCGACGCGCTCGGGCTCGACGTCTCCTCCATCCGCATCGCCGCCGTGTCGGGCGGCCCCTATCTGCCCGACGCCCGCGCCTTCTACGAGGCGCGCGGGCTTGAGGTCTACCAGAGCTACGGCACCGCCGACCTCGGCATCGTCGCCTACGAGACCGCCGCCCGCTCAGGCCTGGTGGTGAACGAGGGCTGCATCGTCGAGATCGTCCGCCCCGGCACCGGCGACCCGGTTCCCGACGGCGAGGTGGGCGAAGTGGTGGTGACCATCTTCAACCCGGCCTATCCGCTGATCCGCTTCGCCACCGGCGACCTGTCCGCCGTCCTGGCCGGAACCAGCCCCTGCGGCCGGACCAACATGCGGCTGAAGGGCTGGATGGGCCGCGCCGACCAGACCACCAAGGTCAAGGGCATGTTCGTCCACCCCGGGCAGGTCGCCGAGGTGCTGCGCCGCCATCCCCGGATCTCCCGCGGCCGCCTCGTCGTCGGCCGGCAGGACGCCAGCGACACCATGACGCTGCGCTGCGAAGCGGAGGAGAGCGGCGACGATCTCGCCGCCGCCATCCGCGAGACGCTGGCGGCGGTGACCAAGCTGAAAGGGGCGGTGGAGTTCGCGGCGCCGGGCAGCCTGCCCAATGACGGCAAGGTGATCGACGACACGCGGGGCTGAGAGTGGCGCGGCGGGTGCCCCCTCCCTGACCCGCCGCAAGAATCCTACCTCAGCACTCCGCATCCGCCGACGGCATCAGCTCGTACTGCGGCTTGTAGCCGGGCTGTGCGCGGATGCGGTCGGCCCAGGCCTGGACGTTGGGGTAGTCCTTCGCCTCGATGGCGGATTCGTTCAGCAGGTCGATCCAGGGGAAGGCGAAGATGTCGGCGATGGTCAGCCGTTCGCCCTGGATGAAGCTGTGGCCGGCGAGATGCTCGTCGAACAGCTTCATGCCGCTGGCCGCCGAGGCGTCGATCCAGGGCAGGGCATTGGCGTCGCCGTTGAACTTGCGCACGGCGCGGGCGCGCTGGACCGGCAGAAGCACGTCGGCCAGCCAGCTCAGCCATTCGGCGAGGCGCAGCTTCTCGGCCTCGTCACGGCCGCCGAACCGGCCGGTCTGTTCGGCCAGATAGGTCAGGATGACGCTGGATTCGGAAATCGAATGGTCGCCATGCACCAGCGTCGGCACCCGGCCGAAGCGGTTGATCGCCCGATATTCGGGCGATTTCTGCTGGCCGCTGCGCAGATCGAGATGCCGGTACTGGAACGGGATGCCGGCCAGCCGGAAAAACAGTGCCACGCGGGACGCCGGTTGGGAATTCACATTGCCGTAGAGGATGAAGGGCGCTGTCACGATGCTCTGTCTCCCTGGTTTGCGGACCCGGATGGTCCTCCCGGACGATCCTGCGGACGTTCGATCTCCGGATTTGCCGGGAGGATGGCCTCAACCGGGCCGGTGACGCCAGAGGAAAGCGCGGCCCCAATATTCATGGCACTGCTGCAACAAGCTGCACACAACATCGATGCAACTGCCCCTAACCAAAGCTGTGGGCGGCTTGACCGGCGAAACCAAAAGCCGTAGACAACAGTCATATGTGAAATACCGCAAGGATATGCCGTGTGCGGTCCTGCGCGCCGGTCGGCGCCGCATGGACGGCCGTACGGGGCGCGGAACCAAGGTCCGGATGGCGATATGGTGGACACGGTCGAAAGGACGCGGACGATCCTGGTGGTCGAAGACAATGTGCTGATGCGCAAGCTCTTCGTCCGTTGCCTCGAGGAAGGCGGTTTCGCCGTGATCGAGGCGTCCGACGCCACCTCGGTTCTGTCGCTGATGCGCGAGATGGCTCCGGATCTGGTGGTCATGGACATCGTCATGCCCGGCCTGTCGGGGCTGGAGCTGATCAAGCAGATCCGCGCCGATGACGATCTGGCCGCGACGCCGGTGCTGGCCGTGACCAACCTCGCCACCCCCGCCGACAAGCGCCGGCTGGCGGATGCGGGCTTCGACGGCCATGTCTCCAAGCCGATCAAGCCCAAGGAATTCCAGGCCACCGTCGCCGGTTTCCTCACCGCAGCATGACCGCTGTCCGGCCAGGGAGCACCTGCCTTCTGTGATTTCCGCCGTCGCGTGAGATCCGCCAGACCGGTGTTCGCGTAAGAACCACCACACACGCAAATGCGGAGGGAGCAGCGGCGATGGCGCGTTATCTGGTTACCGGCGGCTGCGGCTTCATCGGCTCGCACCTGATCGAGCGGCTGCTGGCTGCCGGGCACGAGGTCCGGGTTCTCGACGACCTGTCCACCGGCAAGCGCGAGAACCTGCCTGTGGCCGTGCCGGTGACGGTCGGCGATGTCGCCGACGCGGCGGCGGTCGAGGCGGCGATGGCCGGCCCCGACGGTGAGGGCGTGGACGGCTGTTTCCATCTGGCCGCCGTCGCCTCCGTCGACCGCTCGCGCGAGGCGTGGCTGGAAACCCACCACGCCAACCTGTCCGGCACCATCGCGGTGTTCGACGCCGCCCGCCGCGCCAGCGCGAAGGGGCCGGTGCCGGTGGTCTACGCCTCCTCCGCCGCCGTCTATGGCGACAATCCGGCCATGCCGCTGTCCGAGGATGCGGCGACCCGCCCGCTGTCCGCCTATGGCGCCGACAAGCTGGGCTGCGAGCTGCATGCGCGGGTTGCCGACATCGTGCATGGCGTGCCGACCACCGGCTTCCGCTTCTTCAACGTCTATGGCCCACGCCAGGACCCGAGATCGCCCTATTCCGGCGTGATCTCCATCTTCGCCGGCCGGATCGTTCGGGGGGAGCCGATCACCATCAATGGGGACGGCCAGCAGGTGCGGGATTTCATCTTCGTAAAGGACTTGGTGCGATATCTGACGGCCGCAATGGACAATCCAAGGTCCGGCGCACCGGTCTTCAACGTCTGCACCGGCCGCCCGACCTCGGTGAACCGGCTGGCGGAGGTGCTGGCCGAGCTGTCGGGCCGGCCGCTCGACCGCCGGCACGGACCGGCGCGGCCGGGCGACATCCGGGTGTCCATCGGCGATCCGTCGCGCCTCGTCGCCGCCTTCGGCATGAGCTGCGACACGCCGCTGGAGGACGGGCTGCGCGAGACGCTGGCGTGTCTCGGTTGACCGCTCGGGTCGGATAAGCGTCGGGAAGGGTGCGGTTGGAGTGATCGGTGGTCTGATCGGGCGGCGCGCTGTCGCCGCGGGGCTCGTGTCGGGTGCGGCGTCGCTGGCGTTGCCCAACCGCCCCCTGCGGGCCGCCGAGACCGGCCAGGCTTCCGCTTCTCCATCCTCCGCCACGCGATCCCCCAATTCTCCCTGGGCGGTCTATTACGCCGATGCAGCGCCGCTGTCGGCCTTCCAGCCTTACCGCCTGCTGGTTCTGGACAGCCGCACCCATCCGCCGCTCCAGCCGCTGGCCGACCGCGGCAAGACCCTGTTCGGCTATCTCAGCGTCGGCGAGGTGGAGACGCACCGCCCCTGGTTCGACCGGGTGAAGGGCTGGGGCATCCTGGACCAGGAGAACCCTAACTGGCCCGGCAGCTTCTATGTCGATGTCCGCGACCGCCGCTGGGTCAAGCTGGTGGTGGAGGAGCTGGTGCCGGCGATCCTGCGCGAGGGCTTCCACGGCGTCTTCCTCGACACGCTCGACAACCCGCCGCATCTGGAGCGCACCGAGCCCAAGCGCTGGCGCGGCATGACCGACGCCGCGGCGGCCCTGGTGCGGGCCATCCGCCGCAACTGGCCGGACATCGGCCTGATGCAGAACCGCGCCTACGAGATCCTGCCGCAGACGGCGCCGCTGCTGACCCATGTGCTGGGGGAGAGCGTCTATGCCGGCTGGGATTTCGCCGCCCGCCGTCCGCACCGCCAGAGCGCGGAGGATTACCGGTTCCAGGTGGAGGCGCTGAAGGCCGCCGGCGCAGCGAACCCGCGGCTCGGCCTGCTCACGCTCGATTACTGGGATCCGGCCGATTCGGCTGGCGTCCGGGCCATCTACGATCTGCAGCGGGCCAACGGCTTTTCCCCCTATGTCTCGACGGTCGAACTCGACCGCCTGATCCCGGAGCCGGCCCGGTGAGGCGCGTCGCCACAGCGGCAGCGGCAGCAGCGCTGGCGCTCGGCCTGCTGCTGCCGTGGGCCGTGCCCGCCACGGCGGCCGGCGTGCCGCCCGCGGCCGCACCCGTCGGGCAGGAGGTGCCGCGCACCATCTTGGCGCTGGTCGACCTCCGTGAGGAGGACACGATCCGTCTCAGCCGCATCCACACCATGGCGGAATTGCCGCTGAACCATCTGGGTCTGTCGATCGTCTATTGGAACGTCGCCGACGGCCTGCCCGACCTGTCGCGCTATCCGGGCTTGCGCGGCGTCGTCACCTGGTTCGCCGGCGAGCCCTTCGCCGATGTCGCCGCCTATATCGACTGGGTGGGACGGGCGATGGACCGCGGCGTCCGCTTCGCCGTGCTGGGCCAACCGGGGGTGCGGTTGCAGAGCGGCGGCAGGCCGGTGCCGCTGGCGCTGGTCAACCGCTTCTTCGCCCGCTTCGGCCTGCGCGACGACGACGGCTATTCCGACCTGACCTACCGGTCGAAGCCGGCGCTGGCCGACGGGATGATCGGCTTCGAACGGCCGCTGTCGGGCGTGCTGCCCGGCTATCCGCTGTTCCGCAAGACCGATGCGCGCGTCGCCTCCCATCTGGTGATGCGGCGGGCGGACGATCCGGCCAGCGACAGCCATCTGGTGGTGACCGGCCCGGCCGGCGGGCTGGCGGCCGAAGGCTACGGCCGCTATTTCGATGCCGAGTACAACCGGCGCCAATGGATCGTCGATCCTTTCGCCTTCTTCCGAAACGCCTTCGCCACCGACGACCTGCCGAAGCCCGACGTCACCACCCTGTCGGGGCGGCGGATCTATTTCAGCCACATCGACGGCGACGGCTGGCGCAACGTGACGGAGGTGACGCCCCATGCCGCCAAGCGGGTCCTGTCCGCCGACATGGTGCGCATCGCTGCCATCGAGCCCTTTCCCGACCTGCCGGTGACCGTTGCCCCCATCGTCGGCGACCTCGACCCGACCTGGAACGGCACGCCGCAGTCGGTCGAGGCGGCGAGGAGGCTGTTCGCCCTGCCGCAGGTCGAACCGGCCAGCCACACCTGGACCCATCCCTTCCAGTGGGCCTTCTTCAAGGATTACAGCCGCCAGAAGGAAGCCCCGTTCCTCGACCGCGACGGCACCTACCGCCCCGGCAAGGGCGACGGCCATATGGCGGAGACGGCGGGCGAGGTGTCGGACATCGGCCGCTATGCCCTGCCGCGTGCCTATCTGCAGCAACCCTTCGACCTGGACCAGGAGATCGGCGGCGCGCTGGACTATTTCACCCGGCTGGCGCCCGCCGGCAAGCGGGCGGAGCTGGTGCAATGGTCGGGCGACACCTCCCCGTACGAGGCGGCGCTGGCAGCGGTGCGCAAGGCTGGCGGCGTCAACATGAACGGCGGCGACGCCCGCTTCGACGCCGATTTCCCGTCCATCACCGGCCTGCCTCCCGTCGGCCTGCCGGTTGGGGCGGAACGCCAGATCTACGCCGCCGGCAGCAATGAGAACACCTACACCGACCTGTGGACCAACCGCTTCTACGGCTACCGCAATCTGGTCAACACCATGCGTCATGCCGGCGCTCCGATCCGGCTGAAGCCCTTCAATGTCTACTACCACATGTACAGCGGCCAGAAGGCGGCCAGCCTGAACGCGCTGGTTTCGGTGCTGACCGCCGCCCGCGCGACCGAGTTGGCGCCGGTCGCCGCCTCCACCTACGCCCGCATTGCCGAAGGTTTCTACACCGCGCGGTTCGAGCCGCTGGAGGGCGGGCGGCGCTGGCGCGTGCGTGACCGCGGGACGCTGAACACGCTGCGCTTCGACCAAGCCAGTGCGACCGCGGTCGATTTCACCCGCTCCGCCGGTGTGCTGGGCCAGCGCCACAGCCAGGGCAGCCTCTATGTCGCGCTCGACCCCGCGGTGGCGGAGCCGGTGGTGGCGCTCGCCGAGATCGACCGCGCCGACCGCGATCCGCCGGCCACCATGGCCTATCTGGTCGAGGGGCGCTGGGCCTTTTCGGCGCTGGCGCGGGAGGGGGCGCGGGAGGGCGCTGGCTTCCGCGTCGCCGCCATCGGCTATGGCGAGGGGGCCATGGTGTGGCGGGTTCCCCGCTCCGGTCCCTGGACGGTCACGGCGGAACGCGACGGCGCGGTTCTGTGGACCGGCAGCGCGACCGCGGACGAGGATGGCCGGCTGGCGCTGACCGTTCCGGTGCCGGGCATCGCCCCGCTGTTGCTGCGGCTTCGTCCCACCGGCGGCATTGCGGGGTAGGGCGCGATGCGTGCGAACATCCTCGTCGTCCTGCTGGTGCTGCTCGTGGGCATCGGCGCCAGCCTGCTGCTGATCCCGCGCGGCGGCGAGCTTGCCCTGCAGAAGTTCCGCGACCGCGATTACGACAGCGCCCGCGCCGTCTACGAGGAGCGCTATGCCGCCGGCGACCGCGGCGGCGCCACGGTGATGCCGCTGACCCGCCTGTCGCTGGCCCAGGGCGACGTGGAGCGCGCCATCGCCCTGACCGAGGAGTTCGTCGCCGTCGAGCCGTCCTCCATCGAGGCGCGCGAGCTGCTGAACCGTCTCTACCAGGACGCCCAGCGGCCGGGGGATTACCTTGAGAACCTGACGGTCCTGGCCGAACTGCGGCACAGTGCCGACCTCTACCGCGAACTGGCCTATGCCGCCGGATTCCGCAACCGGATGGCGCTGAAGGCCGAAGCGCTGGCCCGCTACTGCGCGCTGGCGCCCGATGACGTCGAGGCCCAGCAGGAGTTGGCGGCGCTGCTGGCGGCGCGCGGCGACCATGCCGGCGCGGTGGACCGGCTTCTGCATGCCGACGACCGCGCCCGGGGCCACATCGGTGCCGACAGCCGCGAATTGCTGATGAGCCTGCTGATCGGCCTCGGCCGGGCGGAGGATGCCTTCGACCGCGCCCGGCGCTGGCTCGGCGAGCAGCCGACCGTCGCAGACATGATCGGCTTGGCGGGCCAGCTGGCGGCGGCCTCCCGGCCGGATCTGGGCGTGAGGCTGATCGAGCCGCAGGTAACCGGCCCGCAAGTTACCGGTCGAACGCCCGTTTTGGCGCTGGAGCTGACCTACATCGACCTGCTGATCGCCGCCGACCGCCGGGAGGAGGCGCGGACCCGCCTGTCGGCGCTGTCCGGCCCGGTGGAGGATGACCAGTTCGGCCGGCTGCTGGCGCTGGAGATGAGTGCCGGACAGGCGCAGGAGGCGTTGCGGGCCGCCAAGGGCCGCGACCTGCGCTTGGCGCCGGATTGGGTGCTGGCCGGGCTGGCCGAGACGGCACTGCGCGATGGCGACCGCCCGTTCCTCGACCGCCTGCACCGCGAGCTTGGCGACGGGTTCCTCGCCGATTATCCGGTGCTGGCGGCGAACATCGCGCTCGGCCGCGGCGATGCCGATGCCGCCGCCCACTGGGCGGAGCGCGGTCTGGCCGGGAGCGCGCTGACCCTCGGCGACCGGCTGGCCGCCATCCGCATTCTCGACCGCGCGGGCCGCCGTGCCGCCGCCGCCTTCGACCGGCTGGCGCTGTCGGAAACCCTTCCCGACGACCAGTTGGAGGAGTTGGCGGCCCTGTTCATCGACCTGGACCGCGCGCCGGCCGGTCTGGACTGGTTCGCTGCGCGCCGGCAGGCGAAGCCCTCTCCGGCGGCAGACCATGGCTGGGCGAGGCTGGCCGCCAAGGCCGGCGATCC
The DNA here is from genome assembly GCA_046570145.1 of Alphaproteobacteria bacterium. Lineage (GTDB taxonomy): Bacteria > Pseudomonadota > Alphaproteobacteria > Azospirillales > Azospirillaceae > Azospirillum. Next base: position 90,237 of record JBKHVJ010000152.1, read on the forward strand.
GGTTGCGGTAGCCGATTGGCTGGCCGCCCGGCCGGTGCTGCCCGCCGCCCTGTTGCAGGACATCGCCGGCAGCGCTGCGGAACGGGCCGTTGCCGACCCGCGCGCCGCCCCGCTGGCGCTGGACGCCGCGCGGCGCGCCTTCGCGCTCGACCCCTCGCCGCTCAGCCGTCTGGCCGTCGCCGTCGCCCTGACCGCGACCGGCAGACCGGCTGAGGCGCTGCCGCTGCTGGCCCCGCTGCTCGACCGGGGCGGGGCCGAGGTCGAAGCGGCCTATATCGCGGCGCTCGACCGTGCCGGGCGGTCGGAGGAGCTGGCCCGCCATCTGACCGCCAAGCTGGCGAAGGGTGGGCTGACCGAGGCGGAGGAGCAGGGCATCGCCTACCTGCTGCTCGACCACAAGGCCTACCGCGCCGCCCTGCCGCTGCTTCGCGTGCGGGCGGAGCGGCTGGGCGGGGACTGGCTGGCCGCTTATGCCGATGCCGCCGCCAAGGCGAACGCGCTGCCCGACCTCGCCGCCCTGCTGCAACGGCAGGCCGCCGCCGCCCCGCTGGCCGAGGCGGAGGATTCGCTCTACCGCGGCACGCTGGACAAGCTGGGTCGCCAGGCGGACCTGCGCCGCTACCTGCTGGCCCGCGCCACCGACGACCGCCTGCCGGTCGAGCGGCGGCGGGAGCCGGCCTCCGCCCTGCTGGCGCTCGGCGACAAGGCGGGTGCGACGCGGGCCTTGCAGCGGCTGGCCGCCGGGCAGGGGCCGCAGAGCGAGGATTTCAGGCAGCTCGCCTATCTCTGGGGGCCGCGCCCGCTCTCCGCCGCACTGGACTGGCTGGAGGCGCGGGCCAAGGCGGCGGCCGGCCCGGCTGAGCAGGCGGCATGGTACGACCGTCTGGCCGAACTCGGCGGCGGCGCCCGCGTGACCGCCAGCCTCGCGACGCCCGCCGGCCCGCCGGCCCAGCCGACGCTGCAGGCCCCCTACATCGAGGCGCTCGCATCGGCCGGCAAGGGCAAGGAGCTGGCGGTCGCCGTCCGCGCCGCCCTGCGCGAGGAAACCGCGCCCGACCGGCTGCGCCGCTATGCCCGCCTCGCCGAACAGACCGGCCAGCGCCGCGCCGCCACCGAGGCCTGGACGGCCCTGCTGGCGCGGAAACCGGAGGACGCCGACGCCCTGCGCCAATTGGGCATGCTGGCCTATGACGAGAACCGCCTTGCCGATGCCGAGCGCCTGCTGCGCCGCTATACAGCGCGCGGTCCCGACGATTACGAGGCGCATTATTTCCTGGGCGAGGCGCTGACCGCCCAGAAGCGCGCCGCCGCGGCCGCGCCCTTCTACCGCACCGCTCTGGCCCAGCTCCGTGCCCGCGGCGTCCGGGACGATGCGGCGGTTCTGACGGAGGCCAACCTGCTGAACCGGCTGGGCAAGGTGGACGACGCGGTGGCCCTGTTCGACTCCCTGCGCAAGCGCCGCCCCGGCGACCGGCAACTGAAGGCGGACTATGCATCGATGCTGATCGAAAACGGACGACTGCCGGAGGCCCGCCGTGTCCTGGCCCTTCCGTGACCGATCCTTGCGCTCCATCCCCCCTCCCCCCCGGGGGGAGAGGGGATTTCTGGCGCTTCTCCTCGCCCTCCTTCTCGCCGCCACCTCCATCCAGGCCCAGCCGACGCCGTCCTCCGCCCGTCTGGAAACCTTGCGGGAGGACCGCGCCGCCCGCTTGATGCTGAGCTGGCCCGCTCCGGTCGCGACGGAGGTGGAGCGCCAGGGCCGCGAGATCGTGCTGCGCTTCAGCCGGCCGCTCGGCGACGTGGCGCTCGACCGCGTGCCGGAGCGGCTGGAGTCCTGGATCGACAACATCCTCTACGGCTATGACAGCGTCGTCCTGATCCCCGCCGCCGACGTCGCCGCCGACATCGCGGCGGACCCCAGGGGCGTCACCGTCGCCCTGGCCCGTGCCCCCGCCGTGCGCCCGACGCCGCAGGCCGAGGCGGCCGACCGTGCCGCGCAGCGCCGCATCGACTATTTCCGGGCCCTGGCCCTGATGGAGGGCGGCGAAGTCCGCCCGGCGCGGGTGCTGCTGCGCGACCTGCTGGCGCAGGACCCGCAGGATGCCCAGTCCACCGCACTGCTGGGTCAGGCGGAGGAACGGCTGGGCCGCTGGCGCGAGGCGGTGATGGCCTATGACAGCGCGCTGGAGCTGACGCCCGGCGAACCGTCGCTGGTCCAGGCCAAGGCGCTGCTTCTGCACACGAACGCCGACCGCGTCCGCCTCGATGTCGATTGGCAACAGGTGCGCAACGCCGACATGCAGCGCATCGCGCGGCTCGGCGGCGTGCAGGAGCTTGGCCGCTCGACCAGCCTGATCTGGGCGCTTGAGCGGCGCGAGGTGGATGTCGACGCCGCCCAGCGCGCCGACGGACGGCTGGAGCCCTTCCACGGCGCGCGGTCGCGTCTGGAGGCCGGGCTGGTCCATGACTGGCCCGAGTTGCAGCGTTCCACCCTGTCCGTCTACGCCGCCCCGCGGACGCTGGGCGCCGGCTACACCCACGGCTGGCGCGACGAGGAGTCGGAGACCCGTGCCGGCTTCGCCTGGAGCGAGCCCAGCTTCGCCTTCCTGGAGGGCATCGTCGGCGGCGGGCGGCGCGACCGGCTTTTCCTGCAGCATGAGGAACGGCTGTCGCAGCGCTGGTCGCTGTCGCTCGGCGCCGGCTACAACCGCTATGGGCTGGCCGGCGCCGCCGGTCTGGCGCGCAGCGCCACGGTGGAAGGCTCCCTGCGCTACGTCCTGAACACGGCCGGGCCGCTCGCCAGCGTCGCCTATGTGCTGGACGCCGAATATGTCGGACATCGCGAGGAACGGCAGAACGCGGACGGACAGACCTACGTCCCGCTGCCGGCCGCGACGCGCGAGGTCCACGCGCTCCAGGTGAATGTCGAGGACCATGTCACCGATTATGTCCGCTACGCCGCGCAGCTCGGCTACGCTTACGACCGGCGGGGGCGCAGCGGCCCGCAGGGCGCGATTTCCCTGGCTTGGGAGCCGGCGGAGGGGCTGGAACTGGGGATTCGCGCCGCCCATGCCCGCTCCACCGCCCGCGGCACGGCCAGCGCGGTGAACAGCGCAGGCGTCGCTCTGGTCTGGCGTTATTGACGGTGTGTCAACGTCTTCATGGTTAAAGGAAGGGAAACAGCGGAATGGGGATGCGTGACGCGATGGGGCCGACGGCGATGGGGATGAAAGCCAAGGGAATGCAGGCCTGCGGCGCGCTGCTGCTGGCCGGGATGCTGCTGGCGGGGTGCAGCGTCGGGCGGATCAACAGCCGCGACTTCGCCCAGCCGGGTGCCGCGCTGCCGGCCGGCGCCACCGTCGCCGTTCTGCCGTTCGAGAACCTGACCAACCATCCCAACGCCGGCCAGATCGCCGCCGATCTCGTCTCGACCGAGCTGTACGGCGTCGGCGGTGTCCGCACGGTGGAGGCCGGCCGGGTCCGCAGCCGCCTGTCGGGCCTGAAGCCCGCCGATGCCGGCCCCGCCGCGGCGCCCGAAGCCCAGGCCGATGCCCCGCTCGACGTGCAGGCCGCCGGCCGGGCGCTGGCGGTGGACGCGGTGCTGGCCGGCAGCGTGTCGGAATACGGCTACCAGCACGGCCTGCGCGAGGAGCCGGTGGTCGGGCTGAACGCCCGGCTGGTCCGTGTTTCCGACGGCGCCGTCCTGTGGACCTCCAGCCAGTCGGAGGCCGGGCGCGGCTATTTCAGCCGCGACAGCGTCAACAACGTCGCCCAGCGCGTGGTGACGCGCATGATCGACAGCCTGCGGCCGGTGGTCGCCGCCACGCCCTGAGGCTCGGTCCGACGATGAACAGCCAGCCTCCCGCCTCCCCGGTGGCCGCCCCTGCGGCCTCCCCTGCGGCCGCCGCCCCCCGCCGCTGGTTCGGCCTGCGTCCGGTGGCGCTGCTGGAGCTTGCGCTGTTCTTCGGCGTGGCGCTGGGGCTGGATGTCTGGCTCGGCTCCGGCTTGCGGTTCGAGGGGGTGCAGCCGCATCCCTTCTGGATCCCGGTCCTGCTGCTGGCGATCCAGTACGGCACGAACGAGGGCGTTCTGGCGGCGCTGGCGGCAACAGCGGCGCTGCGCCTGGGCCATGTGCCGGACGCCGGCATCACCCAGGATCTGTACGATCATCTCTTCACCCTGACGCGCGAGCCGATCCTTTGGCTGGTCGCCGCGGTGCTGTTCGGCGAGCTGCGCATGCGCCATCTGCGCGAGCGGGAGGAACTGCGCGCCGGCCTTGCCGCCGCCCGTCAGGAGGCGGAGGCCATCGCCCGGTCCTACCGCGCCCTGAAATCCGTCAAGGAGAGCCTGGAGACCCGTGTCGCCGGCCAGCTGCGCACCGTCTTCACCCTCTATCAGGCAGCCAAGTCCATCGACCGGCTGGACGAGGGGGAGGTGATGCTGGGCGTCGCCGATCTCGTGCGCACCGTCATGAAGCCGGAGAAGTTCTCGCTGTTCCTGTTGAACAACGACGTGCTGGAATCGGTGACGAACGAGGGCTGGGACGACGGCAACGATACTTATGCCCGCTGGTTCGACAGCGGCACCGCCCTGTTCCAGCAGGTGATCGCCCGCCAGCGCCAGGTCTGCGTCAGCCGCGCCGAGGACGAACGCATCCTGGCCGGCGAAGGCGTTCTGGCCGGACCGCTGGTCAGCAGCGATACCGGCGAAGTGGTCGGCATGGTGAAGATCGAAAGCCTGGGCTTCACCGACCTCAGCGTCAACACGGTCGAGAATTTCCGCATCCTGTGCGAATGGATCGGCACCGCCCTGGCCAAGGCGCGCCAGTACCGCGCTGCCAACGAACAGCGGGTGTTCACAGACGACGCGCTCTATTCCTCCAGCTACATCGGCCGTCAGGCGGAATTCCTGGCGCTGCTCGGGCGCCGCATGGGGTTCGAGACCACCGCCATCACCATCCGCCCCATCGGCATCGCCCGCTTGTCGGTGGGCCAGCGGGCGGAGCTTGCCGCCGCCATCGGCGAGGCGGTGCGCGGCAGCCTGCGCGACACC
>JBKHVJ010000153.1:0-8193 GCA_046570145.1 Alphaproteobacteria bacterium
TGCGCGCGCAGAGCTTCTACGACGAGGCCGGGATCGAACTGCGGCTGGGCCGATCGGTCACCGCCATCGACGCCAAGGCCAGGACGGTCGCGCTGGCTGATGGCGAAACGCTGGCCTACGACATCCTGATACTGGCGACGGGGTCTCTGGTCCGCAAGCTCGACGTGCCGGGCGCCGGTCTCGCCGGGCTGTTCGAACTGCGCAGCCAGGCCGACGCGGATCGGCTGAAGCCGGCGGTGCGCAGCGCCAAACGCATCGCCATCGTCGGCGCCGGCTATGTCGGGTTGGAGGTTGCCGCGTCCGCCCGCGCGCTTGGCGCCGAGGTGGTGGTGGTGGAGCGTGAAAGCCGAGTGCTCGCTCGCGTCGCCAGCGCCGCGTTGTCCGGCTTCGTCGATGCCTATCACCGAGGCCGGGGCGTCGAGATCCTGACCGGCGCGTCGGTCGCCGCCTTCCTGGGCGACGGGCAAGGCCAGGGGGAGGGCAAAGAGGAGGGGAAGGTGCGGGCGCTGCAACTCGCCGATGGCCGCATCGTCGCGTGTGACGCGGTGGTGGTCGGCGTCGGCGCGCTGCCCTGCGACGCGCTGGCCCGGTCGGCTGGTCTGGTCTGCGACGACGGCGTGCGCGTCGATGAGCAGGCCCGCACCTCCGATCCGGCGATCTATGCCATCGGCGACATGACCTCGCGTCCGCTGGCGCTGTATGACGGGCGGCGCGTGCGGTTGGAAAGCGTGCCGAACGCGCTGGAGCAGGCCAAGCAAGCCGCCGCGTCGATCACCGGCGCGGCAGCGCCGCCGCCCGAAATTCCGTGGTTCTGGTCCGATCAGTACGATCTGAAGCTCCAGATGGCCGGGCTCGGCGTTGGCATCGACCGCACGATCACGCGCGGCTCGCCCGAGACGGGGAAATTCGCGCTCTATCACATGTCCGGCGACCGGGTGGCGGTGGTGGAATCGGTCAACCTGCCTATCGAGTTCATCACCGCGAAGACGCTGCTGACGACCAAGCGCCGCATCGACACCGACGCGCTGGCCGACATCGCGGTTCCGATCAAGTCGGACCGGATCTTCGTCGCGGACGCCCCGGTTGTCTGAGGGCGGCGATCCTTGCGTGATCGCGCTGTGCGGCGGCTGCCGGCCGTCCGGTCGTTGCCGTCTCGGCATCACGCGGATGACGATGGGCGACGACGGCGTCGCGTCGGCGGCGCTGCGCTGCGACGCGGCCAATCAGGGCGGCCCGATGGTCGCGCATGGCGGCTGGACCGCCGCCGTGTTCGACGACGTGCTGGGCCGGATTCCCGGCTTTCTCGGCACCATGGCGGTGACCGCGAGCCTGACCGTCGATTTCCTCAAGCCCGTGCCGGTCGAGCGCGATCTGGTGGCGCGCGCCTGGATGGAGGCGCGGGACGGCCGACGTCTGCGTCTGGCCGGGGTGCTGCACCTTGCCGCCGGCATGGCCGAACTCGCCAGGGCTCAAGGGGTCTGGATCGAGCGGCGCCCCGATCACTTCGACCGCCATCGGCGCTGGCTGCGGGATCAGACCGGCTGACCCGGCCTTGAAAAAAACCGGTAGGGAGAAGACGAGATGAGTTTCGGCCGGTATCTCCCATCGCTTCACATGGGAATTCGCGGAAAGCTGTTCATCGCCTTCAGCGTGGTGGCGGTCCTGACGACATTGGCCAGCGGCGTCGGTCTGTGGACGATGACCGCCATTCACGGGCGCATGCTGCAAATCAGCGAGCAGGATCTTCCCTCGGTGGTCCTGGCTCAGCAGCTACAGGCCGACGCCAGCGCCGTGGTCGCCCAGGCCCCGGTGCTCGACAGCGTCACTAACCCGAACGAACTGTCCGATCGGGCCGAGGATCTCAAGGCGCAGATGGGGCTGCTGTCGCAGACGGTGCAGGAGCTGACGCCGCTGCGCCCCGGCGATGAGAGTCTCGCCTTTCTGAAGGAGGTCAGCGCCAAGATGACCACGCTTCAGAACGCCCAGATCCAGGCGGTGTCGGAACGATTGGCGATCCGCAAGACGCGCGACGCGGCGCTCCGCGACATCGACCTGGAGCAGGCGGCCTTCGCTGTCCTGTGCCAGCCCATCGTCGATGGCCTGCGCGCCACCGTCGAGCGCCGGGGCGCCGGGTCGGGCGAGGCGGGTGGAACGGTGGCCGGCGAGTTGGTCGCGTTGATGGCCGGTCTGGAACTGATGCAGGCCGGCAACCGCATGGGAAGCTTGGCAGCGGAGGCGTCGAAAGCGTCGAGCCTGCCCCAGCTCGACGCGTTGCGGATGGATTTCACGCGGCTGGTCGAGCGGCTGCCCTCCCTTGTCGCCCGGCTTCCCGTGGACGACGCGGCGCTGCTGGATCCGCATCTGCGGATTCTGGCCGAACTCGGCCTCGGTCCCCAGGGGCTGTTCGCGCGATCGGGGGAGGAGCTTGCGGCGGCGACCGCCAGTTGGACCGCGTTGAACGACAACCGGTCGCTGTCGGACGAGCTTCGCCGCGAGGCCTCCCGTCTGGTCCACAAGGTCCGGGCGGAAAGCGCCGAGCTGGTGGAGGAGGCCAGCACCGGAATTGAGCGCGGCCGTCGCACGCTGATCGCCATCGGGGCGGCGAGCGTCATCGGCACGATCCTGATGACATGGCTGTATGTCGGGCATGTCGTGGTCAACCGGCTGTCGCGGCTGTCGCAGGCGATGCGGTCGGTTGCGGAGGGCGATCTGAACGCCGCCATCCCAGTCGATGGCCATGACGAGATCACCGAGATGGGGCGTGCGCTGGAGGTATTTCAGATGAACGCGCGCGCCGCGGCCGAAACCGACCAGCGCGCCGAGCAGGAGCGCGCGCGTCTGGCCGGCGAACGCCGTCAAGCCTTTATCGGCCTTGCCGGACAGTTCGAGACGACCTTCAAGGCGGCAGTGGACCGTTTCGCGCGTTCAGCCTCGAACATGCATTCGACGGCGGAGATCATGGCCCAGTTCGCCGGGCAGGCGAAGCGGGAAGCCGCGTCGGCGTCGGTGGCCACGCACAGCGCCACGCACAGCGTCCAGACGGTGGCCTCGGCGGCCGAGCAGCTCACGTCCTCGATTTCCGAGATCACCCGTCAGGTTCGGGAGTCCGCGCGCATCGCCGGGGAGGCGGTGAGCGACGCGCGCGCGACCGACGCGACCGCGCGCAGCCTGAACGACGCCGCCGGCCGCATCGGCGAGGTGGTACGCTTGATCGGCGAGATCGCCGCCCAGACCAATCTGCTGGCGCTGAACGCCACCATCGAGGCGGCGCGCGCCGGGGAGGCGGGCAAGAGCTTCGCCGTCGTGGCGCATGAGGTGAAGCTGCTGGCGACCCAGACCGCGCAGGCGACCGACGAGATCGGGACGCAGATCGCCGCGATGCAACTCGTCACCGCCAAGACGGTGGAAGCCATTCGCAAGATCGGCGGCACCATCGCGTCGATCGACGGCATCACCGGTTCCATCGCGTCCGCGGTCGAACAGCAGGGCGCGGCGACGCAGGAGATCGCCCGCAACATCGTCCAGGCGGCTGATGGAACGTACCGCATGTTGTCCAGCATAGATGCGATCACCACCGCCGCGACTGAAACCGGCGAAGCGGCGGGACGGGTGGTCGATGCGTCGGCCGAGATGTCCAGCGAAGCCAGGGCGCTGTCCGCGGAGGTCTCGAACTTCCTCGGCGTGGTGCGGGCGGGCTGACGCCGCGAACCGCCGGGCATCACGGGCCGGACGCCACCGGAGAGACCCCGTGTGGCGTCCGGGACTTTCAGTGGGAGACCAGCAACGGCACGGTCGAGCGGGTCAGCAGATTTCCGGTGGTGCTGCCGACCATCGCTTCGCGCAGGCGCGACCGGCCGAAACCACCCATGACGATCAAATCGGCGCCCGTCGCCTCGACCCGCGCCAGGATGGATCCGCTGACGCCATAGGCATCCTCCAGCACCAGAAGCTTCACCGTCGCCGCCACCCCGTGCTGGGCGAGGAAATCGACCAGCTCGCGGCCCGGCCCTGATTCGGCGGTCGGAGCCGGTGCTTTCACCACGATGATCACTACCTCGACCGCCGAGGCGGTCCGCAGGATCGGCAAGGCGTCGTGGACGGCGCGGACCGCTTCCCGGCTGGCGTTCCAGGCGACCACGACGCGTTGTCCCAGGGTTTCCACCGATGGCCGTTCCGGCACCATCAGCACGGGCACGCCGGCCTCCAGCACGATCTGGCCGCTGATCCGTCGTCCGCCGGGTTGGCCGATGTCGGACGGGCCGACCACCGCCAGATCGGTGCAGCGGGCGTGGGCGATCACGGTCTGCGCGGCGTCTCCGCCAGCGTCCAGCCAACGTTGCCGGGCCTCGGCAGGCTGGCCGTGGCGGATGAACAGGTTCTTGGCCAGTGCGGCGGACTCGTCGGCGGCCTTGGTCAACGCATCGTTCAGGGCGGGCCCGGCGAAGGATTGCGCCAGGACGGGAATATCCAGGGCCGGCCGCACATGAAGGCCGGTCAACCGCGCGCCGTGGGCGGCGGCCAGTCGGGCGGCCATCGCGATGCGGCCGGCGGTACCGTCCCCGCCATCGACGTGAACCAGGATGTCGTTGAAGGGCATGGCGTGTCTCCCGAGCGCGGCCGTCAGGCCTTTGCCAGTTCCGTTTCGATCGCGGTGATGACCAGCGTATCGTCCGGCGTCACGTCGGGGGCGAAGCGGCCCGCCACCGTGCCGTCGCGGGCGATCAGGAACTTCTCGAAATTCCAGAGGATGCCGGGTTCGGGGTTGGTCTTGATGCCGTAGCCTTCCAGCTTCTGGCGAAAGCCGCTTTCGGGCTTGGAGATCGCCGTCGGATGGGCGGCGATCAGGGCGCGGTACAACGGGTGCTGCTCCTCGCCGGTCACCGCGACCTTGGCGAACATCGGGAAATCGACGCTGAAGTTGGTCCGGCAGAACTGCTCGATCTCCGCGTTCGTGCCGGGTTCCTGCGCGCCGAAGTCGTTGGCGGGGAAACCGAGTACGGCGAAGCCACGGTCACGGTAGCGTTCGTGCAGAGCCTCCAGCGCGGCGTATTGCGGCGTCAGTCCGCATTTGGAGGCGACGTTGACGATCAGCAGCACCGAATCCTTGTGGTCAGCGAGTGTTGCGCTCTCGCCGGTGATGCGGGTCAGCGGAATGTCCTGGAGGGGCGTGGTCATGGGTGTCTCCGGTCAGGGGGAGGTTCCCGGCGGCTCGTAAATGTGGCCGTCATCGGGCGATGGACGAAAGGGTCGGGGGATGAGAAGTCGGCCGGACTATCGACCGATGGATCGGCATCGCCCGTGGATGGCGGCGTGCCGATGAGGCGATCATCCGATCAATCGGTGGGAAACGCAATCGTCGGATTTGGTTTGTGCGCTTCAGCCGGTTTCCCGTGCCGTTGCGTCGAAGTCCCGGCGCGCGTCCTCGATCGCCGGACGGTGCGCCTGCGCCCATTGTGACAGGGCGCGCAACGGCGCGATCAATGAGTGCCCCAACGCGGTCAGCTCATACTCGACGCGTGGTGGAACCGTGGGGAAGACCGTTCGCTTGACCAATCCGTCGCGCTCCAGCCCGCGCAGCGTCAAGGTCAGCATCCGTTGCGACACGCCGCCTCCCCGGCGGAGCAGGGCGTTGAACCGCATCGGCCCGTCGGACAGGATGCCCACCACCATCACCGTCCATTTGTCGCCGACCCGGTCGAGGATTTCGGCCAGCGCGCGGCAGTCGCCGTGGTTGTCGGTTCCGGCAGGCACAGACGTGTTCCCTGGTGACAAAGTCATGCCTCCTTGCGGGGGATCCACCGCCTTCCCATGATGGCGGCAGGCACAAAAAGTGCCCTTGGCGGCAGTGTGCGCCGCCGGTTGGCGCACGGCACCGGGAAAACGCCTCTCCCACTGAAACCCACCCGCCAAAACTCCCCTTTGAAAGGATGTCATCGTGAAGATCGGCGTCAGCGGCGCAAGCGGCAAACTCGGCTCGGCGACCATCGCCGCGTTGCAAGGTCTGGCCTCCGGACACGGCATCGTCGGCATTTCGCGAACCCCCGAAGCGCTTCCTTCAACGGTCGAGGCGCGGTTCGGCGACTACGACCAGCCCGATTCTCTGGCCTCGGCCTACGCCGGGCTCGATCGGCTGCTGATCATTCCGACGACCGACATGCGGCCCGGACAGCGGACCATCCAGCATCTCGCCGCCGTCGATGCGGCGGTCGCCGCCGGGGTCGGGCATGTGAGCCTGATGTCGTCGGCCGGCACCCGGCGGGCGAAGGAGCCGGACATCTGGGGCTGCTATTTCCCGGCGGAGCAGCGCCTGATGCGGACGGCCGGCGCCTGGAGCATCCTGCGCATGAATTTCTACGCCGAAGCCTTCGTCCAGGAGGTTCGTTCGGCGCTCGACCGTGGAGCCATCGCCGGCATCGGCGACGGGCGGGTGGGCTATGTCTCGCGCGACGATCTCGCACGGGCCGCCGCCGGCCTGTTGACCGGGGACGGGCATGACGGCGCCATCTACACCGGCACCGGCCCGGAGAGCCTGTCGGGGACGGAGCGGGCGGCCATCGCCGGCGCGGTGGCCGGGCGGTCCCTGCGTTATGTCGAACTGACGGAAGAGGCGTTCCGTTCCACGATGGCGCAGGCCGGGTTGCCGCCGCCCATCGTCGCGGTGGTAGTCAGCATCCGAACCCGTTTTGCCATGGGCGGTTTCGACATCGTCACCGGGGACATCGAGCGTTTATCGGGTCGGCGACCCCGATCGTTGCGGGATGTGTTGAGCGACGCGTTCTCCGAGACGGACAAAAATTCTGAATAAAGAAATTAGTTCTGATATCGGAAAATCCTTGACCTCAGCGATGGGATCGGCACAATCGGGGTCCATCCTGCGGCGCGTGGCGGCGGCTCTCTGTCCGCTTCCACCCGCGCCATGATTGGGGATCCCCATGCCAAGGAAGCTTCCGCTTCTCAATCCTGAGAACACGGCGTTCTGGACGGGCGGTGCCGACGGGGAATTGCGCATCGCTCATTGCGACGCCTGCGGCACCCTGTTCCATCCGCCGACGCCGGTCTGTCCCGCCTGCGCCAGCCTCGACGTCGGGCACAAGCCGGTGTCGGGACGCGCGCGCGTCGTCACCTTCACGGTCAACCATCAGGCCTGGACGCCTGAGCTGGCGGAACCCTACGTCATCGCCATCGTCGAGATCGTGGAACAGGCGGGGGTCCGTTTCCTGACCAACATCGTTGGTTGCCCGGTGGACCGGGTGCGCATCGGCATGCCGGTGCGCGTCACCTTCGAACCGATCGATGACGTATGGATTCCTCTGTTCGTGGCGGACGAATGATGTTTGACCGTGTCTTCGAAAAGGATGTCGCCATCACCGGCATCGGCCAGTCGGAGGTCGCCCGCCCCTCGTCCAAATCGGCCATGCGGCTGACGGTCGAGGCGTGCATGGAAGCGATCGGCGACGCCGGCCTGACCCGCGACGACATCGATGGCGTGGCCTGCTGGCCCGGCGACAACAACAACGGCGACAGTTTCTCGCCGGTCGGCACGGCGGCGATCAAGAGTGCGCTCGGGCTGAAGCTCAACTGGTATGGCGCCGGGTACGAAGGCCCCGGCCCGCTCGCCGGGGTGATCCAGGGGGCGATGGCCATCGCCACCGGGTTGGCGCGGCATGTCCTGGTCTTCCGCACGATCACCGAGGCGACCGGCCGCGCCAGGTCGCGCACGGCGAATGCCCTGACGAACAAGTCGGCCGGGCGCGACGGAACCTATTATTGGCAGTGGTACACGCCCTTCAACGTGCTGTCGGCGATCAACCTCGCGGCCATGTACGCCCAGCGCCATTTTCACGATTACGGCACGACGGCGGAACAGTTGGCGCAGATCGCACTGACCTGTCGCCGGCACGCCGCGCTGAATCCCAAAGCCGTCTACCGCGCGCCGATGACGATGGACGATTACTTCGCGTCGCGTCTGGTGTCGACGCCGTTGCGGGTCTTCGACTGCGATGTCCATTGCGACGCGTCGACCGCGCTGGTTCTGTCCCGCCGCGACGCGGCGAAGGACCAGCCGAACCCGCCGATCCGCATCGATGCCATCGGTTCCGCCATCCACAGCCCGCACGCCTGGGATCAGGTCGATCTGTCCGCCATGATCACGCAGGAGGTCGGCCGGATGATGTGGAACCGCACCGACCTGAC
>JBKHVJ010000154.1:0-14118 GCA_046570145.1 Alphaproteobacteria bacterium
GGGTGCTGCGCCTGTTCGGCACGAAGTTCGGCAAGGGCGTCTACATGGACACCACCGACATCACGGAGTTCGACTGCGTGTCGGTCGGCGACCATTGCGCCATCAATGCCCTGTCGGCGCTGCAGACCCACCTGTACGAGGACCGCGTGATGAAGGTGGGCCGGGTGAGCGTCGGCACCGGCGTCACCATCGGAGCCGGCGCCACCGTGCTGTACGACACCCATGTCGGCGACTTCGCACGCCTGGGTCCGCTGACCCTGGTGATGAAGGGTGAGGAAATCCCCGCCCATGGCGACTGGGCCGGCGCCCCGGCCGAGCCGACCGTCCACGCCCATGAGGCGGTGGAGGGGCATGTGAAGGCGGCGGCGTAAGCAGCCGGCATCGGGAACAGGAAGAAATGGCTGGTATTACCATTGCGGTGTACCGGCCTTTTCTTTCTGTTCTCTTTCCGCCGACGACAAACCGCCGCGCACAGTTACTCGCGCCGACGGTTGTCTCTGCGCGGAAGCGGTGTATAAGGGGGGCCGAGCGCGGCCTGCCCCCTTCGCGCGCCCGGCCGGGCGCGGTTTCGCGGAGGCCGTTGGATCGTCACGAAGGAACGCCCCAATGCCCGACGACATCGCCTCAGCCCGCGGCCTGTTTCCGCTCGCCAAGGACGACACGACCTACCGCAAGCTGACCTCGGATCACGTCTCGGTCGTCGAGTTCGACGGCGAGCAGATCCTGAAGGTCGAGCCGGAAGGTCTGCGCCTGCTGGCCGAGGCTGCCTTCTCCGACATCAACCATCTGCTGCGTCCGGGCCATCTGGCCCAGCTCGCCAAGATCCTTGACGATCCGGAGGCGTCGGCCAACGACCGCTTCGTGGCGCTCGACCTGCTGAAGAACGCCAACATCGCCGCCGCCGGCACGCTGCCGATGTGCCAGGACACCGGCACCGCCATCATCATGGGCAAGAAAGGCCGCCGCGTCTGGACCAAGGGCGGCGACGAGACCGCCCTGTCCGAGGGTGCCCGCGACGCCTATCTGAAGCGCAACCTGCGCTACAGCCAGCTGGCGCCGATCTCCATGTATGAGGAGAAGAACACCCGCAACAACCTGCCGGCGCAGATCGACATCTATTCCGAGGGCGAGGACTATTACAAGTTCCTGTTCATGGCCAAGGGCGGCGGGTCGGCCAACAAGACCTTCCTGCACCAGGCCACGCCGTCGGTTCTGGCGCCCGACCGGCTGCTGAAGTTCCTGGAAGACAAGATCCGCTATCTCGGCACCTCGGCCTGCCCGCCCTACCATCTGGCCATCGTCATCGGCGGCCTGTCGGCGGAGCAGAACCTGAAGACGGTCAAGCTGGCTTCCGCCCGCTACCTCGACAATCTGCCGACCGAGGGCGGCGAGGACGCGCACGCCTTCCGCGATCTGGCGATGGAGGCCGAGGTCCACAAGCTGACGCAGAACATGGGCATCGGCGCCCAGTTCGGCGGCAAGTATTTCTGCCACGACGTCCGCGTCATCCGCCTGCCGCGCCACGGCGCCTCCATGCCCATCGGCATCGGCGTGTCCTGCTCGGCCGACCGTCAGGCGGTGGGCAAGATCACCAAGGACGGCATCTTCCTGGAGCAGCTGGAGACCGATCCGGCCCAGTATCTGCCGGAGATCGGCGACGAGCATCTGTCGGGCGAGGTCGTGAAGATCGACCTGAACCAGCCGATGGAGCAAATCCGCGCCACGCTGAGCCAGTATCCGATCCGCACCCGCCTGTCGCTGACCGGCCCGCTGATCGTCGCCCGCGATCTGGCCCACGCCAAGCTGCGCGCCCGCCTGGACGCCGGCGAGCCGCTGCCGGATTACTTCAAGAACCACCCGATCTATTATGCCGGCCCGGCCAAGACGCCGGAAGGCTACGCCTCGGGCTCCTTCGGACCGACGACGGCGGGCCGCATGGACAGCTTCGTCGACCAGTTCCAGGCGGCGGGCGGCTCCATGGTCATGCTGGCCAAGGGCAACCGCAGCGCGGAAGTGACGGCGGCCTGCAAGCAGCATGGCGGCTTCTATCTCGGCTCGATCGGCGGTGCGGCCGCCCGTCTGGCCCAGGACTGCATCAAGAAGGTGGAATGCGTCGAGTATCCCGAACTCGGCATGGAAGCCATCTGGCGCATCGAGGTGGAGGACTTCCCGGCCTTCATCATCGTCGACGACAAGGGCAACGACTTCTTCAAGGAGTTGAAGCTCGCCTGATCCGGGCGGACCTGTGAGAGGGGGCGCGGCGCCTTGCGAGAGGCCCGCGCCCTTTTTGCTGCCCGCTTGCCGGACGGCACCGGGGGCGCCTATCTTCAGTGCATCGGGATCGGGGGAGGGCTTTCCAATGGACGGTGTCTATGACCGGCGCGCGCCGAAGCGGGACATCACCTTGTCGCTGGACGAGGACATCCTGCAACGCGCCCAGTCCCTTCCCGGCGACCTGTCGGAACGGGTCGAAAAGCTGCTGGCCGACGAGGTGGCAAAGGCGGATCGTGAGCGTCGCCTGGATGCCACGATTGCGGCGCTGAACGACTTCGATGCCAAATATGGCTCTTTCGCCGACGAACATCTCGATCACCTGTGATGGCTCAATTCGATATGCATCGGAACCGAACGGCGGCGCGTTCGGGCATTCCGTATCTGGTGATCGTGCAATCGCAACGGTTTGACGCATCTGCCCGAAGGGTGATTGCACCGCTGTTGTTGGCCGGCAAAGTTCAGAGTACAGAGCCTTCCTTGACGCCGCTGTTCGTGATCGAAGGCCATGAGGTGATCTTGAATCCTCTGCAACTTGCTTCGGTTCCAGCCGAGCAGCCCGGCGAGAAAGTCTGCTCCCTCGCCGACGACAGCGACCGCATCATCGCCGCCATCGACCTCCTGATTTCCCGCGCCTGGGGATGAGTTGCCCGTGACACCCGCCCAAATCCAAGACCGCATCCTGTACCGTGACGGGCTGATGCTGATCCTCGACAAGCCCGCCGGGTTGCCGGTCCATGCCGGCCCCGCCGGCGGGCCGAACCTGGAGCGGCATTTCGACGCGCTGCGCTTCGGCTTTCCCAAGCCGCCGTCCCTCGCCCACCGGCTGGACCGCGACACCTCCGGTTGCCTGATCCTCGGCCGCCACGCCAAAGCGTTGCGCAAGATCGGCATCCTGTTCCAGAACGGCAAGGTCGACAAAACCTATTGGGCGGTGGTCGCCGGGACGCCGCCGCAGGAGTCCGGACGGATCGAACTGCCGCTCGCCAAGGTCTCCAACAAGACCGGCGGCTGGCGCATCGTCGGTTCGCCCGACGGGCAGACCGCGGTGACCGACTATGTCGTGCGCGGGCAGGCGAACGGGCTGACTTGGCTGGAGTTGACGCCGCACACCGGCCGCACCCACCAGATCCGCGTCCATTGCGCCTCCATCGGCTGCCCGCTGGTCGGCGACCCGCAATATGGCGGGCCGGAGGGCAAGCCGCTGCACCTGCATTCCCGCGCCATCTCGCTGCCGCTCTACCCGAAGCGCGATCCGGTCGGCGCGGTGGCGCCGATCCCGTCGCACATGCGGGCGGCACTGGAAGCTTGCGGCTTTACCGAGGCTTCATAGCCTCGATCCTATGCTCGGCCATTGCCGCAACGCGGCAGATGACCCAATGATGCTGCCTGAAGATGGCATGGGCATCACGGCCGAGGGGAAAAGGGCATGATACCGACCGGCACCACCACGGCCCGCTGGATGACCGTGCGCTATGCCCTGGCGCTGACGCTGATCGCGCTCGGCACGCTGGCCGGCTTCGTGATGACGGAAGGGGTGATCGGCCAGCACGAACGCATGCTGGAGGTCGTCAACGTCTCCGGCCGCCAGCGCATGCTGTCGCAGCGGACGGCCCTTCTGGTCGAGCAGTTGAAGACCGCGGCCGATCCGGCGATGCGCACCGACCTCGCCCACCAGTTGGCCGAGACCACCGACATGTTCGAGACGGCCCACCGCCGGCTGAGCGGCCGAGCCGGACCGGAGGAAGGCCCGCCCCTGGGGCCGCCCCCCAACGACCTGTTCCATGGCGGCTCCGACCCGCTGGACCCGGTGGTGACCGGGCACATCGCCGCCCTGCGCCGGGTGATCGCCGCCGCATCCGCCGGCGAGCCGCCCGACCCGGCCGAAGCGGACCGCATCACCTCCCAGGCCCTCGGCCCGCTGCTGGATCGGCTGGAGGAGATGGTCGCCCTCTACCAGGAGGAAGGCGAGGAGGGATTCCAGACCCTGCACCGTCTGGGACTGGCCGCCCTGCTGATCACCCTGCTGATCCTGGCGGTGGAAGCGTTGGCGATCTTCCGGCCGATGACCCGGCAGGTGCGCCGCCAGTTCACCGAGATCCTGCGCATGGCCGAGACGATCGAACGGGCCAACGCCACTTTGGAACAGCAGGTGCGCGAGCGCACGGCCGAGCTGCACGCCGCCAAATCCGCGGCGGAGCAGGCCCACCGCGCCAAGTCCCGCTTCCTCGCCCATGCCAGCCACGACCTGCAGCAGCCACTCCAGGCCATCGGCATGTTCACCGGCATGCTGGAACGCCAGCCGCAGAACGCCAAGGCGGCGGCCCTGCTGACCGACCTCAAGGCGGCGCAGCGGTCGATGCGCGACCTGCTGAACGCGATACTCGACATCTCGAAGCTGGAATCCGGCGCGGTGACGCCGAAGCCGGCCGACCTGCCGCTCTCCCCCCTGTTCGACCAGCTGGAGGCGGAGTTCTCCGGCCTGGCGGAGGCCAAGGGCCTGCGGCTGCGCGCCGTCCCGACCAACGCCGTGGTGCGCAGCGATCCGGCGCTGTTGGAGCGCATCGTCCGCAATCTGATCGGCAATGCCATCCGCTACACCGAAACCGGCGGCGTGCTGGTCGGCTGCCGCAGCCGCGGCGACAGGCTGTGGATCGAGGTGTACGACACCGGACGCGGCATCGCCGAACCCGACCGGCAACGCATCTTCGAGGAGTTCGTGCAGCTCGACCCCCCCGACCGCGACCGCAGCGAGGGCATCGGCCTGGGGCTCGCCATCGTCGAACGGCTGGCGCGGCTGCTGGAGCATCCGGTGATGGTGCGCTCGGTGGAAGGGCGCGGCACGGTGTTCTCGGTGGGGGTGCCTTTGGCGGCGTGAGATTGTATCCATGGCAGCAACGATCTGATGCGAACTCCCCAGATTGTTCCCCGTGCCGTTCGGTGCCAAATTCTCCTCCAGACAAGGGCACACACCCCAACGATACGGAGGGTTCCATCATGATCACCATTCGCCATCGCGACGAGCGCGGGGTCGCCAACATGGGTTGGCTGAACAGCAACCACAGCTTCTCGTTCGGCCACTACTTCGATCCCGGCCATATGGGCTTCCGCGCGCTGCGGGTCATCAACGAGGATCGGGTGATCCCCGGCGCCGGCTTCCCCACCCATGGGCATGCCAACATGGAGATCGTCTCCTACGTGCTGAACGGCGCGCTGGAGCACAAGGACTCCATCGGCACCGGGTCGGTGATCCGTCCGGGCGAGGTCCAGGTGATGAGCGCCGGCCGCGGCATCCGCCACAGCGAGTACAACGCGTCCGACACCGAGCCGGTGCATTTCCTCCAGATCTGGATCCTGCCGGAAGCCAACAACCTGGCCCCCGGCTACCAGCAGGCGGATTTCCCGGCTGCGGAGAAGCAGGGCAAGTTGAAGCTGGTCGGGTCGCGTGACGGGCGCGACGGAAGCGTCACCATCCACCAGGATGTCGATCTCTACGCCGCCCTGCTGGACGGGGAGGAGAGCGTCACCCTGGCCCTGCGCCCCGGCCGCCATGCCTGGGTCCAGGTCGCCCGTGGCCGGGTCCATCTGAACGGCACCCTGCTGAAGGCCGGCGACGGCGCCGCGCTGACGGACGAGGAGGCGGTGACGCTCGACCGGGCCGACGACGCGGAAGTGCTGGTCTTCGACCTCGCCTGATACAGGTGGGCCTGACGTGTCAGGATTGACATAAAAGGTTGATTTGAAGCGGGAACGGGGCTGGCGGCACAGTGTCGCCGTCCCATTCCCGCCGGCGCTTCCGTCGGCGGGCCGAACCCAGGGGTAGGCCATGACCGAGCAGAAGACCTACAATGTCCTGTTTCTCTGCACCCACAACTCGGCGCGCAGCATCATGGCGGAATGCCTGATGCGCCGGTGGGGAGCCGGCCGCTTCAACGCCTGGTCGGCCGGCAGCTTCCCGGCGGGCCGGATCAATCCCCACACCTTGGCCACGCTGAAGGCCTTCAACCTGCCGACCACCGATCTGCGCTCCAAGAACTGGGACGAATTCACCGGCCCGGACGCGCCGGCGCTGGATTTCGTCTTCACCGTCTGCGATCAGGCGGCGGGGGAACTGTGCCCGGTGTGGAATGGAACTCCGCTGACCGCCCATTGGGGCGTCGAGGATCCGTCGGCCGCCACCGGCACGGAGGACCGCATCCGCATGGCCTTCCGCCGCACCTATGTGGAACTGGAAAGCCGCATCAAGATCTTCGCCAGCCTGCGGGTGGAACAGCTCGACCGACTGACCCTGCAAAGCTCGCTGCATGCCATCGGAACCGTCCATGGCTCCGAAGCGGACGCGATGGCCAACGCCTGAGGCGCGTTCACAGCACCTGCTTCGGCACCGACAGCAGTTCCTTCCTGATGCGGTTCAGGCTGGGACGGTTGTCGGCGCCGAAGGCGATGGGGCGGCACAGATGCATGGCGGTCAGCCCGACCCGCGCGGTCAGCAGGCCGTTGATCACCCCCTGCCCCATCCGGGTGGAAATCGCGGCGGCGAGCGAACCGCCCAGCGCCTCCACCGCCACATGGTGGGCGCTCTCAGTCACCCCGGCGACGGCGATGTTGGCGAGCATGCGGCGCAGCAGCCGCAGCGAGCCGACATAGCCCGGCCGGGCGCCGTAGAGGGAGGCGATCTCCCGCACCAGCTTCAGGTTCCGCCACAGCACCACCGCGAAATCCAGCAGCGCCGCCGGGCTCAGCGCGGTGGCTACGGCGGTGTCGCGCGAGGCGAGCAGCACCCGCTGATAGGCGGCACGGTCGAGCGGGGCCAGCACCTCGCGGTCCAGCAGCCGCACCACCTCATGCTCGTCATGGGCATCGGTCACATGGTCGCGCACGCGGGCCAGCGCCGGGGCCAGTTCCCGCCGGTCGGCATAGAGCGCCACCAGCGACCCGGCGAAACGGTCGGCCCGACCGCCCGGCGCCTCGATCTCCAGCCGCCCGGCTTCCGCCCGCAATTCCTCGATCCGGCGCAGGCGTCGGAGCGACAACAGCTCGTTCACCAGCATGGCCAGTGCGGCGATGCCCGCCGTCGCCGCCAGCAGCGCCACCAGAACGCCCAGCACAAGGCTGGTGGCGAAGGCGCGGTTCAGCAGATCGGCGGTGTCGAACCCCAGCGCCACCAGAACCAGCGCCGCCAGCGCCCCGAACAGCCAGCGCCCGAGCCGGCGCGTCGTCCGCACCGGCGTCGCCGGGGCCGGCAGCAGCTCCGCCGGATCGCCCGATCCGGTCAGCAGCGCCGTCTCCTCCTCCGCCGAGACCGGAGCGGCGCGGTCCAGTTCCAGCTCCATCGGCGGAACCCAGCCCTTCGCGGCCTTGCGGGTGTCGGTGTCGCGCTCCGTCACAGCAGGTAATCCCCCAGCAGGAATTGCAGGGCCTGATCGACGCGGATATGCGGCAGGCCGCGCGGGTCGCGGCCGAGATCGTCGGGCGGACGGAATGCCAGGAAATTGTAAGGACGGTCCCGGCCGGGCGGAAAGGCCTCCGCATCCTCCGGGATCTCGCCGGGGAACAGAACGGTCGGGCGGTCGCGCCCCACGGGCACGCCGCGCACGCAGCGCAGCTGCCGGCCCTCATGCTCGGTCACCACGCTGTCGGTGCATTTCAGCGCGGCGATGGCCATCGTCTCGACCTGGGCGCCTTCGAAGCGGATGGCGTTGCGGGCGTCGCCGACCAGCCGGTCGAGCAGCGCGCGTAGCTGGGCATGCTGGTGGGCAGCGATGTGGTCGGCCTTGGTCGCGGCGAACAGAACCCGGTCGATCCTGGTGCCCAGCAGCCGGTCGAGCCAGCCCGACGAGCCATGGCGGAAGGGCTCCAGGCTCAGTTCCAGCGCCCGCTTCATGTCGGCCATCCCGGCGGGACCGGCGTTCAGCGCGCCAAGCACGTCGATCAGCACGATCTGGCGGTCGAGCCTGGCGAAATGTTCGGAGAAGAAACGGCGGACGACGTTGGTCTTGTAGGCCTCGTACCGCTCCTCCATCAGCGCCCACAGGCTGCCGCGCCCCCGCGACCCGCCGGCCTGGGGCGGAGGCAGCGGGCAGAATGTCAGCAGCGGCGCGTCCTTCATGTCGCCCGGCTCGACGAAACGGCCGGGCTGGATCAGGCTGAGCAGCGTGTCCGCCCGCCGGCAGGCATGGAGATAGTCGGTGTAGAGCGCCGCCCCGCGCCGCGCCGTCTCCTCCTCCGCCGAAGCCATCGGATCGATGGTGGCGAGCCAGCCGCGCCAGGAGGCGGACAGCTCGTCGCGCGGCGGCCGGGCGGCAAGCTCCAACGTGAGCGCGCTCCACTCCGCGAAGCTCTGGCGCAGCAGCGGCAGGTCGAGCAGCCATTCGCCTGGGTAGTCGACGAGGTCGAGGTTCAGTGTCGCCACCGGCTGCACCGCCCGCTTCAGCGCCGAATCCGGACGGTAGCGCAGGGAGACCCGCATCTGGCCGATGCCTCGCGTCGGCTCCGGCCAATGGGGATCGGGACCGGTCAGCGCCGCCAGATGGCCTTCGAAATCGAAACGCGGCACGTCCGGATCGGGTTGGGGCCGCAGCCGCGCCGCCTGGAAACGGCCCGACGACATGACGTCGAGGAAGGGAAGCCGCCCGGCCTTCAGCAGATTGTCGACAAGCGCGGTGACGAAGACGGTCTTGCCCGCCCGCCGCAGCCCGGTGACGCCGACGCGCACCGTCGATTCCAAAAGAAGCCGGCTGCCGGCATCGTACAGGCTGTTCAGGTCGGGAATACGCACGGGCGGTCGTTCACGTCTGGCCGAGGACCGGTCCTATATGGGGTGGGACGCCCAAGATGCGAAGGGGCACCCCCGAATACGAAAGGGCCGCGCTCCCTTTCGGAAGCGCGGCCCTTCGTTGCCGAAGGATCCCTCACGCACAACCACGAGCGCGGGCCACCTTCGATGCGGTGGGGCGGCCGATGGCCTCGCTGATGAACGCCCCGGCGGCGATCAGCCTGTCCAGATCCACCCCGGTCTCGATGCCGAGGCCGTTCAGCATGTACAGCACATCTTCGCTCGCCACGTTGCCGCTGGCCCCCTTGGCATAGGGGCAGCCGCCGAGCCCGGCGACGGAGCTGTCCACCACCGCGACCCCCATCTGCAGCGCCGCCAGGATGTTGGCCAGCGCCTGCCCATAGGTGTCGTGGAAATGGACGGCGATCTTGTCGACCGGCACCCGCTCCGCCACCGCGGCGATCATCAGTTGCGCCTTGGTCGGCGTGCCGGTGCCGATGGTGTCGCCCAGCGAGATCTCGTAGCAGCCCATGGCGAACAGCCGTTCGGCCACGTCGGCCACCGCCCGTGGCGCAATCTCTCCCTCATAGGGGCAACCGAGCACGCAGCTGACATATCCCCGCACCGGCACACCCGCCGCCTTGGCCTGCTCCATGACGGGGGCGAAGCGGTCCAGGCTCTCGGCGATGGAGCAGTTGATGTTCTTATTGCTGAAGCTTTCCGACGCGGCGCCGAACACCGCCACCTCGTCGGCCTTGGCCGCCAGCGCGCCCTCCAGCCCCTTCAGATTGGGGGTGAGGGCGGCATAGCGCACGCCGGGCTTCCGCGCGATGCCGGCCAGAACATCGGCGCTGTCGCCCATCTGCGGCACCCATTTGGGCGAGACGAAGCTGGCCGCCTCCACCACGCTCAACCCGGCGTCGGACAGGCGGTCGACCAGTTCCACCTTCACCGCCGTCGGCACCATGGATTTTTCGTTCTGGAGGCCGTCGCGCGGGCCGACCTCCACCATGCGGACGAATTTCGGCAGCAGCATCCTCAGCCCTCCGCGATGTCGAGAACCAGCAGATCGACGCCTTCCGACACCTGATCGCCCGCCGCGAAATTCACGGCGCTGACGGTGCCGGCGGCCGGCGCCTTGATGGTGTGCTCCATCTTCATGGCCTCCAGCAGCATCAGCGGCGCGCCGGCCTCGACACTCTGGCCCGGTTCGACCAGAACGCGGACCACGGTGCCCGGCATCGGCGCGGTCAGGCGGCCGGAGCCGCCCTCCTGCTCCGCCGCACGGGCGCTGGGATCGTCCAGCGTCAGGCGGGAAACCGCGCCGTCGATCAGCACGGTGATGTCCAAGCCCTGCTGGACCACGGTGGCGCGGGTGCGCATGCCGTCCAGCGTCGCGGTCAGCAGACCGTCGGCGAGGTTCACGCCGGTCACCGGCATCGGCTTGCCGCCATCCACCGCAACCTCATACCCATCGGCCCGGAAATGCAGCGTCACCTCGCGCGCCGTGTCACCGTCCATCAGGCGCAGGTCGTAATGGTTCTCCTCGTTCAGCCGCCAGCCATTGGCGAGCAGCCAAGGCGAATACCGGTCGGAACGGGCACGCAGGGCGGCCTGGGCTTCCTCCCGGCGCTTCAGCAGCACCGATAGGGCCGCGGCAGCCAGCGCCCGGTCGGCCACCGGGGCCGGTGGCGGCAGCAGGTCGGCGCGGTGGCGCTCGATGAAGCCGGTGTCGATCTCCACCGCCTTGAAGGCGGGATGGCCGGCGATGGCGCCGAGGAAGGCGACGTTGGTGGTGACGCCGACCACCTCGTATTCGGCCAAGGCCACGCGAAGGCGGCGCAGCGCGCTGTCGCGGTCCTCGTCCCAGACGATCAGCTTGGCGATCATCGGGTCGTAATACATCGTCACCGAATCGCCTTCGCGCACACCGGTATCGACGCGGACATGCTCATTCTCGGCCGGCGGGCGCAACCGCACCAGCTTGCCGATGGCCGGCAGGAAGTCGCGCTGCGGATCCTCGGCGTACAGCCGCGCCTCGAAGGCATGGCCCCGGCGGGTCAGCTGGTCCTGGCGCAGCGGCAGCTCCGCCCCGGCAGCGACACGCAGCTGCCACTCGACCAGATCGAGGCCGGTGATCTTCTCCGTCACCGGATGCTCCACCTGCAGGCGGGTGTTCATCTCGATGAAGTAGAAGCCGCCATCCTCATAGAGGAACTCGACGGTGCCGGCGCCGACATAGTTCACCGCCTTGGCGGCGGCGACGGCGGCCTCGCCCATGCGGCGGCGGAGGTCGTCGGGCAGGTTGGGGGCCGGCGCCTCCTCAATCACCTTCTGGTGGCGGCGCTGGACCGAGCAGTCGCGCTCGAACAGAAAGACGCCGTTGCCGTGGGTGTCGCAGAAGACCTGGATTTCGACATGGCGCGGCCGGCCGAGATACTTCTCCAGCAGCAGGCTGTCGTCGCCGAAGGCGGCCTTGGCCTCGCGCTGGGCGCCGGCCACCGCATCGGCCAGCTCGTTGGCGGCGCGCACCACGCGCATGCCCTTGCCGCCGCCGCCGGCCGAGGCCTTGACCAGCACCGGATAGCCGATGCGCTCGGCCTCCGCCGACAGGGTGGCGAAGTCCTGGTCGGTGCCGTGATAGCCCGGCACCAGCGGCACGTCGGCATTCGCCATCAGCCGCTTGGATTCCGCCTTGGAGCCCATGACACGGATCGCCTCGATCGGCGGGCCGATGAAGACGATACCGGCCTCGGCGCAGGCGGCGGCGAAGCCGGCATTCTCCGACAGGAAGCCGTAGCCGGGATGGATGGCCTGCGCCCCCGTGCGCTTCGCCACGTCGAGGATGACGTCGCCGCGCAGATAGCTTTCGCCGACCGGGGCCGGGCCGATGCAGACGGCCTCGTCGGCCATCTGGACATGCATCGCCTTGGCGTCGGCCTCCGAATGGACGGCGACGGTCTTGATGCCCAGGCGGCGGGCGGTGCGGATGACCCGGCAGGCGATTTCGCCGCGGTTGGCGATGAGGATCTTGTCGAACATGTGGATCAGCTCCGCCAGGACGGGGTGCGTTTGTCGAGGAAGGCGCCGACGCCCTCCTTGCCTTCGGCGCTGGCGCGCTGGCGGGCGATGCGCTCCGCCGTGTCGCGCATCACCTCTTCGGTCAGCGGCCGGCGGGCGACGGCGCGGATCAGCTCCTTGGCGGCGGTGACCGCCGTAGGGGCGCTGTCCATTAAATTCTTCACCGTCTTCGCCACAGCCTCCTCCAGCCCGTCGGCATCGGTCAGCTCATGCAGCAGGCCGATGCGGTGGGCCTCCGCCGCGCTGAAGCGCTCGCCGGTCAGGAAATAGCGGCGGCAGGCGCGCTCGCCGATGGCGGCGATGACATAGGGGCTGATGGCGGCGGGGATGATGCCCAGCCGCACTTCCGACAGGGCGAAGGTCGCGGTCTCGACGCCGATGGCGATGTCGCAGGCCGACACGAGGCCCACGCCGCCACCGAAGGCCGGACCCTGCACCACGGCGACCGTCGGCTTCGGGCATTCGTCCAGCGTCCGCAGCATGGTGGCGAGGCCCATGGCGTCGGCCAGATTCTCCTCGCGGGAGTAGCCGGCCATCTTCTTCATCCAGGACAGGTCCGCCCCGGCCGAGAAGCTCTTGCCCACCCCGCGCAGCAGCACGACGCGCACCGCCGGATCCTCGCCCACCCGGCGGAAGGCCGATGTGAGGTCGGCGATGACCTGTTCGTTGAAGGCGTTGTGCACGTCGCCGCGG
Organism: Alphaproteobacteria bacterium; assembly: GCA_046570145.1. Taxonomy (GTDB): domain Bacteria; phylum Pseudomonadota; class Alphaproteobacteria; order Azospirillales; family Azospirillaceae; genus Azospirillum. Next base: position 12,821 of record JBKHVJ010000154.1, read on the forward strand.
TTCATGGTGACGGTGGCGACGCCGGTGTCGGCAACCTCGATCAGAATATCGCTCATGGTCGCCCCCATCACATCCGGAAGACGCCGAAGGGCGTCTTCGGCACCGGCGCGTTCAGCGAAGCCGACAGGCCCAGACCCAGAACCATCCGGGTGTCGGCCGGGTCGATGATGCCGTCGTCCCACAGCCGGGCGCTGGCGTAATAGGCGTGGCTCTCGCGTTCGAACTGGGCGCGGATCGGCGCCTTCAGCGCCTCGTCGTCCTCGGCCGACCAGGGCTTGCCCTGGGCTTCCATGGCGTCGCGCTTGACCTGGGCCAGCACGCCGGCAGCCTGCTCGCCGCCCATGACCGAGATACGGGCGTTCGGCCACATCCACATGAAGCGCGGGCTGTAGGCGCGGCCGCACATGCCGTAGTTGCCGGCGCCATAGCTGCCGCCGATGATGACGGTGAATTTCGGCACCTTGGCGCAGGCGACCGCCGTCACCAGCTTGGCGCCGTCCTTGGCGATGCCGCCGGCCTCGTATTTGCGGCCGACCATGAAGCCGGTGATGTTCTGCAGGAAGACCAGCGGGATGCGGCGCTGGCAGCACAGCTCGACGAAATGGGCGCCCTTCAGGGCGGATTCGCTGAACAGGATGCCGTTGTTGGCGATGATGCCGACCGGATAGCCGAAGATATGGGCGAAGCCGGTGACCAGCGTCGTGCCGTAGAGCGGCTTGAACTCGTCGAAGCGCGAACCGTCGACCACCCGCGCGATCACCTCGCGCACGTCGAAGGGCTTGCGGGCGTCGCTGGGGATGACGCCGTAGAGCTCGCGCGGGTCGAAGGCCGGTTCTTCCGGCTCGCGGAGATCCAGGTCGATGTGCTTGGCGCGGTTCAGGTTCGACACCACGCGGCGCGCCATCGCCAGCGCGTGGGCGTCGTTCATCGCGTAATGGTCGGTGACGCCCGACGTGCGGGAATGCACGTCGGCGCCGCCCAGATCCTCTGCCGACACCACCTCGCCGGTCGCCGCCTTCACCAGCGGCGGGCCGCCCAGGAAGATGGTGCCCTGGTTGCGGACGATGATCGCCTCGTCCGACATCGCCGGGACATAGGCGCCGCCGGCGGTGCAGCTTCCCATCACCACGGCGATCTGCGGAATGCCCTCGGCCGACATGTTGGCCTGGTTGTAGAAGATGCGGCCGAAATGGTCGCGGTCGGGGAAGACCTCGTCCTGGTTCGGCAGGTTGGCGCCACCGGAATCCACCAGATAGATGCAGGGCAGGTTGTTCTGCTGGGCGATCTCCTGCGCGCGC
>JBKHVJ010000155.1:0-32115 GCA_046570145.1 Alphaproteobacteria bacterium
CCCTGATGGTGACGATCCTGTTCACCATCCTGATGGACCGCTTCCCGGAGTTCGGCAAGGAGGATGACGAGGGCCGCAGGGCCGACGACGACCGCAAGGCGCGGGAGCGGCGGCGAGCCGCCCGTCCACCGGGCCGGGTCAGGCGGATCGCCCGCCCTGCGTCGCGGGGATGACCAGCAGCCGGTGCGCCAGCAGCGCGCCCAGCCCCACCAGCCCGATCGCCCCCATCATCGGCAGGGCGCTGCCGTCGTTCATATGGCCGACGAGGATGCCGACGGCGGCGGCGATGGTCATCTGCGCGAAGCCGAGCAGGGAGGAGGCGAGCCCGGCCATGGTGGCGTAGGGGCCGACCGCGTTCGCGGTGGCATTGGGCAGGGTCAGCCCGGTGCCCAGGATGAACAGGAAGACCGGCACGACGATGGCCAGCAGGTGCAGGACCCCGGCCAGCGCCAGCAGACCGCCCACGACTCCGCCGCCGAGCGACAGCAGCGTGCCGATGCGGATCATGCGGGCGCCGCCCAGCCGGGGCGTCAGCCGGCCGGCCAGGAAGGTGCCCAGCATGTACCCCAGCACCACCGCGCCGAAGCTGGCGCCATACTGCGCCGGGGTCAGGTGCAGCCGGTCGATCAGCACGAAGGACGAGCCCGAGATGAAGGAGAAGATGCCGCTGTAGGAAAAGGCGACCACCAGCACATAGCCGACGAATCCGCGGTTGCGCAGCAGGAGCAGGTAGTTGGCGGCCAGCCTGCTGGGCCTCAGCGCCTCCTCGTCGCGGTGGGCGTTGGTCTCGCCCAGCATCGACCACACCGCCGCCAGGATGCCGCAGGCGAAGACCGTCAGCAGAACGAAGTTGGCGCGCCAGCCGAACCATTCCGTCAGCACGCCGCCCAGCATCGGCCCTACTGCCGGGGCCAGCGCCATCGCCATCGACATGTAGGCCAGCACCGTCGCCGCCCGGTCGCGGCCGAAGACGTCGCGCACCACCGCCCTTGCCACCACCGGCCCGCAGCAGGCCCCCAGCGCCTGGAAGAAGCGGGCGGCGATCAGCCCCTCGATGCTGGTGGTCATGGCGCAGACGGCGCTGGCCGCCAGATAGATCGCCACCCCGACCAGCAGGGTGGGGCGCCGGCCGAACCGGTCGGACATCGGGCCATAGACCAGCTGCGACACCGCGAAACCGATCAGGAAGATCGACAGCGTCATCTGCACCGTGACGACATCGGTGTCGAACACCCGGACCAGCGTCGGCAGCGACGGCAGGTAGAGGTCGGTGGACAACGGGCCGAAGGCGACCAGAGCGGTCAGCAGGATACGGATCGACAGGGAGTCTGGACGGGGCATGGTATGGCGAGCACTGCGGCGGGGGAAGCGAGGGCGGGGCCGCACTGTATCAGATGAAACCACCTCCGCCAGAGCCGATCGCTGCCCGGCAGACCTGCAGTCCCGCCGGCCCGCTCCCTCACTTCGCCGGCAACACCATGCGGATGCAGCGGGACAGCACCGTATTGCCGGTCATCTCGCGGTAGTTCTGGATGATGACCGGCTCGGCCGCCCTGCATTGCTCCATGCTGGCGAATTCCAGCGTGGTCGGGCCGCCCTGGTTCAGGATGAACAGCAGCATCAGAACCCGTTCCATGCCTTGCCCCTCCCGTCAGCCGGCGGCCAGCACCGCACGGGCGGCGGCGGCATCCTGAACGATCTGGTCCTTCAGCGCGTCGAAGCTGGGGAATTTCATCTCCGGCCGCAGGAAATCGACCATCTGGACCCGCAGATGCAGATCGTACAGGTCAAGGTCGACGTCGAACAGATGGGCCTCCAACCGCGCGACGGTGCCGTCCACGGTGGGGCGGGCGCCGAGATTGGCGACGCCGGGCAGCCAGACGGTCTCGCCGCCGCGGTCGATGCCGGCGCGCACCGCATAGACGCCGAAGGCCGGGCGCAGATACTCGCCCAGCTCGATGTTGGCGGTGGGGAAGCCGATGGTGCGGCCGCGCTGGTCGCCGTGGACCACGCGCCCCTCGATCTCCCAGGGATGACCCAGCACATGGGTGGCCTCGCGCGGGCGGCCGGCGACCAGCGCGTCGCGCACGCGGGTGGAGGAATAGACCCCGCCCTCCGTGTCGGACACCGGACCGACCTCGGTCACGCCGAAGCCCTGGGCGCGGCCGGCGCGCAGCAGGAAGGCCGGGTCGCCCGACCGTTTGTGCCCGAACAGGAAATCATAGCCGCAGACGACATGCCGGACGCCCAGCCCGCCGATCAGGATTTCATCGACGAAGGCCTGCGCGGTCTTGTGGCGGAAGCTGTCGTCGAAATGGCAGACGATCAGCTGGTCGACGCCCAGCGCCTCGATATGCCGGGTCTTGACGCGGAAGGGCGTCAGGCGGAAGGGCGGGTCGTCGGGACGGAAGACGCTGCGGGGATGCGGTTCGAAAGTGACCACGGCCGATGGTGCGCCCATCTCCGCCGCAAGGCGCTGGGCGGTGCCGATGACCGTCTGATGTCCGCGGTGCACGCCGTCGAAATTGCCGAGTGCCACGACGGCGCCCCGCTCTTCGGCCGGCAGGTCGGCGGTGTGTCTGTACAGTCGCATGCGCGCCCCGGTGCTGTGGGCGGACCCCGGCGGGCCCGCTTGCTCGGGCGTCTATATAGACCGACGCCGGCGCGGGGTAAACGCGCCGGCGGTGTCCTGTCGCCCGAAGGCAGCGGTCAGGCGTCGAAAAATCAGCCGCGCGACGGGACCATCAGCAGCGCTTCGCCTTCCACGACCACGGTCTCGCCGACGGTGCAGACGGTCTTGATGACGCAGCGGCGCTTTTCCGGGATCAGTTCGGTGATGGTGGCGCGGGCGGTGACGGTGTCGCCGGCGCGGACCGGCGCCTTGAACTTCAGCGTCTGGCTCATGTAGATGCAGCCCGGCCCCGGCAGCTTGGTGCCCAGCACGGCGGAGATGAAGCCGACCGTCAGCATGCCGTGGGCGATGCGGCCCTGGAACATGGTGGTCGCGGCGTATTCCTGGTTGATGTGGACCGGGTTGGTGTCGCCTGAAATGCCTGCGAACAGGACGATGTCGGCTTCCGTCACCGTCTTGGCGAAGCTTGCCGTCATGCCGACGGACAGATCTTCGATGCAGTAGCCTTCGGTATCCTTGCGGACCTGACGCACGTCGTCCATCGCAGCAATTCCTCTTTCTCTCGGTGCCTGTTCCGGCGTCTGACGCACTGGCGCCGCGCCGTTCGCTGCAATGCGTCATGTGCACCGCAGCGATGGGAATGGCACCACGTCTCCTCCAAAAATGCAAAAAAATCTCTAACGTTCCGCACAAGACTGCGGACAATGCGGTTGCGCCCTGCTGCATGCTTGTTGGCAATGGAAGGGCGCAATGCGCGGCCGGATTACTTCCCGCCGAAGGTAGAGCAGCAGAAGCATCGGCCGATCAACAGCTTAATGGAAAATCCTGCCGGCTTCGGCCCCTTGCCGCCAGCGTTGGCACGATTTTTGGGCATTACCCTGTGCCGCAGTGGCAAAGTCTGTTTCCTTTCAACCGATTGACTGTTCGGTGACTGTTGGTTCGCCGCCGCAATAAAAGTCGGAGCGGGGGCGCGGCGAATCGGGGACCGTCTTCGCCGCGCCGCAGCATTACTTGCCCGATCCGGACTGCGACACTGTGTCGCTGCCGGTGCCGCCGCTATTGCCGCTGCGTCCCCGGCTGCGGGCATCGCGGTCTGCCACCTGCGGGTCGGGGGTAAGCTGGTCGACCTTCGCCTCCACCTTGTCGCGGGCGGTGTCGGTCGGCTGTTCGGACGGCTTGACCTCCACGGTGACGGGGGCGGTTCCGTCCTCGATCATGTCCAGCCTCTTGGCGGCGGAACGTGACAGGTCGATCACCCGGCCGTCGACATAGGGGCCGCGGTCGTTGACGATGACATCGACGCTCTTGCCGTTCTCCTCGTTCGTGACCGTGGCCTTGGAGCCGAGCGGCAGCGCGCGCGATGCCGCGGTCGACTTGTTCTGGTTCATCGGCTCGCCGCTGGCGGTGGTGCGGCCGTGGAACTTGTGGCTGTAGAAGGACGCTTCCCCCTTGTGGACGAGGACTTCCTCGCCATCCTCTTGCTCGACACGAACGGGGGGAACCTTGGCCTTCTCGTTCGCCAGCACCGGGACCGCGGTCCCGCTCAGGGTCGTGGCGGCAATCGCCAGGACGATGATTCGCATTGTCTTCATCGGTACACCTCCAACGGCGCACCAACGCCCTGCAAGGAAAAGAGTTCCCTCACCGACCGCATGCAAGACATCGCTACTATTTCCGGTTTCGAATATCTTCACGAATTCGGGGTGGGTGGTCCGCATGGGCGTTCCTCCGATATTCATCACAACGCTCAGGGGAGAAAACATGGCTGACGATTCCGCCTGGACTGCATCCGGGGAAATGCCGGACCTGAGCCATGCGGGTGGGCATGTGGAGACGCGGTATGTCGCGATGGCCGACGGGGCGCGGCTGCGGGTCGCCGTCTGGCCCATGCCGGAGCGGGTGCGCGGCACGGCGCTGGTGCTGACCGGCCGGGCGGAGTTCATCGAGAAATATGCGGAGACCGCAAACGCATTGACGGCCCGCGGCTTTCGCGTGGTGGCGGTCGACTGGCGCAACCAGGGCCTGTCGGACCGGCCGCTGGCCAACCGGCAGATCCACCACCTGAGCGATTTCTCTCTGCTGGTCGACGATCTCGACGGCATTTACCGGCAGGTCGTGGCGCCCGTCGTCGCGGAGACCGGCGGGCCGCTGATCCTGCTGGCGCATTCCATGGGGGGCCTCGTGGCGACGCTGGCATTGGCCCGCCATGCCGCGGACGATCCCGGCCGCTATGCCGCCGTGCTGCTGGCGGCGCCGATGTACGCCATCCACACCGGACCGCTGCCGCGCCCGCTGGCACGGGCGCTGGCCTGCCTGGGGCTCGCCTGCGGATGGGGCGCCCGCTATGCACTGTGGCAGGGCGATTACGACCCGGCGGAAGCCGTCTTCCGGCCGGACAACAAGATCACCACGGATCCGCGGCGCTACGCCGCCTTCCACACCCCCTATGCCGAGCGGCCGGAACTGCGCGTCGGCGGCGTCAGCTTCGCCTGGGTGGCGGCGGCGCTGAATGCGGAGGATGCGCTGCGCTGCGGCCTGCCGCTGGAGCGGGTGCGCACGCCCGTCCTGCTGCTGAGCGCGCCCGACGATCAGGTGGTCCGGGCGGAGCTTCACCGTATGGTGGCCGCCCGGCTCGGCAATGCCCATCTTGTCGAGTATCCCGGGGCGAAGCACGAGCTGCTGATGGAATGCGACGTCATCCGCAATCGGGTGTGGGCGGACATCGACGACTTCCTCGACAGGACCCTCGATCCCGTGAGCGGCCACAAGACACTTGCGTCGTCCGGCGGCTCTGTCGTCGGATAGGCGCCTTCAGGACCAGAGGTGCCCCTCAGCATGACCGATTTCTGGACGGCGTCCGGTTTCCACCTGTTGACCCGCGATGCCGACAACCATCTGGCGGTGACGCCCGATTTCCTGCGCGCCTATCTGCTGCGGCCCGAGATGCGCCCGCCCGAAGAAGCCTGCGACGCCGAGCGCACGCTGCACGCCGCCCTGCTGGACGATCCGGCGCGGACGGTGCCGGCCCCGCTGCTGGACGCCATCGCCGATCCGGATGCGCGGGAGAATTTCCAGGTCTGGCTGGCCTTCCGCGACCGGCTGCTCGCCGCCGGGACGCTGGAGGGCTGCTACATCCGCCTGTTCCGCGAGGGCGCGCGCGGCGTGCCGGGCCTGTTCATCGACCAGTTGGTGCATGCCATCCTGCGCGGCATCCTGAATGAGACCCCGTCGGGCCTGCGCGCCCGTGCCGGCGAGCTGTTCTTTCGCGAGCAGACGGTGTCGGTCGACGACGGCCGAGTCCGTGTCGCCGATGCCGAGACGGTGGAGACCATGGCGGCCTCCGGCGGATTCGGCTCGCTGGGCCGGCTGGTGGTGGAGGCGGGAACCGCCCCCCGCAGCGTCGATCTGGACATCCTGGACGAGACCAACCACCCGCTCTACTGGGGCCGCGACGCCCGGCACGACACGGTGCTGGACATCACCTTCGCCGCCGCCGGGCTGGATGCGCTGGCCCGCGTGCTGGAGGCCTGGGTGGGGCATTTCCTGGGCGTGACGGTCAGCATCCAGCCGGTGCAGAACATCCGCGACGACCGCTGGGTCTGGCATGTCGGACTCGACAGCGCCGCCACGGCGATCCTCAACGACCTCTACAACGGGGTTGAGGTGGGGGAGGACCGTCTGGCCCGCATCCTCGCCCTGTTCCGCCTGGACTTCGCCGACCCCGCCGCCATGCGTCCCGATTTCGCCGGCCGGCCGGTCTATCTGGGACTGGCGATGACGGAAGGGCGGCGGCTGAAACTGAAGCCGCAGAACCTGCTGGTGAACCTGCCGCTGGCGTCGGTGGCGTGAGGGGGGGCTGCTTTCGCCTTCCGAAGCCAGCCCCCACCCCAACCCTTCTCCGCCGGGCAGGGGAGGTCGGGTGGGGGCAATCGAAGCCGACACTTCACCCCCCCAGCACCGCCCCCACCGGCTTCAGCGGCTCGTGCGCGTCGAACAGGATCTTCAGGATCGCCAGGATCGGCACCGCCAGCAGCGCGCCGGGTATGCCCCACAGCCAGCCCCAGAACAGGATCGACACGAACACCGCGATGGGGTTCAGCGACAGCCGCCGGCCGACGATCATCGGCGTCAGGAAATTGCCCTCTATGGTGGTCAGCGCCACGAAGGACAGGGGAGGCAGCAGGATGGTGCCGAGCCCGTCGAAGGTCAGGACCGACACCAGGAACAGGACGCCGGTCATCACCGCCGGGCCGATGAAGGGGATGTAGTTGGCCACTGCCACCAGTACCCCCCACAGGGCCGGGTTGGGCAGCCCCCACAGCCACATGAGCAGACCGGTGGCGATGCCCAAAACCACGTTGATCAGGGTGATGGTCAGCAGATAGACGGCGATGTTCTGCTGCAGCGTCGCCGCGACCATGGCGTAATGCACGCGGTCGTCGACGTTGCGCATGGTGCCGATCAGCGCCTCCAGCGAATGGCGGCCTCTCGCCAGGAAGAAATACAGCAGGACCTGCAGGATCAGGACATTGACGATCACCGATTCGACCTGGCTGATCGCCTGTTCCATCAGCGACGGACCGCGCAGCACCACCTCGCGCACCGGTCCGGCCTCGTTGCCGGTCTCCTTGGCGATCTGCTCGATCTGGCGCGAAGCCTCGCGGGCCCGCTCGATGCCGGCGCGGATGTCGCCCAGCTTGAACTCCAGCTCGTGCAGGACGCGCGGCATGCGGTTCACCCACTCGGCCGCCGGAGCCGACAGGGTGTGGACCGCCAGCAGCACGCTGCCGAACAGGGTGATCACCATGATGGCGGCGCCGATTCCTTCCGGAATGCCGATGCGGTAGAGCGCGCGGACCAGCGGCCGCAGCAGGAAGCTGAGGATCAGCGCCAGCATGATCGGCAGCAGGACTTCGCGTCCGAAATACAGCGCGAACAGCACGGCGATCACGAACAGGCCGACGGCGGCGATGGTCAGCGGATCGCGGCGGTGGCCGGGCGGGGGCAGGGGCTCGGTCACCGGTTCCGGTGTTCCGGGAAGCGGGGCCTCGGGTGCGGGGGGAAGCGCAGGGGAAGCCGAGGCGAGCGGGCTGCGGTCTGTCATCGCGGTGGCCGGACCTCCGAAGGACGGCGCTTGACGGTGGCGCCGGACCCTCCGATCTAGGGGAGTGTTTTTCCGGGCCGCGCGTCCTGCGGTCCCCCCGTCCTTGCCGGAGACCCAGTCGCGATGCGCAGCCCGTTTCCCCTGATGAACGTTTCCGCCGGCCTTTTGGTTCTGGGCCTGCTGACCGCCGGGCTCACGCTCCGTTCCGCTGCGGCGGACGAGGTGGTCGGCCGCTTCTCCAACGACTGGACCGGCAACGGGCTGCAGGTGCAGGCGATCGAGGATCCCGGCGTGAAGGGCGTCACCTGCCATCTGGTCGATTTCGACCGCAGCCTGATCGACCGGCTGAGCAAGGGCAACTGGTTCGAGGACCCGTCCAACGCCTCCATCGCCTGCCGCCAGACCGGGCCGGTCACTGTCGGCGACATCGAGCTGTCGCAGAAGGGGGAGGAGGTCTTCTCCGAACGGAAAAGCCTGATTTTCAAATCGATCGCCATCCGTCGCATCTACGACCGGCCGAACGACACACTGGTTTATGTGGTGTACAGCCGGCAGGTGAAGGACGCGTCCGCGAAGATGTCGATCTCGACCGTGCCGCTGTTCAGCGCCAACGCCACTTGGGCGAAAGGCAAGCCGGCGGCGAAGTGAGGGTGCGGGCTGCCTCCGGGGTGCAGATCCGGGGGCAAGATTTACACGGATGTCACGGATTTAGACGCGGATTGCACGGATTTTTCTGATCTTGGCAAAGCTCGGCCTTCCATGGAAAGCAAGAGCCCGGGCAACGCCACATCCGTGAAATCCGTGTCAACCTTGTCCGCATACTCAAGGACGCAGCAAGGACCGGGTCGCCTCACCCGACGATCCGCCCCAACCGCACTGCCGTCTGGCCGGACTTCACCCGGCGGGCCGGCATGATGAGGACGCAGTCGTCATAGGGGGTCAGGATGGCGCGGCCGTCGTCCCAGCCGATGACGGTGCCGGCTCGGCCGATCACCTCCATGCCGACGAAGGGGGCGGTGAAGCGGAAGCGCTCGCTGGAAGCGGTGACGGCGTCGGTGACCTCGACCACCCGCTGCGGGTCGGTGCGCGGGCGCAGGCGCGGGCCGTTTGCCGGCAAATCGATCATCTCCAGGCCGAGCAGCAGCCGCAGGCAGCTTTCCAGCGCAACCGTCGCCGTCTCGGTCCGCCAGTGCTGGCCGCATTCGACCAGGATCGCGGTGCGCGACCCCTCCGCCTCGGCGAAGCTGCCGTAATCGATCAGCCTCTTCCCCCCGGCATGCCCGCCGTCCGCCACCACCCAGGCCGGATAGCCGAGGCCGAGCGCCAGGTCGCGCCCGCGCGTGGTCCGGCCGCACAGGGTCAGCGGTGCGGTGTCCGCGGTCATCGAATGGAGGTCGAGCAGCAGGTCCGCCGACGTGTAGACCGGGCGCAGCACGCGGGCGCGCCGCAGTTCCACGCTGTCGCGCCGGCCATCGAGATGGTCGGGCGACCACAGCCGGTTGAAATCCTCGTCCAGATAGCGCGAGGCGTAGGGGTTCTGCCGGTCGAAGGTGGCGTAGGCGGCGGTGTTGGCGAAGACGAAGGTCAGCCGTCCGCGCCGTGGCCGCAGGCCCATCCGCAAGAGCGCATCCAGCGCGATGGCGCCGCCCAACTCGTTGCCGTGGACGAGCGCGTTCAGCACCACATGCGGCCCGGGCTCTTCCGCCGGCAGGCTGGTGACGTGGTCGATGCCGGTGTTGCCGCGCCGGTAGGGCGCGATGTCCGGCGGCGAGAGTTCGACGGGAGCGAAGAGGGGGTCGGTCAAGCGGAAGGCTCGCCAGCGGTGGGGCGCTCCGTTCAGTATGGCGAACCACGCGACCCCGCGCCAGTCCGGGGCAGGTCGGCGGCGTGGTTTTTTCGGCTGATGCGGGTGGCGCAATGTTGCGGCGTCATGGCAGGAACGTGACAGATAGCCGTCGACTGTGGCTTGACGCATGGGTTATAGGATCCGCAGGATCCGTTTTCACCGGGTCCGCAGGATCAATGAATGCGGCGGTCGAGCTTGCGGTTAACACTGTCTTGGCGTCTGGGCGGGGCCGGTCGATGAGCTTCGTGATCGATGACGTTCTTGTCCGCAACGATCCGGTCGGCCATCGCCTGCCGGTGCTGTTCGATTCGCCCCACAGCGGCAGCGTCTATCCCGCCGACTTCCGGGTGGTATGCCCGCATCCCCTGCTGCGCCAGGGCGAGGACACCCACGTGGAGGAGCTGTTCGCCGCGGCCCCCGACCATGGCGCCACGCTGCTGTGCGCGCTGTTCCCCCGCACCTGCATCGACGTGAACCGCGCGGTGGACGACATCGACCCGGCGCTGATCGACGGCGACTGGCCGGCGCCGCTGCGCCCGACCCCGCGCAGCACGTTGGGGATGGGGCTGATCCGCAGCATGCTGCGGCCGGGGGTGCCGCTCTATGACGGGAAACTTCCGGCTGCGGTGGTGGCCGACCGCATCGACCGCTATTACCGTCCCTACCATGCCCAGATGCGGCTGGCGCTGGACGGGCTGGTGGAGCGGTTCGGCGCGGTCTGGCACGTCAACTGCCATTCCATGCCGTCGTCGCTGCGTCCCGACGGGCGCGACCCGCTGGCGGCGGATTTCGTGATCGGCGACCGCGACGGCACCACCAGCGAGCCGGGTTTCGTCCATCTGGTGGCGCAGACCCTGCGCGGTTTCGGCTACCGCGTGGCGATCAACGACCCCTACAAGGGGGTGGAGTTGCTGGCGCGTTACGGCGATCCGGCACGCGGCCGCCATTCGATCCAGTTGGAGATCAACCGGCGCCTCTACATGAACGAGGAGACGCTGGTGCGCCACGACGGCTTTACCCGGCTGAAGGGCGACATCGACCTGCTGATCGGCCGCATCGCCGACTATGCCGGCCGGAGCATCCTGCGCCGCGCAGCGGAATAGGCGGCCCGCCGCCGTCCCTGTTCGGGCGGCGGGTCCGCATGACGGGAGGCTTTCCCGATCAGGCCCGCGTCACCTGCTGGCGCGCCAGATCCAGGAACTGGGCCATCTGCTTTTCCACCCGGTGGTCGGAGATGTCGACTCCGCGGGCGTGCAGGTCGGCGCACAGCTTGTCCCGGATGTCGTGCGGGCCGAGGGTGGCGATGTCGGTGTCCACGATCTCGCGGGCGTAGGCTTCCGCCTCCGCCCCGGTCAGCCCCATCTGGTCGGCGGCCCATTCGCCGGCCAGCCGGTCGCGCCGTGCGCGGATGCGGAAGAGCAGATCCTCGTCATGTTGGAACTTGGTCTCGAAGGCCTTTTCGCGGTCGTCGAAGGTCGTCATGATGACCTGAGCTCCTTTATCGGTTTCACTCCCATTCCCAAGGATTATATAGCCGGGAAACGGCCGCCGTCACCGTCCCGCCGCGTCGCAGCCATGGATATTCCGCGGCGTTTTCCACGGATTGACAGCCACTCCCGTTCCTCTCCCACGACAAGACGAAACAGCAGACAGGGCAAGGCATGTGCAGCGTGATTCTCCTGCGGCGACCCGACGCAACCTGGCCGCTGGTCGTCGCCGGGAACCGTGACGAGATGGCGGGGCGCCCCTGGCTGCCGCCCGCCCGCCATTGGCCCGACCGGCCCAACGTGGTCGCCGGGCTGGACGAGCTTGCCGGCGGCTCCTGGATGGGGTTGAACGACGAAGGGGTGGTGGCGGTCATCCTCAACCGCTTCGGCACGCTGGGGCCGGAGGCCGGCAAGCGGTCGCGCGGCGAACTGGTGCTGGACGCGCTCGACCATGCGGACGCGGCCGATGCGGCGCGCAGTTTCGCCCATCTCGACATCCGGGCCTACCGCCCCTTCAATCTGGTGATCGCCGACAACCGCGACGCCTTTCTGGTGGTCCACCGCGGCGCCAACCCGCGCCACCGGCCGGAGGTGTCGTCGATCCCCGCCGGCGTCCATATGCTGACCGCCTTCGAACTGGACGACCCTCAGGATCCGCGCAGCGCCTTCTATCGCCCGCTGTTCGAGCACGCCGTGCCGCCGGCCACCGATGCCCCCGATGCGGAGTCCTTCGCCTGGGGCGGCTGGCCGGAGCTGATGGGCAGCCGCATCTGGGAAGGCACGCAGGACGAGCGCGGCGCCATGGACTTCCTGCTGCCCAGCGGCTTCGGCACCTCGTCCAGCTCCTTGCTGGCGGTGCCGAGGGTGGAGCGGCCGGACCTGAACCCGATCTGGCACTTCGCCCCCGGCCGTCCGCACGCGGTGGGCTATGCGCCGGTGGAGCTGTGACCGGTGGGCCTGCGACCGCACAATCCTGCCCTCTGGCCCCCGTCGTTGTGTTCGTGCACCCGGCTTGCTATATCACTCAGGCACATTCCTGGACCGGCAAGCTCGCTTGACCGGTCCTTACGTATTTGGACGAAGACGCGATGACACGACGCCGGCGCATCTACGAAGGCAAGGCCAAGGTTCTTTTCGAAGGGCCGGAGCCGGGCACCCTGGTGCAGTACTTCAAGGACGACGCCACCGCCTTCAACAACCAGAAGAAGGGCGTCATCACCGGCAAGGGGGTGCTGAACAACCGCATCTCCGAATATCTGATGAGCCGCCTGTCCGAGATCGGCGTGCCCACGCACTTCATGCGCCGCCTGAACATGCGCGAGCAGCTGGTGCGCGAGGTGGAGATCATCCCGATCGAGGTCGTCGTGCGCAACGTCGCCGCCGGCAGCCTGTCGCGTCGATTCGGCATTCCCGAAGGCACGCCGCTGCCGCGCTCCATCATCGAGTATTATTACAAGTCGGACGAGCTGAACGATCCGATGGTCTCGGAAGAGCACATCACCGCCTTCGGCTGGGCGGCTCCGCAGGATCTCGACGACATGGTCGCGCTGTCCTTGCGCGTGAACGACTATCTGTCCGGCCTCTTCCTCGGCATCGGGCTCAAGCTGGTGGACTTCAAGCTGGAGTTCGGCCGGCTGTGGGAGAACGAGGAGATGCGGATCGTCCTGGCCGACGAGATCAGCCCCGACAATTGCCGCCTGTGGGACGTCAAGACCAACGAGAAGCTGGACAAGGACCGGTTCCGCCAGGATCTGGGCCGCGTCGAGGAAGCCTACCAGGAGGTCGCGCGGCGCCTCGGCATCCTGCCGGAAGGCGGGCCGAGCGATGTCAAGGGCCCCAAGACGATCCAGTGACCGTCTTTCAGTAATCACCCCCTCCACCAACACCGTAAAGCGAGCGGACATCCGATGAAGGCCAAGGTTCACGTCACCCTCAAGCGCGGCGTTCTCGACCCCCAGGGCAAGGCCATTGCGCACGCGCTGCACACGCTGGGCTTCGACGGCGTCGAGGACGTCCGCGCCGGCAAGGTGATCGAGCTGCAGCTCAAGAGCACCGACGAGGCGACCGCCCGCAAAGAGGTCGAGGCGATGTGCAGCAAGCTGCTCGCCAACACCGTCATCGAAGACTACGCCATCGAGCTGGTGGCCTGAGCCACGGCTTGTGGATAGTGGAGCGCGGCCGATGAGCGTCGAGCATGAACGCTGAGCATCTGGCCGCGCTCGACCCCATTTTTGCCGAGTGCCTGCGCGTCGGCGGACCGGTGATCCGCGATTTCACCCGGCCGACCGGCTTCGTCGGCCTGCTGCGCATGGTGATGGAGCAGCAGCTCTCCACCAAGGTGGCGCTGGCGCTGTGGGCCAAGCTGCAGGACCGGCTGGGCGGCGCCGTCACTCCCGACGCCATATTGGCGCTGGACGACGAGACGTTGCGCGCCTGCGGTTTCTCCCGCCAGAAGATCGGCTACGCCCGCGGCCTCGCCGAGGCGGTGGCGAGCGGCCGGCTCGATTTTAACATCATCCATGACCTGCCGGACGAAGAGGCGATTGCCCAACTCGTCGCGCTGAAGGGCATCGGCCGCTGGAGTGCCGAGGTCTATCTGATGACCACGCTCGACCGGCCGGACATCTGGCCCATCGGCGACCTGGCGATCCAACTGGGCGTCCAGCGGCTGAAGGGCTGGACCGACAAGCCGACGGCCAAGCAGCTGATCGAGGTGGCGGAGCCCTGGCGGCCCTACCGCTCGCTGGCGGCGCGGCTGGTCTGGCACCATTACGTGGCGTTGCAGGAGCAGGCGAGGGCGGCGAGGACTCGGCCCTGAATGCTCCCACCCCGACCCTCCCCCGCTGGGCGGGGGAGGCTAGGTGGTGGCATCGTCAGCCGGCATCTCCACAGCCTCACCCCACCAGCACCGGCAACCGCCAGCCCGCCAGCGCAATCTCCACCGGCAGCCGCGCCAGCACGTCGCCGTCGCCCTGCACCGCGTCGGCGAACAGCCCTTCGCCCGCCGGGCCTTCGATGCGCACGCGCTTCGCCGTTACCACGCGATACTCCGGAAAGCGCGCCAGCCGCCCGGCGGTTACGCCCCAGACATAGCGCAGCGCGTTCAGCCGCCCGCCGCGCGGGAACAGGCAGACATGCAGCTCCGGCTCGGTCAGCCGCGCGTCGGGCGCGCAGATGAAGCGGCCGCCGTAGAAATGCCCCTTGGCGACGATGACCGACGCCACCTCCTGCGGCTCGCCCCAGTTTTCACCGTCATCCAGCGTCACCCGATAGCGGTGATCCGGCCGGGTCGCCAACTGCACCAGCGTTTCGGCCACATAGGCGCCTTTGCCGATCAGCCGCTTCACCCGGGGATCGACCCGCTCCACCACGCGCGCATCCAGCCCGACCCCGGCCATCAGCGAGAACACCCGTCCGTTCGCCAGCGCCGGCCAGATCATCGTCCGCCGCCCTCCGGCGATCGCCGCGGCGATGCGCTCGGCATCCATGCCCAGGCCCAACTCGGCGGCCAGCACGTTGGCGGTACCCATCGGCACGATGCCGAGCGGCAGCGGCCGGGGCCCCGCGGCGTGGACCGCCAGTCCGTTGATGACCTCGTTGATGGTGCCGTCGCCGCCGGCCGCCACCACCGCATCCACATCATTGGGATCGGCCTCGCGGGCGAAGGCCTCGGCATCGCCGCGTTTGCCCGTCGGCCTGACGGTGACCGACAGGCCGCGCGCCTCCAGCCGGGACACCACGGCACGCAGCCGCCGCGCCCGCCGCCCGCCCGCCGTCGGGTTGTGGATCACCAGCAGCCGCCGCACTTCGGTCGCGGCATCGTCTCCGCTGCCCGCGCCAACCGCCGGGCTCTCGTCCATCAGCACCGTGTCGCGCACCGATTCGCTCTCCCTGACCGGCGCACGGGGCGCCTTCTGTTGCAGAACCATGAAGGGCAAGCGGCGGTTCTGTTGCAGTAAAACTTCAGATCCATGACCAACGCCCAAATCACTGTGACGAATAGGTGCGGGTGTTCCAAAACATTGTCAAGGTGTGGTGCTTTGCTTTATACGGCAGTTGTCTTGATGGCCACCGGCCATGGCGACGACGGAGCAGATGATGGACGCCGTCCCAGCGGTCAAGCGCTACCGCAGCATTTGGATATCCGACGTTCACCTTGGAACGCGCGGCTGCCAGGCGGAGCTGCTTCTCGATTTCCTGAAGCATACCGAATCGGATCACCTGTTCCTGGTCGGTGACATCGTCGACGGCTGGCGGCTGAAGAAAAGCTGGTACTGGCCGCAGGCGCACAATGACGTGGTGCAGAAGATCATGCGCCGAGCCCGCAAGGGGGTGCAGGTCTATTACATTCCCGGCAACCATGACGAGGCGGCGCGCGACTATGTCGGCCTGCAGTTCGGCGGTGTGCATGTGGTGGATGAATGGGTTCACACCACCGCCGACGGGAAGCGCCTGCTGATCACCCACGGCGACAAGTTCGACGCGGTGGTGCGCTATGCCAAGTGGCTGGCCCTGTTGGGCGATCACGCCTACGTCACGCTGCTGCACGTCAACACCCTGTTCAACTGGGTGCGCCGCCGGCTGGGCTTCAATTACTGGTCGCTGTCGGCCTACCTGAAGCACAAGGCCAAGACCGCGGTCGAGTTCATCGGCAAGTACGAAGAGGCGCTGGGCGACGAAGCCCGCCGCCGCAAGGTCGACGGGGTCGTCTGCGGCCACATCCACACCGCCGAGATGCGCGATATCGAAGGAATCCTCTATTGCAACGACGGCGATTGGGTCGAGTCCTGCACCGCCTTGGTGGAGCACGACAGCGGCGTGCTGGAGATCATCCACTGGGCGGAGGTCATGGCGCGGCGGCTTCCCGCCCCCGGCCACAGTGCGGGCAAGATCACGGCGAAGGAACGGGAAGCGGCGTGAACATCCTGATCGTCAGCGACGCCTGGCACCCGCAGGTGAACGGCGTCGTGCGCACCATCGGCACCGTGCGGGCCGAATTGGAGGCGATGGGACACAGCGTCGAGGTGATCGGCCCCGACCGCTTCCGCACCCTGCCGATGCCGACCTACCCGGAAATCCGGCTGGCCGTGGGGGCGAAGCGCCGGCTGTGGACGATGATCGAGGGCATGCGGCCCGACTGCATCCACATCGCCACCGAAGGACCGCTGGGCTTCGCCGCACGGGCCTATTGCCTGAAGCACGGCAAGCCCTTCACCACCGCCTACCACACGCGCTTTCCCGAATATGTGCGCGACCGCGCGCCGATCCCGCTGGCGCTGTCCTATGCGGTGGTCCGCCGTTTCCACAAGCCGTCCTCGGCGGTGATGGTGGCGACCCAGACCATCGAGGACGCGCTGAAGACCCGCGGCTTCACCAACATCCGGCGCTGGACCCGCGGGGTCGACACCGAATTGTTCCATCCCCGCGACAAGGGCTTTCTCGACTTGGCCCGCCCGGTGTCTATGTATGTCGGCCGCGTCGCGGTGGAAAAGAACCTGGAGGACTTCCTGCGCCTCGACCTGCCCGGCACGAAGGTGGTGGTCGGCGACGGCCCGGCGCGGGAGGAGTTGCAGCGCAAATACCCCGGAGTCCATTGGGTCGGCGCCAAGCATGGCGAGGAACTGGCCAAGCATTACGCCGCCGCCGACGTCTTCGTCTTCCCGTCGCGCACCGACACCTTCGGGCTGGTCCTGCTGGAGGCGCTGGCCTCCGGCGTGCCGGTGGCCGCCTATCCGGTGCCGGGACCGCTGGACGTGGTCGACGGCTCCGGCGCCGGCTGCCTCGACGAGGATCTGAAGCGTGCGGTCGAAAGCGCGCTGGCAATTCCGGGGCAGAAATGCCGGGACTATGCGCTGGGCTATTCCTGGCGCCGCTCGGCCGAACAGTTCCTGTCCAACCTGCGGCCGTTCACGTAACGGCGTCAGGTCAGCGGGGGCGGCGCTTCCCGGTGCTGTCCCCCGCCGTTGCTCCTGACCCGCTGGCGCAGCAGCAGCCGCGTCCGCGTCCGCGCG
Organism: Alphaproteobacteria bacterium; assembly: GCA_046570145.1. GTDB lineage: Bacteria > Pseudomonadota > Alphaproteobacteria > Azospirillales > Azospirillaceae > Azospirillum. The sequence continues at coordinate 17,081 of JBKHVJ010000155.1, forward strand.
TCGTCCACCATCGGCACGATCGCCAGAAGCACCAGGAACGCGGCCAGCGGGACCGTCGTGACGTAGCCCACATGTTTGAACCCGGTGGCCCCGACCACCCCGCCCAGGCAGAAGGCGCCGAGCAGGGCCACCAGCAGGCCCAGCCGCGGCCAGTTGGTGCGCACCGGCTGGTAGCGCGCCGACTCGGTGCCGAGGTTGATGTAGACCAGCTTGCCCAGTTCAATCCCGATGTCGGTGACGATGCCGGTCATGTGGGTGGTGCGGATCTCCGCATTGGAGATCTTGGTGACGATGGCGTTCTGCAGTCCCATGATGAAGCACAGCAGCAGGACCGTCACCGGCACGAACAGCGCCCGATGCTCGTCCAGGCTGTTTCCCAGAAGCCCGAAGCCCAGCAGCAGCAGTGCCTCCCAGAAGAGCGGGTAGGCATAGGCGCTGTGCATACGGTTGTGCCGCCCCCAATTGATCAGGATCGTCGAATAGGCCGCCCCCGAGACGAAGGCCGCCACCGACGCCATCCCCGCCGCAACCGCCACGAGGTTTCCCAACACCATATTGTCGGCGACGGACGAGACGATGCCGGTCATGTGCGAGGTGTATTGCAGCACCGCCAGCAGCCCGCCCGCATTGATCGCCCCGGCGACGAAGGCCAGCGACACACCGAGATGGACGTTCGCCCGTCTGGTTCGCTTGCTCTCCGAAAGCGTGCGCAGATATGAGACCGGCATGCGGCACCGCGAAGCGGGGGGATTTGGATCAGGATAGCGGAGGGATGGGGTGGGGGACAATGCGACGGGATGGACTTTCCCGTCTTGCGAAACCTTCCCTTGGCGACGGTCCCGCGCCATGGTTCCATTCGGCTCGTCCACATTGGCGCGAGGTGTCCGCCCATGAGCCCCGAATTCCTCATCACCTCCCTGATCGTCGTCGCCTCGCCCGGCACCGGGGTGCTGCTCACGCTGGCGGCTGGATTGTCGCAGGGTGCGCGGGCCAGTGCGATCACGGCGTTCGGCTGCACGCTGGGGATCGTGCCGCACATGGCGGCGGCGGTGCTGGGGCTGGCGGCGCTGCTGCACACCAGCGCCGTGGCGTTCCAGGGGTTGAAGATCCTGGGCGTCCTCTATCTGCTCTATATGGCTTGGGCCACATTGAAGGAGCAGGGGGCGCTCAGCGTCCAGGCGGAGACGGCGCGGCACCCGGCCGGGCGGATGATCCTGCGGGCGGTTCTGGTCAATGTGCTGAATCCGAAGCTGTCGATCTTCTTCATGGCCTTCCTGCCGCAGTTCGTCTCCGACGCCGATCCGCAGCCGGTCGCCCGCATGCTGGAACTGGGCGGCGTGTTCATGGCGCTGACCTTCGCCGTCTTCGTCGTCTACGGCCTGTTCGCCGCGGCGGTGCGCGACCAGGTGGTTTCCCGCCCGCGGGTGATGGCCTGGATGCGCCGCAGCTTCGCCGCCGCCTTCGCCGCGCTGGGGGCCAAGCTGGCGTTGGCGGAGCGGTAAGGGAGCCGCGTCGCACCGGCCCCTGTTACGGAACGGTTGCCGCGTGCTAAGGTGCCGCCGGGCGCGCTGCCGGTGTTCCGTATTGGGGGGACCGGCAACGCGCCCGTTGTCGTCCGTCTCCTGTTCCGAGCCTTGATGCTGCAATCCCTTTACCGTGGCCTGACGACCGTTGCCGGGCCGGCGGTGCGCCTCTATCTCGACCGCCGCCGTGCTGCGGGCAAGGAAGATCCCGTGCGTCAGGCGGAGCGGTTCGGCACGCCTTCGCGCCCGCGGCCCGCCGGCCGGCTGGTGTGGATCCATGCGGCCAGCGTGGGCGAGGCGAATTCCGTCCTGGTCCTGGTCGGGCGGCTTCTTGACGACGCACCCGACCTGACCGTGCTGATGACCACCGGCACCGTCACCTCGGCGGCGCTGATGGAAAAGCGGCTGCCGGAGCGGGCGATCCATCAATATGTGCCGGTCGATCTGCCGGGCTCCGTCGACCGTTTTCTCGACCATTGGCGCCCCGATGCGGTGCTGTGGACGGAATCGGAGATCTGGCCGAACCTGCTGGCCGGCATCCGCGCCCGCGCCATTCCCGCCGCCCTGGTCAATGCCCGGATGTCGGAGCGCAGCTTCGCCCGTTGGCGCAACGCGCCGGCCTTCATCGGCGGGCTGCTGTCGACCTTCCAGATCACGCTGGCCCAGACCGAAGGCGATGCGGAGCGGCTGCGCCGGCTGGGCGCCGCGGGCGTCACCAGCGTCGGCAACCTGAAATTCTCCGCCGAGCCGCCGCCCGCCGCCGCCGCCGCGATGGAGCCGTTGCGCGCAGTGCTGGACGGCCGGCCGGTCTGGCTGCTCGCCAGTTCCCATCCGGGGGAGGAGGAGATCGCTGCGGCGGTCCACGCGGCACTGGCTTCGGCTCTGCCCGGCCTGCTGACCGTCATCGTCCCCCGCCATGCCCATCGCGGCGAGGCCGTTGCCGAACTGATGCGGGCACGCGGGCTGCCGGTGCTGCGGCGGACGGACCGCCATCTGCTGCCGGGGCCGGAGCATGCCGTCTATGTCGCCGACACGATGGGCGAGCTGGGATTGTTCTACCGCGCGGCACCGGTTGTGTGCATGGGCGGATCCTTCATTCCCCATGGCGGGCAGAACCCGGTGGAGCCGGGGCAGCTGGGCTGCGCGGTGCTCTATGGCCCGCACATGTTCAATTTCGGCGAGATCACCCACATGTTGGAGGCCGCCGGCGGCGCCCTGCCGGTCGCGGACGGCGAGGCGCTGGCCCGCGAGATCCGGCGGCTGCTGACCGACGGCCGCGCGCGCGACCGCATCGTCGCGGGTGCCGCGCGGGTGACGGCGGACAACCGGCGGATCATCGACCGCGCGCTGTCCGCGCTGTCCCCGCTGCTGGGCACCGCCGGCATCCCGACCGCCGCCTGACGGAAGAGTGTGAGGGGATGACCGGCCCGTGAAGACCCCCGCCTTCTGGTACAGGCCGCCCGGCTTGGCATCCTCGCTGCTGGCGCCGCTGGGCGCCCTCTACGGGCTGGCCGGACGGCGGCGCATCGCCGGGACCGTTTCGCAACGGGTCGCGGCGCCGGTGGTCTGCGTCGGCAATCTGGTGGCGGGCGGTGCCGGGAAGACCCCGGTCGGGTTGGCGCTGATCGCCGCATTGCGCGCCCGCGGCGTTCCCGTCCATGCCCTGACCCGCGGCCATGGCGGACGGGAGGCCGGGCCTCTGCAGGTCGATCCAGCCCGCCACACCGCGGCCGATGTCGGTGACGAGGCGCTGCTGCTGGCCGGCGCCGCACCCTGTTGGGTGGCGCGCGACCGGGTGGCGGGGGCGCAGCGCGCGGTTGCCGCCGGGGCGGGGGCCATCGTCATGGACGACGGGTTCCAGAATCCGGCCATTTACAAGGATCTGGCGCTGATCGTCGCCGATGGCGCGGTCGGATTCGGCAACGGGCGTCTGGTGCCGGCCGGGCCGCTGCGCGAACGGGTTGCCGACGGCCTCGCCCGCGCCGACGCGCTGGTGATCCTGGGGGAGGACCGTCATGGCGTCGCGGTGCTGGCCGGCGGGCGTCCGGTGTTGAAGGCGCGGCTGGAGCCCGATCCCGAGGCCGCCGCCCGGCTCGCCGGCCGCGATGTCCTCGCCTTTGCCGGCATCGGCCGCCCGGACAAGTTCTTCGCCACGCTGGAAGCGCTCGGCGCCCGTGTCGCGGAGCGTGCGCCCTTCGCCGACCACCATCCCTACCGCCCGGACGAGGTTGCGGCACTGATCGACCGCGCCGCAGCAATGGGCGCCTTGCCCGTCACCACCGCCAAGGACGCCGTGCGCCTGCCGCCGGAGCTTCGGGGCAGGGTGGATGTGCTGCCCGTCTCCGTCCGCTGGGAGGATGACGGGGCGCTCGCCGCGTTGCTGACACCTGTGCTGTTGAAAGGAAGCCCCGATGGCCAAGCCGCGTAGCCCGCTGCAGCAATGGCTGACGCGCCATGTCGGCTACAAGCTGGAAGCGGTGCTCGTCCATGGCGTCTGTGCATTGTTCCGGGCGCTGCCGCTCGACCGCGCGTCGGCTCTCGGCGGCTGGATCGGACGGAGGGTGGGGCCATGGCTGCCCAACAGCGCCCGTGCCCGCCGCAACCTCACCCGCGCCTTCCCCGAGAAGAGCGAGCCGGAGATCGAAGCGATCCTGCGGGGGATGTGGGACAATCTCGGCCGTACCATCGCCGAGTATCCGCATCTGGAGCAGATCGGCCGCGAGCGGATCGAACTGGTCGGCATCGAGCATGTCGACATGCTGCGCGAGGACGGCAAGGCGGGCATCCTGGTTTCCGGCCATCTGGCGAACTGGGAGGTGCAGTCGGTCGTTGCCCGGCTGCTCGGGTTGGAGGTGGGCGTGGTCTATCGTGCGCCCAACAACCCGATCGTCGGCGACCTGTTGGTGAAGTTGCGCGGGGCGGCGACCGGCATGCAGATCCCCAAGGGGCCGGACGGTGCCAGGATCCTGCTGCGTCACCTGACCAAGGGCGGCCATGTCGGCATGCTGATCGACCAGAAGATGAACGACGGCATTCCGGTCCCCTTCTTCGGCCGCGACGCCATGACCGCACCGGCCGCCGCAGTCCTCGGCATGAAGATGCAGCTGCCGCTGTGTCCCGTGCGGACCGAACGGCTGGAGGGCGCACGGTTCCGCGTCACCGTCCTGCCGCCGGAGGAATACCCGACCAGCGGCGACCGCAATGCGGATGCGCGAATTCTGATGGAACGGTTGAACCGTCTGTTGGAGGATTGGATCCGCGACAGGCCGGCGCAATGGCTGTGGATCCACCGCCGCTGGCCGGATTGACCGCTCCCCTATCGCCCGAAGGCCCGCTGCCATGACCCTGCCGCTCGACCCCCATCTGCTGCAACTCTACATGATCGCCGTCTGTGTCCTGGTCCTGGCGCCGGGGCCGGATTCGCTGCTGGTGCTGACCCGCAGCATCGCCGACGGCCGGCAGGCCGGGGTGGTGGCGACGCTGGGCATCTGCGTCGGCAACATGGTGCATGCGCTGCTGGCCGCCGCCGGCATCTCCGCCCTGATCGCGGCCTCGACCACGCTGTTCGACCTGCTGCGCTATGCCGGCGGCGCCTATCTGGCGTGGATCGGCCTGCGGTCGCTGTGGAGCGTCTGGGCGAGCCGGGGCGCCGAACCCGCGCCGGCCATCGAGGCGCCGGCCTCGGCCCATTCCGGCCGGGTGTTCGTCCAGGCGTTGCTGACCAACCTGCTGAACCCGAAGGTCATCCTGTTCCAGTTGGCCTTCGTCCCGCAATTCATCGCCCCCGCCCTGGGCCACGTGGCGCTGCAGACCTTCATCCTCGGCAGCATCATCTCGGTGCTGGGCGGCATCTATCTGGCCGGGGTCGCCGCCCTCAGCGCCGGCGCCGCCCGTCGCGTGCTGTCCAGCCCGCGGGTGCGCACGGCGCTGGACGGCATCGCCGGGGTGCTGTTCCTGGGCTTCGCGGTGCGCCTGCTGCTGACGGACCGGAAGTTCGCGTGAGGGGAGGTCGGGCCCTCACCCTCACCACAGATCGTCCTCGTCCTCCGCCCCGGTATCGACGTCGAAGGTCGCCGTCTGCCGGACGACCGGGTGGCTGTCCTTCCACTCGTCGAAATCCGACACCACAGCGGGGCGGATGCCCAGCGCCAGTACCGGGCAGCCGCCGCCGCGGCCGGCATCCAGCCGGTAGAGCAGCTTCTTCATCCAGGTGGTGCTGGCGCCGTACTTGTTCTGGAAGTTCTTCATTTCCACCCGCCGCGCCACCTCGGTGAACAGCGGGATCAGCTCGGCGCTGCGGGTCAGCAGGACGCCGGCGTTGATGATGCCGCATTCGTAGAAGGTGCGGGCGGCGTAGAGATCGCGGTCGAAGGTCTGGTCCTTGCTGTTCCATTCCAGGTCGAAGGACACCCGTCCCTTCACGAAGTCGATCTTGTGTCCGTCGATGAAACCGTTGACCTTGTACAGCTCCTCGCGCTGACGCTGTTCGGTCACGGTCTGGCCGCGGTTCTTGCCGGCGACGCGTCGCTTCTCCTCGTGCGTCACGATCATCTTGGTGATGAACAGATCGCCGCGGATGCGCGTCTCGTTCCAGCCCAGCGGGTTCAGCATCCGCTCCATCGTCTTGGCGATCTGCGACTTGTTGCCGCCGGATGCCACGATGTCCTCGGTGCGGATGCGGAAGTCCATCAGCCGCTCGGTGATCTCGCGGAACTCGGCCGTGCAGGCATGGGCCAGGATGCGGGCCGCGTTGCGGTAGCTGTGCACCTCGTACAGGTCGAGGAATCCCGGCGGGAACAGGTCGCCCAGGTCGGGATCCCGCGCCTCGATCAGCGGGGCCTTGTCGTGGATGCAGGCAAGCAGGTTCATGACGGCACATGCGCGATGGAAAACGGCGCCACCATGGCGGCTGCGGTCCGGCAAATCCACCCTTTCCGCCTGACGGCATCGCCTCATGACGCCGACCGGGGGCCGAACTGGCGGCAGTTCCGGCACCTATGCTAAAGTCGCCCGCGCGCCGGGGTGGAAAAAGCGCGGCAAGTTCGCCGGGGGACCGTGATGAGCGACGAATTCCTGTTCGCGGAGGAGGAGACTGCCGTCGAGGTGGCGGCCGAGGCCGCCGAACCGGTCGAACCCTGGCTGATTCTGATCGTCGACGACGACCCCGCCATCCATGCCACCACCAAGATGGTGCTGCGCGGCTTCACCTTCGAAGGACGCCCGGCACAGTTCCTGTCGGCGGCCACCGCGGCGGAAGCGCGCGGGGTTCTGCGCGACAATCCGGCCATCGCGGTGATCCTGCTCGACGTCGTGATGGAGTCGGACGACGCCGGCCTGCGGCTGGTCCGCTACATCCGCAACGAGCTGAACAACCGCCGCGTCCGCATCATCCTGCGCACCGGCCAGCCGGGACAGGCGCCGGAACGCGACGTCATCCTCAGCTACGACATCAACGACTACAAGTCCAAGACCGAACTGACGGCGCAGAAGCTGTTCACCTCCGTCGTCGCCGCCTTGCGCGGCTACCAGGACATCACCGCGATCGAGGACCATCGCGAGGGGCTGGAGCGCATCCTGGACGCCTCCTCCACGTTGCTGGGCAAGCGGACGATGGCGGAGTTCGTGCGCCATGCCGTGGCGCAGATCGTCGGCGTCTGTCCGCCCGGCGACGGGGTGGCGCTGGTCAACCGCCTGTCCGTTGATGGGCTGCGGCCGGCGGAACCGCTGGTGCTGGGCGGTGCCGGCCGCCATGTGGGGATGGAGGGGACGCCGCTGGTCCTGGCCCTGCCGAACGATGCGGTCCAGGCGGTGGCGGCGGCGCTGGCCGACGGCCGCAACCGGTTCGAGCGCGGGCACAGCGTTCTGGTCTTCCGCTCCGCCACCCGGCGGCACGACACGGCGGTCTATCTCGGCCATGGCCGTGCCCTGACGGCGGACGAACGGCGGCTTCTGGAGGTGTTCTGCGCCAAAGTCGCCATCGGTTTCGACAACGTCCATCTCTACGAAGAGCTGACCGAGCTCAACCGCAGCCTGGAGGGGCAGGTGGCGGAGCGCACGCGCGACCTTGTGGCGGCGCGCGAGGCGGCCGAGGCGGCGCGATCGGAGGCGGAGGCGGCCAACCAGGCGAAGTCGCTGTTCCTGGCCACCATGAGCCACGAGATCCGCACGCCGATGAACGGCATCCAGGGCATGCTGGAACTGCTGGAGCACACCAGCCTGACCGGCGACCAGCGCGAACTGGTCACGGTGGTGCGGGAATCGGCCGGCGCGTTGCTGACCATCATCAACGACATCCTGGATTTCTCGAAGATCGAGGCCGGGCGGCTCGACCTGGAGCGGGTGCCGGTGGCGCTGGCCGGGGTGGTGGAGGGGGTGGCCGACACGCTGGCCCCCGGCGCACGGGCAAAGGGCCTGTCGCTGGTCACCTACGTCGATCCCGACCTGCCGGCGGCGGTGCTGGGCGATCCGGTGCGCATCCGGCAGGTGCTGTTCAACATCGCCGGCAATGCGGTGAAGTTCACCCAGTCCGGTTCGGTCACGGTGCGGGTGGAACTGACGCATTTCGACGGCGACCGCGTCATCATCCGGGTCGCGGTGACCGACACCGGCATCGGCATCTCGCCGGAAAACCAAATCCGCCTGTTCCGCCCCTTCACCCAGGCGGAGGTATCGACCACCCGCCGGTTCGGCGGCACCGGTCTTGGGCTGTCGATCTGCCGGCGCCTGGCCGAACTGATGGGCGGCGACATCGGCGTCACCAGCGAACTGAATGTCGGCTCCACCTTCTGGTTCACCTTCGCCGCCGATCTGGTCCCGGCGGAGGATGGCGCCTGCCTTCAGCGGGCGCCGTTGCAAGGCGTGACCGTGCTTCTGCTGGCGGCGGATGCGGAGGAACGCGGCTTCCTTGCCCGTTACCTGAACGCCGACGGTGCCCTGGTGGTCGAGACCGCCGACGCCGACGCGGCATTGCGCACCTTGCTGCCCACCGCCGCCTGCGACGTGCTGGTCTCCACCTTGGGCACCGACAGCGCGGCGCTGGACAGCGACCCACGTGGCCGGGTGCGCGGCCGCGTGCTGATCGGCGGCGATGCGCTGACGGCCGGCGATGCGGCCACGCTGGGCTCCTCTGGGGTCGGGGCCGGGGCCGGAACCGTCGTCCTCGGCCGTCCGGTGCGGCGGACCAGCCTGATCCGCGCCGTTCTGGCCGCTGCCGGACGCGTGCCGGCAGGGGAGGGCGGACGGGCCGATCTGCCGCGGCAACCGGAGGAGCCCGCCGCTCCCGCCGCCGGCCGGCGGCGGCTGCCCACGGTGGAGGAGGCGCGGGCACAGGGCCGCCTGATCCTGGTGGCGGAGGATCATCCGACCAATCGGCAAGTCATTCAGCGCCAGCTGACCCTGTTGGGCCACGTCATGGAAACCGCGGAGGACGGCGCCCAGGCGCTGGACCTTTGGCGGACCGGCGGCCATGGCCTGCTGCTGACCGACTGCCAGATGCCGGAACTGGACGGCATGGAACTGGCCCGCAGCATCCGCGCGGCGGAGGCGGCCGGGGGCGGTCCCCGCCTGCCCATCGTCGCCATCACCGCCAACGCGACGGAGAACGAGGCCCAGCTTTGCCTGCTCGCGGGCATGGACGACACGCTGGCCAAACCGGTCAGTCTCGCCGACCTCCGCCGCGTGCTCGACCGTTTCCTGCCGCCGCCGGACGGAGACGCGGAAGGCTGGCCGGAGGAGGAGACCGACGGGCAGGCCGCCCTGCCGCCGGAGGCCGTCGAGGTTACGCCGGAGGCGGCGCAAGCGACCGACCTGCCGCCGCTCGACATGGATGCACTGACCGCGCTGTTCGATGGTGATGCCGACTTCGTCCGCCATCTGCTGGGCGAATTCGTCACCTCCAACCGCACGTCCCACCGTTGGCTCATCGATGCGCTGGCGGGCGAGATCTGGGACGAGGTGCGGCAGGCAGCGCACAAGCTGGCGGGGTCCTCGCGCACCGTCGGCGCCCGCGATCTCGCCGCCGCCGCCGACGCGGTGGAGATGGCGGTGATCGACCGCCGGCTGGACGGCATCGCTGCCATGGTCGCCCGCGTCGGCATCGAGCTGGACCGCGTTGTCGGCCATATCGAAGCGGCCTGATCCTCCACCCGCGCGGGCTGTAACGAACCCGACATGGCAGCCTCCTTGTCGCCTTTGCGACAAGGTCGCGGTGCAACGCATCTCCTGGAAATCTTGAACATTTTCCAAGGCTTGGCCGGTCTCCGCCGGCTGGCACGCCGCTTGCTGTCCTGGGTGTATCCCGGCCCGGTGCCGGCCCCAAACCCACATGCGCGTCACAGCGAGAGCGGAAGCCAAGGAGAACGGGATGCACATCGTCGTCTGTATCAAACAGGTGCCCGACAGCGCCCAGATCCGCATCCATCCCGTCACCAACACCATCATGCGGCAGGGTGTGCCCGCCATCATCAACCCCTTCGACCTGTTCTCGCTGGAAGAGGCGTTGCGGCTGAAGGACAAGGTCGGCGCCCGCGTCACCGTGCTGACCATGGGGCCGCCGATGGCGGAGACCTCGCTGCGCAAGGCCCTGTCGCTGGGGGCGGACGACGCGGTGCTGCTGACCGACCGCAAATTCGCCGGTTCCGACACGCTGGCGACTTCCTACGCCCTGACCTCCGCCATCCAGAAGCTGGCGGAGGAGGAGCCGGTCGACATCGTCTTCTGCGGCAAGCAGACGGTGGACGGCGACACCGCCCAGGTCGGCCCCGGCATCGCCACCCGCCTCGGCTTCGAACAGCTGACCTACATCACCAAGATCGAGGATCTGAACATCGCGTCCAAGGAGATCGTGGTGCAGCGCCGCTCCGAAGGCGGGGTGCAGGTGCTGAAGACCAAACTGCCCTGCATGATCACCATGCTGGAAGGCACCAACACCATCCGCTTCGGCAAGATGGACGACCTGTTCCGCGCCGCCCGCCACGAACTGAAGACCTGGAGCCGCGATTTCACCGGTGCCGAGGAAGGCCGCGTCGGGCTGAAGGGGTCGCCCACCGTGGTGTCGAAGGTGTTCGTGCCGAAGCCGCGCGCCGAAAAGGCCAAGATGATCGAGGCCGCATCCGACACGCCCGACGCGATGGCCGCCGCCGCCATCGACGCCATCTTCGCCGCCCAGCCCAAGCTGGCCGACGACCTGCTCGCCCGCGCCGCGGCCGGGCTTTGACGATTCACCCGCGGGAGACCCGACGATGAGCGAACCGAGCAAGCCCCAGGGCCGCAAGTTCCAGCTTCCCGAACACCTGAAGGTTTACAAGAACGTCTGGGTGATCGTGGAACAGGAGCGCGGCATCGTCCACTCCGTGTCGCTGGAGCTGCTGGGCGAAGCCCGCAAGCTGGCCGACAAGCTGGGAGTGGAGGTGGGTGCCGTGGTTCTGGGCGCCGAAAGCCCCGACCTGAACCGCATCTGCGGCGACGCCATCAGCTATGGCGCCGACATCGTCTACAAGGTGACCGACCCGGCGCTGGCCGATTACCGCACCGATCCCTATTGCCGGGTCATGACCGAGGTGGTGAACACCCACAAGCCGGAGATCGTGCTGCTGGGCGCCACCACGCTGGGCCGCGACCTGGCGGGCGCCATCGCCACCACGCTGGCGACCGGCCTGACCGCCGACTGCACCGAACTGGACATCTACGCCGACAACCGCTCGCTGGCCGCCACCCGGCCGACCTTCGGCGGCACGCTGCTCTGCACCATCCAGACGCTGGCCTACCGGCCGCAGATGGCCACCGTCCGCCCCCGCGTCATGGCGATGCCGGAGCGCGACGATGCCCGCACCGGCCGCGTCATCGAAATCCAGCCGGACCTGCGCGAAGAGGACATCGTCACCAAGGTCCTGAACTTCATCGCCGACCGCGAACAGAATGAGGCGCAGCTGGCCTTCGCCGACATCATCGTGTCGGCCGGCAAGGGGATGGGCAAGGTCGAGAACATGAAGCTGGTCTTCGACCTCGCCAAGGTGCTGGGCGGCGAGGTCGGGGTGACCCGCCCGCTGGTCCAGGCCGGCTGGGCCACCAACGACCGTCAGGTCGGGCAGACCGGCAAGACGGTGCGGCCGAAGCTCTACATCGCCGCCGGCATCTCCGGCGCCATCCAGCATCGGGTCGGCATGGAGAAGTTGGACCTGATCCTGGCGATCAACACCGATCCGAACGCGACGATCTTCGACTTCGCCCATCTCGGGCTGGTCGGCGACGCGCTGAAGATCCTGCCGGCGCTGACCGATGCCTTCGGTCGCCGCCTGTCCGTCAACCGCATGGCCGGCTGACCGCCGGACGAGAAAGGAGCCTGTCGACATGGTCGAAAAGTTCGACGCCATCGTCATCGGTGCCGGCCCGTCCGGCAATGCCGCGACCTACACGCTGGCCAAGCAGGGTCTGAAGGTCCTGCAGCTTGAGCGCGGCGAGTATCCCGGCGCCAAGAACGTCCAGGGCGGCATCATGTACGCCCATGAACTGGAGAAGATCATCCCGGACTTCCGGGAGGACTGCCCGACCGAGCGCCACATCATCGAACAGCGCGTCTGGCTGCTGGGCGACGACAGCTATGTCGGCACCAACTACCGCTCGGAAGCCTTCAACAGCGACAAGCCGAACCGCTACACCATCATCCGTGCCAACATCGACAAATGGTGGGGCGAGCAGATCCGCAAGGTCGGCGGCCTGCAGATCTGCGAGACCACGGTGACGGAGCTGATCCGCGATCCGTCCGGCAAGGTGATCGGCGTGCGCACCGACCGCGAGGGCGGGGAAATTCACGCCGACGTCGTCATCATGGCCGATGGGGTCAACGCCCTGCTGGCGAAGCGCGCCGGACTTCAGGCCGAAGCGGCGCCGGAGAATGTGGCGCTGGCGGTGAAGGAAATCCTCTTCATCGATCCGGAACTGATCCAGCAGCGCTTCGACATCAAGGAGGACGAAGGCGTCGTCATCGAGATCATGGGCAAGGTGACCAAGGGGATGGTCGGCACCGCCTTCCTCTACACCAACAAGGAATCGCTGACGATCGGCATCGGCTGCCTGATCTCCGACTTCAAGAACGGCGACTGCCCGCCCTACAAGATGCTGGAGGATCTGAAGAACCACCCCGTCATCAAGCCGCTGATCGAAGGAGCGGAGATGAAGGAATATGCCGCCCACATGATCCCGGAAGGCGGCTACAAGGCGGTTCCGCAGCTCTACGGCGACGGCTGGATGGTGGTCGGCGACGCCGCCCACTTCAACAACGCCGCCCACCGCGAGGGCTCCAACCTCGCCATGGCCTCGGGCCGCATGGCGGCGGAAACGGTGATCGAGCTGAAGGCCGCCGGCAAGGGCTACAGCGCGTCGAACCTGGCCGCCTACAAGAAGAAGCTGGACGACAGCTTCATCATGAAGGACCTGAAGAAGTATCGCGAGCTGCCCGGCATCATGCACGGCAACAAGCAGTTCTTCGGCGCCTATCCCGACGAAATCACCGCGGCGGCCCACAACTGGTTCACCGTGGACAGCATCGACAAGAAGTCGAAGGAAAAGCAGATCATGAAGTCCTTCGTCAAGCGCCGCTCGGTGATGGGACTGGTCGGTGACGCAATCAAGCTGGTGAGGGCCGTGCGATGAGCATCATGGTGAAGGTCGAAGAGAAGCTCTATCAGAACCGCTACATCGTCGATGAAAGCCGGCCGCACATCCAGATCAAGAGCGAGGAGGCCTGCAAGAGCTGCGACAAGCAGGCCTGCACCTTCTGCTGCCCTGCCGCCTGCTACAGCAAGAACGAGACCGGCGGCGTGACGCTGGTGACCGACGGCTGTCTGGAATGCGGCACCTGCCGTGTCGTCTGCCAGGACAAGGGCAACATCGCCTGGGACTATCCGCGCGGCGGTTACGGAATCAGCTACAAGTTCGGCTGATCGGTCTTTTGGAGTCTCCCCCAGACACTCGACGGCCTCCGCGCGGCAACGCGCGGGGGCCGATTTGTTTGGTGGGGAGCGGTTGTCGGGGATGCCCCCACCCTAACCCTCCCCGCCCAGTGGGGGAGGTTGGGTGGGGCAATCAGCCGCCCCGCAACACATTCGCCGCTTGGTCCAGCGCCCGCTGCAGTTCCGCCGGGAAATAGGGCTTGCGGACGAAGCCGAAAGGCTCGCAATCGGCGGCGCGGTGCCGGGTCTCGGCATCGGCGAAGGCGGACGTGAAGATGCAGCGGATGCCGGTGCAGGCACGGATGGCCGCGGCGGCGTCGATCCCGTCGCGGGGGCCGAGCAGGCGGATGTCCATCATCACGATGTCGGGACGCAGCCGTTCGGCCGCCGCGATCGCGGCGTCGGCATTGTCCTCGATGCCGATGACGGCGAAGCCCAGCATGCCCAGGACCTCTTCCAAAGCCATGGCGGCGAGACTTTCGTCCTCGACGATGAGGATGCGCAGGGGCTGGTCGGAGGCAGGCGTAAGGTCTGTCATCGTACTCGCGCGGGTGCTGTCACAAGAATTCTACAGGAGCCATGCAGTCGGCGAACCCAAAAAGCGCAGGATTATGACCAATGGTGCGGTCTGCGCTCGATGCATGGCGCAATGGGCAGGCGGCGCGTGCAGCGCGGCGCAGGCGTTTGCGGAAAGATCGTGCGCCCTTGTTTTTCACCCGGTCGGCGTACCATCTCTCTCCCGATGCTGTTTTCAGGACCGAACATCGCGGACCTGCGCGCGTCCCTTGCGGACCATTGGCGGGGCCGCGCCCTATTCCATGAGGAGGACGGCGATGGATCTGCGTGTCTGTTTCGAAAACATGGAGAGCGTCAACATCAACGACGCGGCGATGATGAAGCATTACGCCAAGAGCTATCTGGCGGATTTCGACCCTGAATGGGCCGGATTCATCATGCTCCCTCACGACGAGACCATGCGTGCGACGATGGAGCCCGCCTGGCAGGTGCTGATCCGCGACGCCACGCCGCGGACGGAGCAGGAACTGCTGCGCTATATCGACGAGAACCCGATGGCCGCCTACCACGTCCATGTCTACCGGCGCGACGACGGCCCCAACGAGCGCAAGATCCACTGACGGCGAAGGGGGCGCGGCCGGCGCCCCCTTCTGTCCGTTGCTCCGGTCCGGTTCACCGCTGCGGGCGGCTCAACCGACCGGCGACCCCAGCAGGCTGTCCAGCGGGACGAAGCGGTCGGCCATCTTGCGCGCTTCTTCCTTGTGGACCTTGAAGGTCTTTTCCGCGATGGCGTTGGAGACAACGAAATCCTGGTACGCCCGTTCCAGATGGAAGCGGTAGCGCGCCGACGTGCCTTCGTCGTCCAGCCCCTCCATCCCATGGTCCGCCGACAGGTAGTCGTGGAAGCGCTGCAGGATGTGCAGACGGTTCACATGGACCACGCGCTGGTCGTAGGTGACGTGGAAGAAGCGCAGGAAGTCTTCCGCGGTTTCCAGATCGTCGAGGTCGTCGCTGAAATCGCTCATCGTCGAAGGCTCCTCACGCGTGC
>JBKHVJ010000156.1:0-8174 GCA_046570145.1 Alphaproteobacteria bacterium
CCGCCGCACCGTCCGACCGGCCGGCCGATCCATCGGCAGCCTTCAACGCTCAGGCGGTGGAGCAGCGGGCGGCCATCGACCTGCATTATCTGGCGGCCCTGCTGGGCAGCCAGTTGCGCTCGAACGCCGAACTGTCGGTGGTCGATGTCCGGCGCGAGGACGACCGCGTCGTCATCCGCCTGCCGGGGGAGCGGATGTTCGACCCGACCGGCGCCGCCTTCACCGAGGAGGGGAGGCGGGTGCTGTTCCTGCTGGGCGCCGTCATCGGCCGCATCGGCAACCGGATCGAACTGGTCGGCCATGCCGAGCGCGAGGATCCGGCCGGCGGCGTGGCCTGGGAACGGGCGCTGACCAGGGCGGTCGCCGTCTCGGCGGCATTGCGGGAGACCGGCTATCGCCGCGATCTGGTGGCGCGGGCGGTGATGATGCCGGTCGAAGGCGGTGGCGGCGGACGCCTGCCGTTGGATATCGTGGTGCGAGAGGAAGGAGCGGATTGAGGTGACGGATAGGTCGGCATATCGGAGGAAGCGCTGGCTGCGCGGCTGTGCCGCCGCGGTGGCGCTGTTGGCCGTGCCGGTCCTGCTGTCCCCTCTGCCGGCGGACGCCGCCGCGGTGCCGGTGCGCGGCGGCACCCACAAGGAATTCGGACGACTGGTCTTCGACTGGCCCGGCAAGGTGGATTACACCGCGTCGGTGGACGGCGACCGGCTGGTCGTCACCTTCACCGAGCCCATCGACGCCCAGTTGGACCGTCTGGTGCGGGCGCTGCCCGATTATCTGGCTGGCGGCCGGGTGGAGCCGGACGGCAAGACGGTCTCATTCGACCTGAAACGTCCGGTCTCGCTGAAAAGCTTCCGCAACGGCAACGCAGTCGCCATCGACCTGTCCCCCGCTGCGGCGCAATCCACTGCGGCGGCATCGGCGAGGATCGAACCCGAAAAGGCTGAGCCCGCCAAGCCGGTCCCGTCCGCGGGCCGGTTGCGGGTGCGGGGTATGGACCAGCCGGACCAGAGCCGGCTGACCTTCGACTGGCCGTCGCCGGTCGGCTATTCGGTCAAGCGCGACGGGGCGGCTGTGACCGTCTTCTTCGAAAAGGGCGGCGCCGCCGATCTGTCGGCAGTGGAGAAGGCGAAGCTGCGCAACATCCAGAACGTGGAATCCTTCCGCCAGCCGGACGGGGCGCTGGCCGTTACCCTGGCCGTCCCGCAAGATGCCGAGGTGAGCGACAGCGCGTCGGGCAAATCCGTGATCCTGTCGGTCGGCAATCCGGGATCGCGCGCAGGCTTGCCGAAGTCGGAGACCGCGCCGCCGGCCGCCGGATCGCAAGGGGCGATGCCGGCCCGGAGTGGCCAGGGGAGCGGCCAGGGGAGCAGTCAGGCGCCGGCCACCGACGGGCCGATCGTGGCGTCGACGACGACCATTCGCTCGGCCACCGCCGCCAATGCGGCGACGGCGACACCCGCCGCCGCGCCGGTGGTAACCGCCCAACCGGCACCTCCGGCGGAAGCGAAGGCGGCACCCGCGACGCGTACGGATGTCAATGCGCAACCGGCGGCCGGGCCGAGGGGGCCGGTTCTGACCTTCGAGACCGGCGGGCCGTCGTCCATCGCGGTCTATCCGCGCGCCGGGCAGCTCTACATCGTGTTCGACCGACCGATGCCCATCGGCGCCGGCAAGCTCAGCGGCCCCGGTTCCGAGCTGATGGGGGCGGTGGAGCCGGTGCCGGCGACCGGCGGCAGCGTGTTCCGCACCAAGATCGGTCCGATGGTGTGGCCGACGGTGGAGCGGCAGGGCACCACCTGGCGAATCCTGTCCTCCGGCCGTCCCGCCAACATGGGCAGCGCCGGCGACCTGCGGGTCGAACCGGATCCCGATTTCCTGCTGGGGGCCCGGCTGCTGGTACGTGCCCCCGACGCCGCGAATGTCGTCCAGTTCGCCGATCCCGACGTCGGCGACCGCCTCCAGGTGGTGCCGCTGCCCAGCCCGGAGCGCGGCCTGCCCGAGCCGCATCGCTACCCGGATCTGGAGGTCATGCCGTCCTACCAGGGCGTTGTGGTGAGGCCGATCTCCGACAATGTGACGGTCCGCGCGATCAAGGAGGGGGTGGAGCTGACCACCGCCGGCGGCCTGCACTTGTCGCCTGCCGCCGATGCCGGCAATCCGGCCGTGTCACCACCAGCCGCCACCATGCCCGGATCCGCCCCGGCACAGCAAACTGCGCCGCAGCCGGTGCCGCCGCAGCTTGCCGCCGTCCCGCAGCCCGTTCCGCCGACCGGCGGTGCCTCGTCCATGGAGCCGCCGAAGGCGCAGCCGGCCCAGGCGCAGGGTCGCCGACTGTTCAACCTGCCGGCCTGGAAGCACGGCGATCTGGACAACTTCACCCAGGCGCGCCAGGATCTCCAGCTCGCCGTCGTCAACGCTCCGGAGTCGGAGCGGGCAAAGGCGCAGCTCGACCTCGCCCGCTTCTATTTCGCCAACGGTTTCGGTCAGGAGACGCTGGGCCTGCTGGACGTGCTGCAGCAGAACCAGCCGGACCTGGAGGGTTGGCCGGAATTCCGCGCGCTGCGTGGGGCCGCCCGTGTGTTGGCCGGCGACCTGGAGGGCGGCGAGGCCGACCTGTCGATTCCATCGCTGGCCAACAACCCGGAAGCCAATCTGTGGCGTGCCGCCATCGCCGCCGACCGGCGCGACTGGCCGAAGGCGATGGCCGGTTTCAAGGCATCGGGCCAGATCCTGAACGGCTATCCGGATCCGATGATCGGCAAGCTCGGACTGCGGGCGGCTGAGGCGGCACTGGAGACCCGCGACACCGCCACCGCCAAGCGGCTGTTCGACCGCGTGATCGAACACAGCGGCCCGGAGCAGGAGGAGAACCCGCAGACCCAGTATCTGCGCGGCCTGCTCTATGCCCAGACCGGCGAGACCGATCAGGCACGCGAGCAGCTGACCGCCGCCTACAACAGTTATGACCGGTTCTACCGCGCAAAGGCGGGGCTGGCGCTGACCAACCTGGAGCTTTCCGAAGGCAAGATGTCGCCGACCGCGGCGGCGGAGCAACTGGCCGGCCTGACCTTCACATGGCGCGGCGACGACCTGGAAATGCAGATCCGCTCGCGCATGGGCGAGGTGCTGATCGCCGGCGGCGAATATGCCAAGGGCTTCAATACCATGAAGGAAACGGCGGCACTGGTCGCCGACACGCCGCGGGCGGAGGCGATCACCAAGGAGATGTCGCGCATCTTCGCCGACCTGTTCAAGGATGGTGCGCAGCGTTTGCCGACGCTGGATGCGTTGCAGCTCTACGACCAGTTCCGGGAGCTGACCCCGGTGGGTGAGGCCGGCGACGAGATTATCCGGCAACTGGCGGAGCGTCTGATCTCCATCGACCTGTTGAACCGGGCCGCCGACCTGCTGCAGCATCAGGTGGAATTCCGCCTGTCCGGTCTGGACAAGGCGCGGATCGGTACGCGCCTCGCCTCCGTCCGTCTTCTCGACAACAAGCCGGAAGAGGCGCTGAAGGCGCTGGAACTGTCCAACATCGCCGGTCTGCCGGCCGATCTGGCCGCCGAACGTCGGCTGATGCAGGCCAAGGCGCTGGCCGAACTGAACCGCGGCGACGAGGCGATGCAACTGCTGGCGCAGGACGACAGCACCAATGCCAACCTGCTGCGCGTCGACATTGCTTGGAAGGGCCAGAAGTGGGATGCCGCGGCGCTGGCGCTGAACAAGGTGATCGGACCACCGCCGACGCCCGGCAAGCCCTTGGACCCCAACATGTCGCAGCTGGTGCTGAACCGTGCGGTCGCGCTGGCGCTGGCCGGCGACGGCAACGGGCTGAACCTGCTGAAGAAGGATTTCGAAGGGTCGATGAAGGGCGGGCCGAACGAGGATGCCTTCCGGATCCTGACCCGCCCGGAACAGGCGATGGGCCTGATCGATGTTGGAACCATCCGCTCCCGCGTGGCGGAAGTGGATATGTTCAAGAAGTTCCTGAAGGAATACCGCGGGGGCAAGCAGGCGGCGGACAAACCGACGTCCTGATGAAGGTTCTGAGGCGGCGGGACCTACCCTGCGGGGGGAACGAACCCGTCCCGCCGCCCCTTCCGCACCGTTACTTCGGCAGCAGAACCTTGTCGATGACGTGGACCACACCGTTCGACTGCTGGACGTCGGCGATGGTGACGCGTGCCATGTTGCCGGACGCATCGGCGACCATCACGGCGTCGCCGGACTGGGTGAAGGTCAGCGGCATGCCCTCCACCGTCTTCAGCATCGCCTTGCCGTTGCCCTTCTTGATGTCGGCCACGAGGTCCTTGGCGTCCAGCTTGCCGGGGACGACGTGATAGGTCAGCACCTTGGTCAGCTGGCCCTTGTTCTCCGGCTTCAGCAACGTGTCGACGGTGCCGGCGGGCAGGGCGGCGAAGGCCGCGTCGGTGGGGGCGAAGACGGTGAAGGGGCCCTTGCCACTCAGCGTGTCGACCAGCCCTGCGGCCTTCACGGCGGCGACGAGCGTGGTGTGGTCCTTCGACTGGGACGCGTTCTCAACGATGGTCTTGCTGGGGTACATCGGCGCGCCGCCGACCATCTTTTCCATGGCGGCATTGGCGCAACCGGCAAAAAGAAGGGTGGCGATCGCCACGGTGGCAACCTTCTTCATAGCATTCCCTCTTATCGGTGAAGGTCCGCTTCCCGCGGACACACCACCGTTACGGGGGAGGTTTCCGGTCGGATCACAGGCATTTTCCGACAGGACATCCATTTTCTTTGCTCGGAGGAGGTAAGTCTTCCGAGTTGCTGCCGCCCCCGGTCCCACGAGTGGACACGGGGGCAGGCCGCCATGCCAGCCCTACAACTGCACCTGCGTGCCCAACTCCACCACGCGGTTGGGGGGCAGCTTGAAGAAGTCGGTGGCACTGACCGATGTGCGGGACATCACGACGAACAACTTCTCGCGCCACAGCGCCATCTGCGAGTTCATCTTCGGAATCAACGTTTCACGGCCGAGGAAGAAGGAGGTCGCCATCACGTCGAACTCCAGTCCGAACGCCTTGCACAGCCGCAGCGCCTTCGGGATGTTCGGTTCCTGCGAGAAGCCGTAGCGCACGGTGATGCGGTAGAAGCCTTCGGCCAGCCCCTCCACCACCACGCGGTCCTTGGCGGGAACGCGCGGCACGTCCTCCACCACCACGGTGACGAAGACGACGCGCTCGTGCAGGACCTGATTGTGCTTCAGGTTGTGCAGCAGCGCGATGGGCACGGTGTTGGAACTGGAGGTCATGAAGACCGCCGTGCCCTTCACCCGAAGGATGTCGGAGGATTTCGCCTGCCGCTTGATGAAGGCGTCGAGCGGCAGCGACTCCTCGGCCAGCCGCATCGTCAGAACCGCGCGGCCGCGGCGCCAGGTGGCCATCAGGCCGAGCGTGAGGACGGCGATCACCAGAGGCACCCAGCCGCCATGGGGGATCTTCACCGCGTTGGCGGCGAAAAAGGAGATCTCGATGGTCAGGAACACCGCCCCGACGCCGAGGCAGAGCGGCAGACTCCAGTTCCAGCGGCGGCGCGCCACCACCAGGAACAGGGTGGTGGTGATGATCATGTCCCCGGTCACCGCGATACCGTAGGCGGCCGCGAGCCGGCTGGAGGACTGGAACAGCACCACCAGCCCCAGCACCGCGGCCAGCAGGCCCCAATTGGCGCGGGGGATGTAGATCTGCCCCTCCTCCTCGTTCGAGGTGTGGCGAATGTCCAGGCGTGGGCAGAGACCCAGCTGCACCGCCTGCCGGGTCAGGGAGAAGACGCCGGAGATCACCGCCTGGCTGGCGATGACGGTGGCGGCCGTCGACAGTCCGATCAGAGGATAGAGCCCCCATTCCGGCGCCAGCAGATAGAAGGGGCTGCGCACAGCCGACGGATCGCTCAGCAGAAGCGCGCACTGGCCCAGATAGTTGAGCAGGAGAGCCGGCAGCACCACGGCCAGCCAGGCCACCTGGATCGGCCGGCGGCCGAAATGGCCCATGTCGGCATAGAGTGCCTCGCCGCCGGTCACCGCGAGCACCACGGCTCCCAGCACCAGGAATCCGGCCACGCCGTGGTTGGCGAAGAAGGAAATGGCGTATAGCGGGTTGAAGGCGACCAGGACGCCCGGCTGCTGAATCACTTCGATCAGCCCGAGGATGCCGAGCGTGGAGAACCATGCCAGCATGATCGGGCCGAACAGTGCGCCGACGCGCGAGGTGCCGTGGCTCTGGATGGCGAACAGGGCGATCAATATGGCGACGGTCAGCGGCACCACGACCGACTCCAGCGCCGGCTCCGCCACTTCCAGGCCTTCGACCGCGGACAGCACGGACATCGCCGGGGTGATCATGCCGTCGCCGTAGAACAGCGCGGCCCCGAACAGCCCCAGCGCGGTCAGCAGCGTGAGCCTGCCCGACGCATCCGGCCGCGTCTTCGACGCCAGAGCCAGCAGGGACAGGATGCCGCCCTCGCCCTTGTTGTCGGCCCGCATGACGAAGCCCACATACTTGACGGTGACGACCATCATCAGGGCCCAGAACACCAGGGACATGATGCCGAGGATGTTGTCGGGGGTCAGTGCCAGCCCGTGCTCGCCGCCGAAGCATTCGCGTAGCGTGTAGAGCGGGCTGGTGCCGATGTCGCCGAAAACGACCCCGAGCGCGCCCAGGGTCAGCGTCGCGAGCTTGCCGGTGTCGGGCGGCGCGGCCTTCAAAGCGGTGTCAGTCATGCGGTGGTTGCGGTCCGAGGTTGGTCCGTCGTTGCGATGGCGCCCGGTGCGACGGTACGGCCCGGACTGTCGAACCCCGGTCCGGCGGTCGCGACAGGTCGGATCCATCAGGCGGTCCGGCCCCCTTGCCGGTCCCCCGCCTGCGCTCATCGGCTTCCTCATACGCGTTTACGACGGCGGACGCCAGCGCCCGCTTGCGCGGCGCGGTCCAAGCGTGGGGGATGCGACGAAGTGCGCAGGGTAGTTCACCCTAAGCGTGTGGCTTTCGCCCGTATCCGTTCCTCAGAGCGTGCCGAAACTGCGGGCCAGCGATCCGGCGATCAGGTACCAGCCGTCGACCAGCACGAAGAAGATGATCTTGAACGGGATGGCGACCATGGTCGGCGGCAGCATCATCATGCCCATCGACATCAGGATCGACGACACCACCATGTCGATGATCAGGAAGGGCAGGAACAGCAGGAAGCCGATTTCGAACCCGCGCTTGATCTCCGAGATCATGAAGGCGGGGACCAGGACGTGCAGCGGCATGTCGGACGGCTCCGGCACCGACTGGATGCGCGCCATGTCCATGAACAGCCGCAGATCCTTCTCGCTGGTGTGGTTCAGCATGAACTCGCGCAGCGGCGCCACCGTGCGGCGGAACGCCTCCATCTCGTCGATTTCCTGATTGATCAGCGGCTGGATGCCCTGGGTGTAGCTGCGCTCGAACACCGGGGCCATGACGAAGAAGGTCAGGAACAGGGCCAGCGACATCATCACCGTGGTCGGCGGCACCTGCTGCACGCCCAGTGCGTTGCGCAGGAAGGACAGCACGATGACGATGCGGGTGAAGGCAGTCATCATGATCAGGATCGACGGAGCCAGCGACAGCACCGTGATCAGCGCCACCATCTGGACGATGCGGCCGGTGGCGGTACCGCCGGCGTCGCCCAGGTCGAAGGTCAGGCTCTGCGCCAGGACCGGCCCGGCGCTGAGGCCGGCGAAGACACCGACGGCCAGTGCGAGAAGCAGCCCGGCGGACAGCGGCTTCCAGCAGCCGGCCCAGCAGTCCGCCAGTCGGCGGAGGAGGAACGGCCTCATCGCGGCTGGCTCCCCGCCGCGACCGGGACGGCGGGCGAGGTGGCGGGGGCGGTGTCGGCCGACTTGGCCAACGCGCTGTCGAAACCGCCGGCCGGCGCGCTGTCGACCAGCAGGTCGCCGTTGGCGCTCAGCAGAATGAGATGCTCGCGGTCATCGCGGCGGATCAGGATCAGCCGCCGCTTGGCGTCGATCGGCAGCGCCTCCACCACGCTCAGCCGGCGCTGGCGGGAGCGGCCGCGCATGGTGCCGCCGGCCATGCCGACGCGGCGCATCACCCAGGCGACCACCATGATCAGCGCCACCACGAAGAAAAGCGCCATCAGGAAACGGATATACTGGTCGAGAT
>JBKHVJ010000157.1:0-8498 GCA_046570145.1 Alphaproteobacteria bacterium
CTCCCCCCCGGGGAGAGGGTTAGGGTGAGGGGGACGCGGTGCGGAACCTCGTCATTCCGCACGCAGTCCCCATCACCCCTTTTATCCACGCGATGCTTCCCCCTCTCCCCGGGGAGAGAGGGGGAAGCCGCCGCGCACCTCCCCCTCTCCCCTCGCAATATTCCTCTCAGATTGCGACCGATCGTCGCGCCGGATTAGACCCGTTCGAAACTAAGGGGCGCTCTGTTAGCGCGAGCATAGCGCAGCGACAAAGATTCATTTGTCCGCTCTTCCGGACGCGTCCTTAGTTGACAAAAGGATAGGTTCAGTCCTTCTATTATCTGCGAGCGCAATGCTAAGCCACTGTAAGGCAACGGCTTTTCGCAGGTGCATCAAAAGTGGTTTCGGATGGGGCCAACGGACGGCGCGCGGCGTGACCGCGGACGCCGGCATCCCCGTCTGTGTGTCCGGGAGGAGTTTGCGGCGCGTGTCCAGGGCCGTCGATCATACTGTTCCCCCCGCGGTCGCGGAGGAGGAGCTGCTGCGTGCACAGGTGTACGGCCTGCTGGCCCGCCTGTTGTCGCGCGCCCCCGACGCGGACTTCCTGGCCGCGCTGGCCGGCGTGGCGGGGGAGGGCGGCGAGTTCGGCGCGGCGCTCGACCAGCTGGCCGAAGCGGCGCGCGGCAGTGATCCCGCCGCGGTGGAGGAGGAGTTCACCACCCTCTTCATCGGTGTCGGCGGCAGCGAGCGCACTCCCTACGGCTCCTACTATCTGACCGGCTTCCTGAACGAGAAGCCGCTGGCTGAGCTGCGCGTCGACATGGCGCGGCTCGGCATCGCCCGCGCCGACGGCGTGACGGAACCGGAGGATCACATCGCAGCGCTGTGCGAGATGATGGCCGGCCTGATCGCCGGCGAATTCGCGCCTGAGGACGGCGGCACGGTCGGTCTCGACGCGCAGCGGGCATTCTTCGACCGCCATGTCGGCTCCTGGGCCGGGCGGTTCTTCGCGGATTTGGAGACCTCGCCGTCGGCCCGCTTCTACCGGGCGGTCGGTGCGGTCGGACGAAGTTATCTGGCGGTCGAGGCGCGCGCCTTCGACCTTGCGGCGTAAAGGTGAGGAGCGAAGCCATGACGCGGAACGCGGTCAAAGCCAAAGAAGAAGCTGCCAAGCAGAACACGGATACATCGCTCGCCCGGCGCGACCTGTTTCGCGTCGCCGGCCTGGGCGTCGGCGCGCTGGGCGCCGTCGTCGCCGGGGTGACCGCCACCGGCGGGACCGCGGAAGCCGCTCCGGCGGAGACCGCCTCCACCGGCTACCGCGAGACCGACCATGTCCGTCGGGTCTACGAACTGAGCCGCTTCTAAGAGGAACGCCCCGATGCTCATCAAGAAAAGCTCGGCCACCTCGGGCGGCCGTCACCTTGCCCGCACCCTGACCCAGACGCTGGCCTCCGCCACTGGCGTCACGGTGGACCGCCGCGCCTTCCTGCGCACCTCCGGCATCGCCGCCGGTGGCGCCGCGCTCGCGTCCACGATGCCGTTCGGCATGGTGAAGAAGGCCGACGCCGCCACCGCGGCGGTCGTCGCCGGCGCGCCCGTCAAGCAGGTCAAGTCGATCTGCACCCACTGCTCCGTCGGCTGCACCGTGGTGGCCGAGGTGCAGAACGGTGTCTGGATCGGGCAGGAGCCCGGCTTCGACAGCCCGATCAATCTGGGCGCGCACTGCGCCAAGGGTGCCTCGGTGCGCGAGCACGCCCACGGCGACCGCCGCCTGCGCTATCCGATGAAGATGGTCGACGGCAAGTGGACCCGGATCAGCTGGGACCAGGCGATCGAGGAGGTCGGCTCCAAGCTGCTGTCGATCCGCGAGCAGTCCGGCCCGGATTCGGTGTTCTGGCTGGGCTCGGCCAAGCACAGCAACGAGCAGGCCTATCTGTTCCGCAAGTTCGCGGCGTTCTGGGGCACCAACAACGTCGACCATCAGGCGCGCATCTGCCACTCCACCACCGTGGCCGGCGTGGCGAACGTCTGGGGCTACGGCGCCATGACGAACAGCTACAACGACATCCAGAAGTCGCGCGCGCTGTTCTTCATCGGTTCCAACGCCGCCGAGGCGCACCCCGTCGCCATGATGCATGTGCTGAAGGCGAAGGAGCAGAACAACGCGCCGCTGATCGTCGCCGATCCGCGCTTCACCCGCACCGCCGCCAAGGCCGACGAATACATCCGCTTCCGTCCGGGCACCGACGTGGCGCTGGTCTGGGGCATCCTCTGGCATGTTCTGCAGAACGGCTGGGAGGACAAGGACTACATCGCCAAGCGCGTCTACGGCTTCGACGACATCCGTTCCGAGGTTGCCAAGTGGACGCCGGAAGAGGTTGAGCGGGTCACCGGCGTTCCGGGCTCGCAGCTGCAGCGCGTCGCCCGCACGCTGGCCTCCAACCGTCCGGGTACGCTGGTCTGGTGCATGGGCGGCACCCAGCACCACATCGGCAACAACAACACCCGCGCCTATTGCGTGCTGCAGCTGGCGCTGGGCAATGTCGGCGTCGCCGGCGGCGGTACCAACATCTTCCGCGGCCACGACAACGTGCAGGGTGCGACCGACTTCGGCGTCACCTCCGACAGCCTGCCCGGTTACTACGGTCTGGCCGAGGGGGCGTGGCGCCACTGGGCGCGCGTCTGGGACGTGCCGTACGACGAGGTGCTGGCCCGCTTCAGGGACAAGAAGCTGATGGAGGCCACCGGCATCCCGATGTCCCGTTGGTTCGACGGCGTCCTGGAAGCCAAGGAGAACCTGGACCAGCCGAATCCGGTCAAGGGCATGGTCTTCTGGGGCCACGCGCCGAACAGCCAGGTCCGTCTGCCCGACATGAAGAAGGCGATGGAGAAGCTGGAGCTGCTGGTCGTCGTCGATCCGTTCCCGACGATGACCGCCGTGCTGCCCGACCGCAAGGACAACTTCTACCTGCTGCCGGCCGCCACCCAGTTCGAGACGGTCGGGTCGCGCACCGCGTCCAACCGGTCCGTCCAGTGGTCCGACAAGATCATGGAGCCGCTCTTCGAATCGAAGGTGGACCATGAGATCATGTACCTGTTCGCGAAGAAGTTCGGCTTTGCCGGGCCGCTGTTCAAGAACATCAAGGTCGAGGGCACCGTCCCGGCGATCGAGGACATCACCCGCGAGTGGAACCGCGGCATGTGGTCCGTCGGCTACACCGGCCAGTCGCCGGAGCGTCTGAAGCTGCACATGCAGCATCAGGCCACCTTCGACAAGACGACCCTGCGCGCCGTCGGCGGTCCGTGCGACGGCGATTACTTCGGCCTGCCGTGGCCCTGCTGGGGCACGCCGGAGATGAAGCATCCGGGCTCCGCCAACCTGTACGATACCTCGCTGCCGGTCGCCCAGGGCGGCGGCGCCTTCCGCGCCCGCTTCGGCGTCGAGCGCAACGGCGTGACGCTGCTGGCCGAGGGCTCCTATCCGGAAGGGTCGGAGATCAAGGACGGCTATCCGGAAGTCACCATGGCGATGCTCCAGAAGCTGGGCTTCGACGCGGACCTGACGCCGGAGGAGCTGGCCGTCATCCAGAAGATCGGCGGCGACAAGATCGGCGCCGTGTCCTGGACCACCGACCTGTCGGGCGGCATCCAGCGCGTGGCGATCAAGCACGGCCTGAACCCGCCGGGCAACGCCAAGGCGCGCTGCGTCGCCTGGAACTTCCCGGACCCGGTTCCGATCCACCGCGAGCCGCTCTACACCCCGCGCCGCGATCTGGTCGCCAGCTACCCGACCTACAAGGACACCAAGTCCTGGCGCGTGCCGACGCTCTACAAGTCCATCCAGGACCGCGATGTGTCGAAGGAGTATCCGATCATCCTCACCTCCGGCCGACTGGTCGAGTATGAGGGCGGCGGCGACGAGACGCGCTCCAACCCCTGGCTGGCCGAGCTGCAGCAGGACATGTTCGTCGAGATCAACCCGTTCGATGCCAACAACGCCGGCATCAAGGACGGCCAGATGGTGTGGGTGGAAGGCCCGGAAAAGGGCAAGGTGAAGGTCAAGGCCATGGTGACCGAGCGTGTCGGCCGCGGCGTCGCCTTCATGCCCTTCCATTTCGGCGGCGTGTACCAGGGGCAGGATCTGCGCTCCAAGTACCCGGCCGGGGCCGACCCGATCGTGCTGGGCGAGGCCGCCAACACGGCGACCACCTACGGCTACGATTCGGTGACCCAGATGCAGGAAACCAAGACCACCCTTTGCCGCATCCAGGCGGCCTGACGCGCAGGAGTTTGAACCATGGCCCGGATGAAATTCCTGTGCGACGCCGAGCGCTGCATCGAGTGCAACGCCTGCGTCACCGCCTGCAAGAACGAGAACGAGGTGCCCTGGGGCATCAACCGCCGCCGCGTCGTGACCATCAACGACGGCAAGCCGGGGGAGCGGACGATCTCGGTCGCCTGCATGCACTGCTCCGACGCGCCCTGCATGGCGGTCTGCCCGGTCGACTGCTTCTACCAGACCGCCGAAGGCGTGGTCCTGCACAACAAGGATCTGTGCATCGGCTGCGGCTATTGCTTCTATGCCTGCCCGTTCGGTGCGCCGCAGTACCCGCAGGCCGGCAACTTCGGCACCCGCGGCAAGATGGACAAGTGCACCTTCTGCTCGGGCGGGCCGGAGGCCGACAATTCGGAAGCCGAGTTCAAGAAGTACGGCCGCAACCGTCTGGCCGAAGGCAAGCTGCCGCTCTGCGCCGAGATGTGCTCGACCAAGGCGCTGCTGGCCGGTGACGCCGACAAGGTGTCGGACATCTACCGCGAGCGCGTGACCGCCCGCGGCTTCGGGTCCGGCGCCTGGGGTTGGGGCACCGCCTATCAGACCAAGTCCGGACAGGAGCGCGGACAGTCCGGCGGATCGCTGTTCCAGGGCACCGGCGGTGCGGCCGGCGGCCTGCCCATGCAGAAGCAGGGGCTGTGACGGTGACGACGGCGGGGACGCGCACTGTCCTGCTGGCGTTCGGCGCTTCGCTCCTCCTGGCCGCGTGCCAGGAGGATGCGACCCCGCGCCCGATCCATCTGGACAAGGGCGTCTACCGGGGTGCGGCAGACACGCCGCGCACCGCGGACGAGGTGCGCGCGCTGCAACAGCGCGCCGCCTATCAGGGTGTGCGATAGGGAGCGTCCGATGGAAGGTCATCGCATGAAGGCGGCTTTCGCCGCTCTGCTGCTCGGGATCGGCCTTGCCGGTGGCGTCGCGCTGCCGGCCGCCGCCCAGTCCAGCGTCCGCGTCGGCGGTCCGGTGGATCAGCAGACCGATACCCGGCAAATCGACCGCGAAGCGCCGCCGGTGCCGACCCAGATTCCGGGGAAGAGCGTGGCGGAAAGCTGGCACGGCATCCGCCTGGGCGAGCAGGGCACCGTCTCCATCCCCAACAAGCAGGCCGGCGTCCTGATCCAGTCGGAGGGCGAGGCTTGGCGCGCGGTGCGCAACGGGCCGCTCAGCCAATATGGCACCTGGGTGCTCGCCGGCATCATGGCGCTGCTGGTGCTGTTCTTCCTGGTCCGCGGCCGCATCCGCATCGACGGCGAGAAGACCGGCCGCACCATCCAGCGCTTCAACGCTTTCGAGCGCGGCGTGCACTGGCTGACCGCCGGCAGCTTCGTCGTGCTCGCCATCTCCGGTCTGAACGTGCTGTACGGCCGCTACACGCTGCTGCCTCTGGTCGGTCCGGAGCCCTTCGCCACCTTCACCCATTACGGCAAGCTGGCGCACAATTTCCTGGGCTTCGCCTTCATCCTGGGCGTGGCGCTGATCTTCGTCATGTGGGCCCGGCACAACATTCCGTCGCGCCATGACCTGACCTGGTTCCTGAAGGCGGGGGGCCTGTTCTCCAAGGGTGTCCACCCGCCGGCGCACAAGTTCAACGGCGGTCAGAAGGTCATCTTCTGGTCCACCGTGGTCGGCGGTGCGGCGCTGGGCTTCACCGGCGTGCAGTTGATCTTCCCCTTCAGCTTCGCCACGCTGGAGGAACTGCAGCTCTACCAACTGGCCCACGCCGCGATTGCAATCATCATGATCGCCATCATCCTGGCGCACATCTACATCGGCTCCGTCGGCATGGAAGGCGCTTTCGACGCCATGGGCGACGGTCAGGTCGAGCTGCAATGGGCGCGCGAGCACCATTCGCTGTGGGTCGAAGACGTCACCGGCGAGAAGGTGAGCCACGGCCGTCATCACGGGACGCCGGCGGAGTAGGCTTCGACAGCGTAATGCCCCCTGCCCAACTCTCCACCGCTGGGTGGGGGAGGTCAGGTGGGGGGCTGACGCCGACGGCAGCGGTTCCCCTTGACCCCCACCAAACTCCATGGCCCCCTTGGCGCTCCCACCACCCCGGACGCGCCCGCCATGACCACCCAGCTTGCCGAACGCCAGGCCGTGATCGACGGTTGCCTCGCCATGAACCGGCTCGGCATCAACCAGGGCATGTCTGGCAACCTGTCGCACCGGGTCGAGAGCGGATTCCTGATCACGCCGACCAGCATGCCCTATGACGCGATGATCCCGGACGACATCGTCGAGATGGGCTTCGACGGCACCTATCTGGGCAACCGCCGGCCGTCGTCGGAATGGCGGATTCATCGCGACATCCTGCGGGCGCGGCCGGACGTGACGGTCATCCTCCACGCCCATCCGGCCTTCGCGACCGCGCTGGCGGTGCATGGCCGTGGCATTCCCTCTTTCCATTACATGGTGGCCTTGGCCGGCGGCGATTCGATCCGTTGCGCCCCTTACGCCACCTTCGGCACACAGGAGCTGTCGGACCACGCCCTGACGGCGCTGGACGGTCGGCTCGCCTGTCTTCTCGCCAATCACGGCATGATCGTGCTGGGAACGAGTGTTCAGTCCGCCCTGTCCCTGGCCGTGGAGGTCGAGACGCTGGCCCGCCAGTATCTCTATGCCCAGCAGTTTGGCGAACCGGTGATGCTGCCGCCCGACGAGATCGCGCGGGTGGCGGAGAAGATGCGGCGGATGAAATACGGTCAGCCGGTCGACGACAAGGACGCGCCGGAAGATACTGCGCGCCCGCGTCTTTGATCGTCAGGGGGCCCGATTACGGCCCGATCGGGGTCATCGAGCCGCTGCTGGCAAGATGGCCGGCCGGCTTCAGCGAGGCGACCCGCAGCAGCGGCTTGGCATTCCCGACCGCCTCCACCTGCAGCGCGCGCTCTTCCGCCGGCGTCTCGTAGACGGCGGGCAGCGCAATGGTGATGCGGGTGCCCTGGCCGGGCTCGCTCGCCACCTCGATCTCGCCGCCCAGCATCGCGGTGTAATGGCCGACCAGCGTCAGCCCCAGCCCGGCGCCGCGCGGCTTGCCCTGACCGCGCGTTGCGACGGCGCCGTTGCCGGCCCCCTGGACGAAGGGCTGGAACATCCGCCCGGTCTGCGCGCTGGGGAAACCGCGGCCGGTATCGGCCACGGTAAAGCGGTACCAGCGGGCGCCGTTGCGCTCCATCTTTTCTGCCGACAGGGTGACGGTCCCCTCCTGCGTGAACTTGCAGGCATTGTCGAGCAGGTTCAGCAAGGTTTGCCGCACCTTGGTGAAGTCGGAATGCATCTGCCCGAGCCCGGTCGGGACGATCAGTTCCAGCGTGTTGCCGTAGAGATCGGCGGCGGGCATCGACCGCTCGCGCGCTTCGGTCAGCAGCCGGTTGATGTCGAAGTCCTGCAGGCAGACGTCCATCGCCCCGGCTTCGATCTTCGCATAGTCCAGCAGGGCATCGACCAGGGTGGTCAACTGCTCTCCGGTCCATTGGATATGTTCGACGTCGGTCGCCAGCTCGTCCACGCCCAGCCGGTGCAGATCGGTCATCAGCGACTGGCTGGCGTTGACGATCTCGGTCAGGGGGCCGTGCAGTTCCTGGCCCATATTGACCAGGAAATCGCTCTTGGCCCGGCTTGCCGCCTCGGCCAGCGCCTTTTCACGCAGCAAGCGGGTGTGCTCCACCTCTGCGTCGCGGCGCTCGCGCTCGGTGTCTTCGGCGGTGGTGCGCAGGGACTCCACCGCACGGGCCATGGCGGCGATCTCGTCCTGGCCGGTCAGCGACGGCAGCGTCACGTCGGTGCGGCCGGCGGCCAGCGCCGTCACTGCCGTCGCCATGCTCTTCATCGGCGCGGCCACGCTGCGCTGGACCAGCCAGAGCGCCAGCAGCCCGGCCAGCAGGACCGCACCGCCGATCCACAGGGCGACCGTGGTGTAGCCCGACAGCCCGTCGGTCAGCGTGCCGCGCAACGCCTGGGTCCCGGCCTCCGCCCGGCGGCGGATCTCGCCGAGATTGGCGGCGATACCGGCGGCATTGGCGGCCATTGCCTCGGCGCGCAGGGTGTCTTCCTCGGCGACGGCCGATTCGATGGCGGTCAGAACGCCACCGGCCTTGGAAAGCAGCGCCGCCACCTCGTCGATCGCCTGTCTCGTGCCGGGAACCCACAGGTAGCGGTTCATTTGCGTCAGCCGGTCGCG
>JBKHVJ010000158.1:0-13698 GCA_046570145.1 Alphaproteobacteria bacterium
GGCGGAACCGTCATAGAGACGTTGACTCATATCCCGAGTCGCCGCGCAATACCCGATCGCCGGCCACCCCCAATGCGCGGGTGGCCCCGCCGGCAGCGGGCGCTCAGCCAGCCCCCTGAGCAATCACCGCGCATCTCGCCTTTCGCGGCACCGCTGCTGCCAACGATGTACAGGTTGCGTGACGGTACGCCGAACTGCTGCAGGTCCTCCACCGTCGCTGCGATGGCGGCGACCGTTCTTTTGATGTCGTCGGACTGACCCGGGCTCACGTTTCTTGGCTGAGTTGAACGCAGGTTGAGGCAAGCGGTGTAACGTTCTTCATCCGCCTGGCACTCCTGCCGTTTGGCGCTGTCGAGATCGAATGCGAAGCCGCGGATACCGCGGCTTCCAATCTCGACGACACCATAGAACTCGGCCGCAGTCGTCGCGACGGCCTTGCCAGAGCCTGCTATACCCATCGCCAGTAGCAGGGTAAGCATGGGAAGTAATGAAAATGCCCGATCCCCGAGGACTGGCAACCAACACAACCGCCTTTTCAATTGCAGCATGTCATTCTTCCTTGTTCCATTGAGTAATAAACTGCCTCCCACTGGCTGGAAGGACACGCGTAGCCAAGTCTTCTGCATTGTTGGTATGACCGGAGAAATGTCGTAACCTTGATAATCGGTGACTGAGGCTTTGCGCGCGCTGGAAGCATACACCCATATCGAAAGGACATCACCAATATCGATAAAGAAAGAATATTTGAATTCAAACGCATTCAATGAACACCATTGTACGATATATTCGGGGTAATTTTTATTATGACTGTAAATCTATAAGAATACTGAACTGTCCCGGTCATCCGGGAGGCCCCGTGTCTTGAGCGGACGGGGGCATGATGACGAGACAGGCATCACCCACATACGACCCCGACGTCCGCGAGCGTGCGGCCCGATCGCGGCGAGGATCGGCTGCACTGCGGAGACGCTGCGGGGCTGTGGCCGGCAGACCGAACGTGATCAGGACAAGCTGGCGGTGCCATCGGCGGACGAGCAGGTGAACCACCGAACCGCCGCATGCGAAAAACCGTGCGGAGCGGACTTGAATGATCGTGAAGGCAAGTCCAGCTGTGTTTCGCTTGGAGCTGGACCAATCTGCCGACGGAGACGTGGCCAGGATGCCGGTTCTTGCCACCTGCGATTTCGCCGAAGGGCGTGATCGCGTTTTGGGACTTCGACGGCTTCACCGACTTGGAAAAGGACTTAACGCTTCTCATGACCGACCTGCATCGACGGCTCGCCGTCAGCCAGCGCCCTGCAAGGGTTGAGACGACGCGGGCACAAACGCCTTGCTGACGGGACTACCCGACTTCGCAGCCCATGGGGCCGCTCTCGCCGCCTTCATCGAAGCGCATGCGGACTGGGCGGAAGCCATCATCTTCCTGATGGCGTTTGCGGAGGGGCTGACGCTCGTCGGGCTTCTCATTCCCGGCGTCGTCATGCTGACCGCGACCGGTGCGCTTGTGGGCGCGGGCGTTCTCGATTTCTGGTCGGTCTATCTGGCGATCGCGGGCGGCGCCGTCCTGGGGGACGCCACCTCCTACTGGCTGGGGCGCCGTTATGGCGAGCGCATCTTCCGGATATGGCCGTTGAGCAGGCAGCCCGACCTGCGCCGCCGCGGCGAGGCTTTGTTCCAGCGGCACGGAAGCAAGAGCGTGTTCCTGGCGCGCTTCATCGGCCCGCTGCGCGCGGTGGTGCCGACGACGGCCGGCATGATGGCGATGCCCCATCGGAAATTTCAGACCTTCAACGTCCTGTCGGCCGTGATCTGGGCTCCGCTGCTGATGTCGCCCGGCCATCTTGCCTGGACCGGGTACGACTTGAGCGGAAAAGGTGGCCGCGCCGCACAGGCAGCCGACGG
This sequence comes from Alphaproteobacteria bacterium, assembly GCA_046570145.1. GTDB lineage: Bacteria > Pseudomonadota > Alphaproteobacteria > Azospirillales > Azospirillaceae > Azospirillum. Next base: position 1,903 of record JBKHVJ010000158.1, read on the forward strand.
CAATGCGGGACAAGGCGCGGCAAAATCCTGTGCGCCCGCTCCCCCCGTTGCCGGGCTGCCGGAAAGCACGGGGTGTTGACCCCCGTCCCCGTCCCCGGCCCCGGCCTCGGGAGACGTCCGTCTGGTTCACTCCGCCGGGCATCTTGTCGCAGGGTCACCCCTAATTGCGCAGATCCTGGGGTGAGGGCTACTTTGGATTGTCCCGCCGTTCATGGAAATGTTCGGCAGGCGTGTCCGTAGCCTGTTGAAGGTTCCTGGTGCGGCGGGGCGCCCTCTTCATTCCCTGGGCATTTTCCACGTCTGCGCCTGCGGTTCAACCGAAGCCGGAGAACGTACGGCGTGCTTGCGGAGGCAACATCCGCAGGCACGCCGCGGGCTTCAGGCACCCAGCAGCTTGGTGAGTGCCGGGACCGTAAGGACGGCGGTGTAGTAACCCATGAACTGGACCCCGGTGTTGAAGCCCAGCGTCCGGTAGAGCAGCCCGCCCACCAGACCGATCGCCAGGATCACCAGCAGGCCCATCAGCCCGCCTTCCCATACGCCGATGACGAGGATGAGGCCGGAGAAGGTGGCGATGATCGCCTCGTGGCTCAGCCGGCGGGCGACAAGGGCCGCGGCACTGCGGGCATAATTCATGGCGAAGGGGTAGGAGACCAGCGCTGCCAGGACGACCGCCAGCAGGCCGTAACCCAGGAATTCCCAACTGGTCATCAGGTTGTGCAGGTTGTTGACCTGCCCGGTCGCGGCATCGACGCTGAAACGGGGCGGCGCGTTGAACAGCGGCGCGGCAGGCCCGGCGGCGACGGGGCTCAGCGGCAGGCCGAAGGCGATCAGCGGGATCAGCGCCTCGGCGATGTAGGTCGATTCCGTGACGCCGTTGCGCGCGGTCAGCACCGTCGTCATGCGATGGTAGACATGGCGGACGCGCGAGCCCACCACCTCGCCCAGCAGAACGGTCATGGCGACCGGGCTGAACACGAAGGTGGCACTGGACACCGCCGCGGTGCCGAGTGTCCAACGCAGCTGGGAGCCATCCAACACCTTGAAGGGGTTCGGGAAATAGCCGCCCCAGCTCTTGACGTCGGGAGCGAGCGCGAAGCTGCGGACCTGGTCGCGGGCGATCCGCTTGCGGTCGACCGGCGACAGGACGGAGAAGAGGTCGGCGACCAGCGGACCGATGGCGATGCCGAGGAAATAGCTGATGCTCAGCTTGACCCCGAACTTCGCGGTCAGCCCCTGCAGGGCCACGATCACCAGCACGAAGGGGAACAGCGCGACGACCGAGGCCCAGCGCCCGGCGGAGAAATAGGCGATGATCACCGCCGCGGCGACGAAGATCCAGGGTGCCGCCTTGGTGATGGCCGGTCCGAAGGGGGCCAGCAGGACGGCGAACAGCACCGCCAGCGGAACGGAGACGAAGGCGGCGATGATGGCGCCGGACACCATCTTGCGCAGGGCGATGTGCGGCACGCCGAGATTGCGCAGGACGCCGGCCTGCTGCATCAGCGGGATCGCCATGGTGTCGCCGGGGATGCCGAGCAGGGCGGTCGGCACCGCGTGGGTCATGTGCTTGGCGACCGCGCTGGCGAGAAAGAAGGTGAAGACGCCGGCCGGCGGCACGCCCAGCAGGACGACAAGCAGGGTCAGCGGCGCAATGGTCGTGGTCTCGTCGGTACCGGAAACCAATCCGATGGCGGCGAACAGCACGGCGCCGAGCAGCCCCATTCCCGCTGCCCAGAGGATGTCGGAAAGAAGGAGTTCCATCACGCCCGCGCCTCCCGTGCCGCCGGTTCGGAGCGAAGGGTATCGGGGCCCGGGGACGGAACGCCGTGCACCGCGGCCTTGCGGCCGCCAGCATCCCTTCGAGCATCCTGTGCCGCTTCCTCGGCGGCGAAAAGGTCGTAGAGCCCCATCTCCTTCAGTTCGGCCACGGTCGACGCGGGAAGGTCGGCGAGCCGGCCGAAGCCGCCGGGCTCCGACCGCAGTTCGGCCATCAGCGTCTCCCGCCAAGCCGGATCGGCGGCACGGTCGATGACCTCCCGCTTGGGCGGGAACAGGCGGGCACACACCGCGCCGGACACCAGGCATCCTGCCATCCCGACCAGCATCGAATAGGCGCGCGCCATCTCCGGCGCGGCGACGAGGCCGGCAAGGATGCGGTTGGCCAGCAGAAAGGCGCCGAGGCTGATGGCGCAGCCGATCACCATCGCCCATCCGAGATGGACGCTGTCGACCGTATCCCCCCAGACCTCAATCAATTGTCCCGTCTTCATTGCGTTTCCTCTTCATCGGTGGGCGGGGGCATGCCGCGTCGGTGCGACACGACCCTGCCGGTTGCCGGGCCTGGCCCTTCGACGGACCTGCTTCTTATGGCCCTGCTTATTGGGCGGCTGCCCGCATGTCCTCCAGGATTGCCTGGGCGACGTCCTGGCGGACGGTGCCGCGCTCCACCAGGATGCGGGCGACGCGGTCGATCTCCTCGCCGACCGCCCCTGCCATCATGGCGATGTTCTGGGCGTGCAGTGCCATGTGGCCCTTCTGGATGCCGGTGGTCGCCAGCGCCTTCAGCGCGGAGAAGTTCTGCGCCAGACCGACGGCGGCGATGACGCGGGCCAGACGTTCGGCGCTGGTGACGCCGAGGATCTTCAGGCAGGCCTGCGCCGTGGGATGGGCCTTGGTGGCGCCGCCGATCAGGCCGACCGCCATCGGCAGCTCGATCGACCCGCTGAGATGACCGTCGGCCGTCACCTCGAAGCGGGTCAGGCTGCCGTAACGCCCGTTGCGGGCCGCATAGGCATGGGCGCCGGCCTCCACCGCGCGGGTGTCGTTGCCTGTGGCCAGCACCACGGCGCTGACGCCGTTCATGATGCCCTTGTTGTGGGTGGCGGCGCGGTAGGGATCGGCGTCGGCGAAGTGATAGGCGCTGATGATGCCGTCGCGCACCGCCTCGCCGCCGATCTGATCCAGTGGCCACACCGCATGCGCCCGCGCCAGACGGCGGTCGGCAAGGTTGGACAGGATGCGCAGATAGACGCGCCCGCCGGTCCATTCGGCGATGTGGGGGGCCAGCTTTTCCGCCATGCTGTTGACCGCGTTGGCGCCCATGGCATCCCGGGTGTCGACGATCAGGTGGGTGACCAGCATCGGCCCGCCTTGGCTGTCGAGCACGCGGACCTCGACATCGCGGAAGCCGCCGCCGAACTTCAGCAGGATGGGGTCGCAGCCGTCGCACACCGCCTTGATCTCGTCGCGCCGGCCGAGGATGCGCAGGCGCGCGGCATGGGGATCGGCGACGCCGGTCGCCTGGATCTGCGCGATCATCAGCGTGCCGGACATCGAGGTGGTGAAGCCGCCGGCGTCATAGCATTGCCGGGCCGCGTTGCAGACCGCGGCGACCACCGACGATTCCTCCGTCGCCATCGGAATCAGCAGGTCCTCGCCGTCGACCTTCATGTTGGTCGCAACGCCCAGCGGGATGTTCATCGACCCGATGACATTCTCGACCAGCCGGTCGGCGAGGTCGATATCCAGGTTGCCGGTGCCGGGCAGCGATGCCGCCGCCGCCGCGTCGAGCCCGGCGAATTCGGAGACGATCGCCAGCCGCTCCGCCGGCGACTTCTTGTGGAATCCGGAGATGCGGGATCTGCGATGGGGATTGGTCATTCCTGAACCTTGTCGTCTGGGAGGGCGTTGCCGGCCGGGGAGGGTGCCCTGGTTGTCACTGTCGGATCGCCCGCTCGAATGGACGGCCTCCGTCCTGCACCGTGCATGACGGTGCCTGCGAGGAGGCAACGGGGGAGGGGACGGCGAGCAGGATGCCGCGGCAAAGGCCGCGATGGCGCTGTTCGCATGTGGAATGATCAGTGATACAAAGGGACAGAGCAAGGGACAGTTTGCCGGTATCTTCGGGACACTGTCCCAGTGCTTTCAGTGGGACACCTACCGGAAGGACCGGCTGCACGATGACGCGGGTGAACAGCATCGTAGACAAGATCGCCGGCCTGATCGGCGACGGTCTGCTGAAGCCGGGGGAGCGGCTTTTGTCGGTCCGGGCCGGCGCGGTCGAACATGGCGTTTCCAAGAACACCATGGCGGAGGCCTATGACCGGCTGGTGGCGCTGGGGTATCTGGAGGCCAAGCAAGGCTCCGGCTATTACGTCGCGCGGGTGCGCCGTGCCTCGGCCGAACAGCAGCCGGCCCATGTGGCGGAAGCGGTGGATTTCGTCTCGCTCCTGCGCGAACAGCTGGTTCAGACCTGCTCGGTGCGGATCGGCGACGGCCGCCCGCCGCCGTCCTGGATGGAGCGGTTCGAGATCGGCAGCGCCCCGCGCTTCATGGCAACGGCGCGCGGGCTGGCGTCGGAACATGGATACGGCTCGCCCTGGGGCTTCCTGCCGCTTAGGGAAAGGCTGGCGCTGACGCTGGGCGAACGCTCGATCAAGGCGTCGCCCGACCAGATCCTGCTGACCCAGGGCGCCAACCATGCGCTGGACCTCGTCGCCCGCCAAATGCTGGAGCCGGGGGATACCGTGCTCGTCGACAGTCCCGGCTATTACCCGCTGTTCGGCAAGCTGCGCCTGTCGCGCATCGCCATCGTCGGCGTGCAGCGCCTCCAGGACGGTCCCGACCTGGACGATCTCGCCGCCAAGGCCGCCGCCCACAAGCCCAAACTGTTCTTCACCCAGTCGCTGGCCCACAATCCGACCGGCAGTTCCATCACGCCGGCGGTGGCGCACCGCCTGCTGCAGGTCGCCGGCCAGCATGGATTCTACGTGGTGGAGGACGATCCCTTCGCCGACGTGCTGCCTGCCGCCAGTCCGCGGCTGGCCGCCCTCGACCAGTTGGACCGGGTGATCTACATCGGCACCTTCTCCAAGACGCTGTCGGCCAGCCTGCGCGTCGGCTATGTGGCGGCGAAGCGGCCGCTGATCGACCGGCTGTGCGACGTCAAGATGCTGACCATCGTCAGCACCTCCGATTACGTCGAGCGGATCGTCTACGGCTTCATCGCGTCCGGGCATTACCTGCGCCACCTGCGCAAGCTGAAAACCCGGATCGAGGAGCATGCGGAAACGGCGATGCTGGCGCTCGGCCGCATCGGCGTCCGGCTGCCGCCGACCGTCTCGGGGAGCTACTACCTGTGGGGCGAGCTTCCCGACCATCTCAACGATGTGGATCTGGCGCACCAAGCGGCGGAGCGCGGCATCTTCCTGGCGCCCGGGACGCTGTTCCTGCCGACCAGGGTGCCGACCGCGCCGGCCTTGCGGATCAATATTGCCTACGCGACCGATCCCCGTTTCATCGACTTCCTGAAGGACAATCTCGCCATGCCCGGCGGCGGCTCCGGTCGCTGACGGTGAAGGCGCACCGGCTTGGATCGGAACGCTTCCTTTGCCACACGCCGCACCGGCCGAATTGCCCACCTTGACAGGTAACTTATAACTTATAAGATTGCTGCATCGGATGGTCCGGTGCGGCGGCACGTCGCCGGCCCTCCGGGATCCAAGCAAGGAGGGTCGGATGACGAGGAGACTGGCCGGGCGCCTTTGCGCGCCAATAGTGTTCGCCATGCTGATTGCGTCCGGTTCGTCGCATGCGCGCGACCTGACGGTCGTCGGGTTCGGCGGATCGTTGCAGGACGCGATGCGGACCGCCTATTTCGAGCCCTTTTCCAAACGGTCGGGCGCGCCGCTGATCGAGGAGTCCTACACCGGCGGCATCGCCAAGCTGAAGGCGATGAGCCAGTCGCGGACGGTCACCTGGGACGTCCTGCAGATGGACGAGAACGAGATGACGCTGGCCTGCGACGAGGGGCTTCTCGAGCCCTTCGACTGGAGAAGCCAGCCGAACGCCGCCGACATCATCCCGCAGGTGAAGGCGCCCTGCGGTGTCGGCGCCTTCGTCTGGTCGAAGGTGCTGGCCTTCGATCCGGCCAAGACCCCCGGCGTGAAGTCCTGGGCCGATTTCTGGGATCTCAAACGCTGGCCGGGTGAGCGCGGCTTGCGCAAGCAGGCGCGCATGACGCTGGAGATCGCCCTGCTGGCCGACGGCGTTGCCCCCGACAGGCTCTATGAGACGCTGGGCTCCAAGGCGGGGGTGGACCGAGCCTTCGCCAAGCTGGACCGGATCAAGCCGCACATCCGCTGGTGGGTCAGCGGCGCGCAGCCGGTCGAATGGCTGGCCGCCGGCAATGTCGTCATGACCTCCGCCTACAACGGGCGAGTCGCCGCCGCCAACAAGGACGGTCGCGCCTTCACCATGCTGTGGACGCAGCAGCTCTATTCCGCCGATTACTGGACGATCCCCAAGGGCACCGACAAGCTGGCGGCGGCCAGGGAACTGGTCGCCTACATGACCGGCGCCGACGCGCAGAAGCGCTTTGCCGAGACGATCCCCTACGGCGTCACCAACGGCCGCGCCTCCGCCCTGATCGATCCGAAAATCCAGCCGGACTTGCCGACCGCCCCGCAGAACATGGCGGGCGCGCTGATGATCGACACGCCCTTCTGGGTGAACAACGAAGACGAGTTGCAGCAGCGCTTCGAGCGCTGGGTCGCCCAATAGATCCGGGTTCACCGGATCGGGCGCAGGACGGACCGGGTGCAGAGCCGGCCGTAACGAATTCCCTGAACAGGTGAGAATCATGACGCTTCACGCAAGGCGCATCGTCGGATGCGCGCTGGCCGCCGGACTGCTGTCCGCGCCGGCCCTGGCGCAATCTCCCGCGCAAACCGAACAATTGACCGTCGTCGGTGCCGGCGGCGTGCTGCAGGACGCCGAACGCGCGGTGTTCTTCCGCCCCTTCGCCGATGCCGACAAGGTGCAGCTGACCGAGGATTCCTATTCCGGCCAGATGGCGAAGGTACGCGCCATGGTCGATACCGGCAGCGTCAGCTGGGACGTGTTGCAGGTCGAACAGAACAGCCTGCTGAGCGGATGCGAGGAGGGGCTGTTCGAGAAGATCGACTGGGCCGGCATCGGCGACCGCAAGGAATTCATCGACGAGGCCTACAGCGAGTGCGGTGTCGGCGCCTTCGTCTGGTCGATGGTGATGACCTATGACCGCTCCCGCATCGCCGACGGACCGAAAAGCTGGGCCGATTTCTGGAACGTGCAGCGCTGGCCGGGCAAGCGCGGCCTGCGCCAGACCGCCAAGATGACGCTGGAGATCGCCCTGCTCGCCGATGGCGTGCCGCGCGGCGAGGTTTACAAGCTGCTGGCGACGCCGGCCGGGGTGGAGCGAGCCTTCGCGTCGCTCGACAGGCTCAAGCCGGACATCCTGTGGTGGACCTCCGGCGCCGAACCGATCGAGCGGCTGGCCTCGGGCGACGTGGTCATGTCGGCCGCCTTCAACGGGCGGGTGGCGGCGGCCAACCAGGGCGGGCGGTCCTTCGCGCTCGCCTGGGACGGGCAGGTGCTGGGCGTCGATTACTGGGCTATCCCGAAGGGCGCGAAGAACCGCGCCACGGCGGAGCGCTTCATCGCCTTCGCCAGCCGGCCTGAGGTGCAGGCGCGCTTCCCCAGCCACATCGCCTATGGCGTGACCAACCGCAAGGCGAACCTTGCCGTCGATCCGAAGCTGGCCGCCGACCTGCCGACGAGCCCCGCAAATTTCGCGCTGGCGGTTCCGCTCGACACCGCCTTCTGGGCCGACCATGGCGAGGCGCTGGAAGCGCGCTTCGCCAACTGGCGCTCCCGATGACCGGCGGGAAGGGGTGATGACGCGCATGGCAACCACCACTGAAACTCCCACTGATTCAATGGACCGGCCCGTGGCGCTGGCGCCGCCGTCCCTGTCGTCGCGTGCGAAGGCCCGGATGGTCTCGGCCCTGCTGATCGCGCCGCTCGTCCTGTTCCTCACCCTGGTCTTCGTGCTGCCGCTGGGCGGCATGCTGGTGCATGCGGTGGAGAATGGCGAGGTGGGCGAGGCGCTGCCCGGTGTCGCCGCGGAGATGCGCGGCTGGACCGGCGAAGGCCTGCCACCGGAGAGCGCCTATGCCGCGCTTGCCCGCGACCTGAAGGCGGCCTATGGCGAGCCCCGCCTGGGCGAGGCGAGCCGGCGCCTGAACTACGAACGCGCCGGTTACCGCGCGCTGCTGACCAAGACCGCGCGCGCCGTACAGGGCATCGACCGGCCGCGAGCGGGTTGGACGGCGGAACTGACCGCCATCGACCCGCGTTGGGGCGAGCTGGCCACCTGGGCGGCGTTGCGGCGGGCCAGCCCGTCGCTGACGCCCTATTACCTGCTGACGGCGCTCGACCTGCGGATGGACGACGGCGGGTCGATCGCCTTGGCTCCGGCGGAGGAACGGCTCTACATCGGCACGCTGGGGCGTACCCTGTGGATCGGCTTCGTCACCACGCTTCTGTGCCTCGTGCTGGGCTTCCCGCTTGCCCATGCGCTGGTCAGCCTGCCGCGCGGCTTCGCGTCGGTCCTGATGGTCTGCGTGCTGCTGCCCTTCTGGACCTCGTTGCTGGTGCGGACCAGCGCCTGGATCGTCGTTCTCCAGAAGGAGGGCGTGCTGAACGGGCTGCTGACCCGGCTCGGCATCGTCGATGCGCCGCTGGAGCTGGTGTTCAACCGCTTCGGGCTCTACGTCGCGATGGTGCACATCCTGCTGCCCTTCATGATCCTGCCGATCCTCAGCGTGATGAAGGGCATTTCGCCCTCCTACATGCGGGCCTCGGCCTCATTGGGCGCCCATCCGGCGGTGGGATTCCTCAAGGTCTATCTGCCGATGACGCTGCCCGGCGTCGGGGCGGGCTGCCTGATGACCTTCATCATCGGGGTCGGCTACTACATCACGCCCAGCCTGGTCGGCGGCGCCCGCGACCAGATGACCAGCTACTTCATCGCCTACTACGCGAACACCACCATCAACTGGGGCCTGTCGTCGGCGCTGGGGGCGATCCTGCTCGCCTGCATCATGCTGCTCTACGCGACGGTCGGACGGTTGATCGGCGTCGGCCGCATCGCCGGCATCCAGTGACGCTCCCCGCTTCCGGAAGAGAGGCCGAACCATGTCCAGTCCGACCCGTGTTCTCCACTACGCCTTCTGCTGCGCGATGATGGTCTTCCTGGTGGGGCCGATCCTGGCGGTGATCCCGATTTCCTTCAGCTCCGCCGGCTTCCTGTCCTACCCGATTCCCGGCCTGTCGCTGCAATGGTACGAGAAGGTGCTGGCGGCGTCCGGCCCCTGGCTGCCGGCGTTGCGCAACAGCCTGATCGTCGGCACCGGCGCCATGGCGCTGGCAACGCTGCTGGGCACGCTGGCGGCGCTGGGGCTGGCGCGCAACGACCTGCCGGGGCGGTCCTTCCTGCTCGGCCTGCTGATCGCGCCGATGGTGGTGCCGGTGGTCATCAGCGGCGTCGCCATGTATTTCCTGTTCGCGCGGGTCGGCCTGACCGCCTCCTATTTCGGGCTGATCCTGGCGCATGCGGCGTTGGGCGCACCCTTCGTCGTCATCACGGTGACGGCGACCCTGCGCAACTTCGACACCACCCTGGTGCGGGCGGCCTACAGCCTGGGAGCTTCGCCGGTGAGGGCCTTCTTCACCGTGACTCTGCCGCTGATCCTGCCGGGCGTACTGTCCGGCGGCCTGTTCGCCTTCATCTTTTCCTTCGACGAGGTTGTGGTGGCGCTGTTCATCGGCGGGCCGGAGCAGCGGACCCTGCCGCGCCAGATGTTCGACGGCATCCGCGACACCATCGACCCGTCCATCCTGGCGATGTCGACCCTTCTGGTCGGTGTCACCATCGTCTTCATGGTCCTTCTCGCCCGACTGGGGCGGGGGACCGGTTCAAAGCCTGGGAGCAACGCATGATCATCGTTACCGGCGGCACGCACGGCATCGGACGCGCCTGTGTGGAGCGCCTGACCGACGAAGGGCAGGCCGTCCTCTTCACCGGCCGGGACGAGGTGGCGGGGGCGGAGCTCGCCGGCCGCTGCCCGGGCGCCGTGTTCCAGCAGGGCGACGTCGCCTCGCCCGACGACTGTGCCCGCGCGGTCGCGCGGGCGATGGAACTCGGCGGCGGCCGCATCGACGGGCTGGTCAACAATGCCGGCATGTCGCGGCGCGTCGCTTTCGCCGAGGCGCAGGTGGAGGATTGGGACCGGGTGATGGCGGTGAACGCCCGCAGCGCCTTCCTGTTCACCCGCCTCGCCCTGCCGGGCTTGCGGGCGGCGCGCGGCGCGGTGGTGAACGTCGCCTCCGTCGCCGGCAAGATCGGCGAGGAGGGGCTGGCGATCTACTGCGCGTCGAAGGCGGCGGTGATCGGCATGACCCAGGCGCTGGCGCTGGAATTCGGCGACGAGGTCCGCTTCAACGCCGTCTGCCCCGGCCAGATCGACACCCGCATGATGCAGGGCATCAAGACGCAGGAGATCAAGCGCCGCCGCCTGGAGCAGCGCATCCCCGCCGGCCGCTTCGGCGCACCGGAGGAGGTCGCCGACGCGGTCGCCTGGCTGCTGTCGGAGCGGTCGAGCTACGTCAACGGCACCGTCCTGACCATCGACGGCGGCGAGACCGCCGGGATGCGCACCCCGCGCGGTCTGGACGAGTGACGGGTTCTTCTGGCGCCGGTCTCAGGCCGGCGTCAGGGACTGGCCGATCTTTTCCAGATAGGGGATCAGGCTCTCGCCGCCGCGGATGATGTCGCGTTCGATGGCGGCCCGCGCAGCAGGGCCGTCATGGGCGCGGAGTGCGGCGATCAGCGCCAGATGCTCGTCGGCGCCGGCATAGTCGTCGTGTTCAACCTCGTTGTAGAACACGTTCAGGATCGGACCCATTGACACCCACAGGCTTTCGATCTGGCCGACCAGCATCTCCATCCCCGACAGCCGGTAGACCGCGAAGTGAAAGTCGCGGTTGTGCTGAAGCGCCGCCGTGACGTCGCGGGCGCGCTCCGCCGCGTCGAACTTGGCATGAGCCTCGGTCAGGCGGGCGACGTCCTCCGCCGTGGTATGGGCGGCGCCGAGTTCCGCCGCCAATCCTTCCAACGCGATGCGGATGGTGCGGATTTCCAGATAGCGCGACAGGCTGAGCCCCGGCACGCAGACGAAGCGGCCCGACCGCAGCTCAAGCCCCTGTTCGCTGACCAGCCGCAGGCAGGCCTCGCGCACCGGCGTTATGCTGGTGCCCAGCTCGTCCGCCAGATCCTGCATGACCAGCCGCTGGCCCGGCTTGAAGCTCCCGGCGATCAGTGCTTCGCGCACCGCCACGTAGGACCGCGCCGACAGGTTTCCCGGTTCGATCGGCTGCATTCGCACGACGTCATCTCCTCACACACGGACGGACGGCAGGAGGCGATGCCTTGGGCACGTCTCCTGCCGTCCTATAAGCTATAACACAGAAAGTCAGGCGCCGACCCGCATCGCCGGATAGAGCGCATGCAGCGTCTCGGCGATGGCGTTAAGCGTGCGGTCGATCAGCGCCTCGTCATGGGCGGTCGACAGGTAGAGGCGCTTCAGCGGCAGGGGTTGGAAGATGAACCGCTGCTCCACGAGCCGCCGGCGGAAGGCGAGGTCGGCGGCGTTGTCATTGCGCAGTAGGTCCTCATAGCGCTGGAAGGCGCCCTCGAAGAAGTAGAGGAGCCAGACAGACCCGTAGCCGGCCGGCTGCGCCGGGATCCCCAGCCGCTCCACGATGGCGGACAGGCCGGTCCGCATGCGGTCGCCGAGCTTGAACAGCCGCTCGTAGGTGCCCGGCCGTTCAAGCTCGCCGATGGTCGCCAGCAGGGCCGCCAGCGAGGGCGGCGTGCCGTTGAAGGTACCGCCCATGAAGACCGCCCCTTCG
>JBKHVJ010000159.1:0-53279 GCA_046570145.1 Alphaproteobacteria bacterium
CCCGTATTGCCGCCGGCAATGCGACGTCTCCCGCTTCAACCTCATCATGGAAAGGACGGCCAGAGCGGCGGACAGGAGTGCCGCAGCACCGGTCAGGAGCGCCACGCCTTGCCGTTCGGGCGGTTGCGAGGCAGACACCGCCGCCAGGACCACCGGGGCGAAGACCAGCAGGGCGGAAATGGCGAGGTCGCGCGCGGCAACCGGCCATCGGCGCGGCGTCGAGGCGGTCATCCACGCGGGCAGCCCGTCGGGATCGGGCAGCACCCCGGCCGAGGTCTCTGCAAGGCTTGGCCATCTGGAAAAGACTTGCCGCATTCACCTCGCCTCCGGATGAGAAGCAGTAGCAGCCTGGTGCCGCCACGTCTGCGATACGCCTGTATAGTGGCCGACGGTTGCCGGCGATTCCATAGTGCTCCAATGAACCTCCACGCGCACGGCACCTTCAAATTTCCCAACGCGGGCCTGGCCGCCACATCGTTCGGCCGTGGCTGGACCGGCGTCGCCGCCGAGTTGCGCTCGCATCCGGCCGGCGATCTGCCGGCGATCGTGCCGAACCAAATGGAGATCACGCTGGCCACGCGCCGCAGCCCGGGCGCCTTCGTCAGGCGCAAAGGGGCCGGCGTCCGCCAGCGCTCCGCCGTGGAGGAAGGCAACATCTGGCTTTGTCCGGTCGGCGTCGGCGAGGACGAAATCAACATCTCCGCACCGCTCGACGAAATCCTGCACATCTACCTGCCGACCGAACGCTTCGACGGACTCGCCGACCTCTATGGGGACGCGCGCATCCGTGCGGATGCGATCAGATATCTCGCGGACCTGCGCGATCCGCTCATCCGGCAGATCGGCCTGTCGATCCGGGCGGAACTGCTGCAGGAAACCTCCGCCGGGCGGATGATGGTCGAATCCGCCGCGCTGGCGCTGGCCGCCCGCGTCGCCCACGCCTACGCCCACGACCGTCCGGAACCCTCGCAGTCCCCGCAGGAAGGGGATTGTCCAAAGCGGATCGCGCGGGTGATCGACTTCATCCGCGACAACCTGGAACGCGACATCTCGGTCGGCGAACTCGCCACGGTCGCCTGCCTGAGCCCCTTCCACTTCGCGCGCATGTTCAAGCGGCTGACGGGCAAGACACCCCACGGATTCGTCAGCGCCGAACGCTTTGCACTGGCGCGGAAACTTCTCGACGATCCCGATATGCCGCTTGTGACGGTGGCCCATCGGTCCGGCTTTTCGACCCAGGCGGCGTTCGGCACGGCCTTCAAGCGGGCGATGGGCTGCTCCCCCGGAGCCTATCGCCGCCGCCTTTCCTGAAGACGTCCATGTGACGGATACCGGCGCAAGGATCACGTCATAGGCGATTGCGGACCGGCATCGCCAACGCGACAAACCCGCGAAAAAACTCCGCAGTTTCACGAAAGACCGGGGCGGAGAAATGAGCGACAGTGCCCTTCCCGCACAGCCAGTCGTCGCAGGCTGCCTCATGTCACCGACCGTTCCGCCGATCCGCCCTGCAGAATCTTCCGACGAGGAGCGCCGCATGGAAGAGGAACTGGAATTCGGCCCTTTCAGGGTCATACCGTCCCGGCGCATGCTGCTGCATGACGGGCAGGTGGTGCCACTCGGCAGCCGGGCGATCGACATCCTGATTCATCTGATCGCCCACGCAGGCGAGGTTCGCACGAACAGAGAGATCGTGAAGCATGTCTGGCCCGACACCGTCGTGGATGAGGCCAATCTCCGGGTGCATATTTCGGGCATCCGGCGGGCATTGAACGACACCCAGCGCCACCCCCGGTTCATCGCCAACATTCCGGGCAGGGGCTATGCGTTCATCGCGCCCGTCAAGCAGCGTGCGTTGGACGAGGCCGGGGAGGCCGGCGACCCCATGCCCCGCCGCTTCACGACGGATCCTGGCACGGGGCGGGTTTTCGGGCGGGAGAGCGTGGTCGAGACGATCTCCGCACAGCTCTGCCGCTCCCGGCTACTCACCATCGTCGGACCGGGAGGCATAGGCAAGACGACGGTCGCACGCGCGGTCGTCGCGCGTGTTCCCTCGGACCTCCAAATCATCTGGGTCGATCTTTCCTCGGTGGGCGGCGGGGGCCTCGTGCCGACCGTGGTGGCATCGACGCTCGGCATCCTTTCGCGAAGCGACAACATTCTGCGCGAGATCGCCGCTCATCTGCGCATTCGCCCGGCCCTGCTCGTCCTGGACAGCTGCGAGCATCTGGTGGGCAGTGTCGCGTCGTTCGCCGAGTGCCTTCTTGCCGAGACCCGGGACCTGCGCATTCTTGCGACCAGCCGCGAACCATTGAGGGCCGCCGGGGAGCGTGTGCACCGCATTCCGCCGCTGGACCTTCCGGCGGTGGCCTTGACCGCGAGCGCGGCGATGAGTTCGCCCGCGGTTCAGCTTTTCGTGGATCGCGCGGACGCTTGTCTTGGGCAGTACGAACTGACCGATGAAGACGCGCCCTATGTCGGTGCCATCTGTGAAAAGCTCGACGGCATCGCGCTTGCCATCGAACTGGCGGCCGGTCGTCTGGAGACGATCGGAGTGAAGGCTCTGGCCTGCTCCTTGTCCGATTGCTTTCGAGTGCTGACCCGCGGCCGCCGAACCGCCCTCCCCCGCCATCAGACGCTGAGGGCGACACTCGACTGGAGCTATATGATTCTGTCCCAGCCGGAACAGTCCGCTCTGGATGAGCTGTCGGTCTTCCGTGGCCGGTTCAGCGAAGAGGCGGCTACCGCCGTCGTTTCCGGGGGAAACGCGGAAGCCGTCCTCGCCGCGCTCGTGGCGAAATCGCTCGTCGTGGCAAAGGCCTCATCCGCCGCGACGGCCTATCGGCTCCTCGACACCACCAGGCTCTATGCATCGGAAAAGCTCGCCGAGACCGGCCATGCCGATGCCGTCGCGGCGAGATTGGCCGAGTATCTGCGCACCACGTTCGAAAGCGCGGACCACGAGCTGATGTCGGCAGCGGTGGCCGACTGGACGCGCAATTACACCCAGCACACGGACGATCTGCGCGCCGCGCTGGAATGGGCCTTCGCCGAACGGAGCGACCCACTGCTGGGCGTGCGGCTCACCGTCGCCGCCCTGCCCTTCTTCTACCGGCTTTCGCTGCTCGACGAGTGCCTGGCCTGGGTCAGACGTTCCATCGACTACCTGGATGCCCGTCCCGGCCTGGACGAGCGGAACCGCATGAAGCTGTATGCGGCACTCGGCTGGCCCCGGATCTGTCCGGCGGGTGCACCGGAACATGGTGTCGCAGCGTGGTCCAAGGCCTTGCGGATCGCCGAAGATATCGGCGACATCGATCACCAGCTCCGGGCGACCTGGGCACTTTGGGTCGATGCGATCAACCGCGCCGAACCGCAGCTCGGATTGACGTTCACGGATCGCTTCCGCGACCTCGCCCTGTCCTCGCCCGATCCGGCCGACGCGATCATCGGCAAACGGCTGTATGGCGCGACCCTGCACTGGCTCGGCCGCCACGCCGAAGCCAGGGATCACCTTCTGCAGATGCTTTGTGACTACGCGGCACTGCCTAAGAGCTGCCATTCCGTGCGCTTCCAGTTCGATCAGACCGTTACGGCCCGCATTGTTCTCGCTCGCTCCAATTGGCTTTTGGGCGAGCAGGAACAGGCCTTGCGCGAGGTGGAAGACGCATTGGCCTGTGCCAGGGACATCCAGCACGATCTCTCACTCAGCAATGCCCTGGCGGAAGCGGCTTGTCCGATCGCGCTGCTTGCGGGATGTGATGATCTTGCGATCCATTATGTGGCGCTTCTCAAGGAACATACGAAGGCCCTGTCGCTCGACGTATGGAATTGCTACGCCTCCTGCTTCGAGGCTGAGATCGCGCTTCGGAAGGGGCGTCCCGACGACTGCGCGCATCAGCTGCACCTGAACCTGCCGACCCTCCGCAACAGCGGCTTCACATTGTTCCAGACGATCTTCCAATCCGTCGCGGCACGGGCGCTCCGTGACATGGGCAAGCATGCCGAAGCGCTGAGGACGATCGATTCCGCAATCGCACACTGCGCATCCTCGGGAGAGCGCTGGTGCCTTGCCGAACTCCTTCGCGTGAAGGGCACGATCCTTCTCGGCGATGGCATGCCCAACGCCGGGGAGCGGGCGGGCGAAAGCTATCGGCAAGCGCTGGCCGAGGCGCGCCGGGATGGCGCCGTCGCATGGGAGCGTCGCGTGAATGCCGATCTGCATGCGCTGACCCTGTCTTGCCGGATGCCGGAAGGTGGCCGGGTCAGGGTTGTCCCGTCCGCGGGATCCGGTCGCCTGTCGGAGCCTTCAGGCCTGAAACGAAGAGAGTTGCCCAGGATGAACAACCGTTCCCAGGCCCTCGGCCTGGCCCCATGTTCGCCCGTGGAAATCTCTTCGCGGGCTCGGCAGCATGGGCAAGGGCGGGTTCGCTGACCTCGGCTCCCGCATGCCGGCGGACGCATGTTCTTCCCGCCCGAGCCCTCCTGTCAGCGCGGACCGGCGCCCTCTCTCACTTGCCGGCGACGACCTTGCCGGGAAGGCTGAGATTGCCCGACGCCACCTTGAACACGTTGTCGACGCAGAGCAGCGGCGAATGCAGGTTGCCGTTCACCTTGAGCCCGGCCGTGACGCCGTCGAACGACGCGCCACCGATGCCGCCGAGCAGGGACAGCGGGATCGAAACTTCGACCGCATCGCCCTTGAACGTGGTCGGGTAGTCCGGACTGTCGATCAGCAGCGGGACCTTCGGCCAGGTGGGCGGAACCTTGGGCTTCCGGCCATTCGGAATATCGGTCACCTTCAGTCCACCCTTGCACGCCTTGTCCTCGTTCAGGACGACCCAATGCGGGTGCCAGACGTCGCGATTGCGTCCGCCATAGGCGGCGTCGTCGAAATCCGGATGGAAGGTGACGGCGAGGGCGACGATGCCCTGATCCCGTTCGAAGCCGATTTCACCGCTGTTCAGCGAGGTCGGCCAGACATAGGCGTAGACATCCGAACCTTCGAACTTGCCCGTGGCGGCCGGTTTGTCGGCTCCGGCGGTGCCGCGCACGCGCGTCGTGAAGACGGCCTTGTCCTTCTTCGTGACGACGACGGTTTCGATGATATCGAACGACGCCGTTACGGCTTGGACGGGCCTGACTTCGATCGGGTGGGCGTGAGCCGCACCGACCCACAAGGATAGCGTTCCGGCGGCGAGCGCCCCGGTCAAGAGCTTTGCGAACATACTCATGCTTCCTTCCGTCTCTTTTGCCTGGAGGTTCGAGCTATCCTTTGTGAAAGACGCCCCAAGTGGCAGCTTGGAACGAAGGATCGGCTGTTGAATGGTCGCGGCACTCGATGCGGACGTCCCGCTGGCCGAATGCCGCGTTCACGAGGGCGCAACGATGCGGCTTCGCCGCATCGGCGTGGGCATAGGGCCGGAAATGGCGGCAGCTCACGCACATGCGCTGGATGGGGATGGCGCCGGCGTCCTGCAGCCGCTTGATCATCGTGACCAGGGTGATCAGAAGATGTTCCTTGTCCGAATCCGAAAGTGTGCCCGCCGCCTGTTCCAAGACTCCGGGCACCTGAACCCCGGTCACGAGCGCCGCGCCGCCCGCCTCGGTCAGGCAGACATCGACGGTGCGCTTGTCGACGTTCGAGGCGTGCTTGACGACCAGGGACTTGCGCTCCAGCGCGGCAATGGACTCGGTCGCGGTCGGTTGCGAAACGCCGAGCTGGAAGGCGATGTCCCTGACGGCCGCACCCTCGGCCCGGCCCGCCAGGTACTCCAGGATCGCATGCTGCGTCGGGTTGAGCCCGGCAGCCCTGGCCCGGACCCAGTCCTCGGAGCGGAGAACCGAGTCCAGCCGCGAAAGGCCCTCGCGGATGCGATGCTCGATCGGTGTTTGGGTTTTCGGCGTCTCCATGGCTCAAC
The DNA here is from genome assembly GCA_046570145.1 of Alphaproteobacteria bacterium. GTDB lineage: Bacteria > Pseudomonadota > Alphaproteobacteria > Azospirillales > Azospirillaceae > Azospirillum. Next base: position 5,922 of record JBKHVJ010000159.1, read on the forward strand.
CACATACATAGGATTCCTGCATACCGAGCGGGCGTTGAGCCGGATATCGGATGACTGCCATGCGTGGCCAGATCAGCGGGCGCCGGGTCAGACCGTGTATCTGGCAGCAGGCTGCTTCAATGACAGGTAAGGGGCCAGTTCCAGCCGGGCGTTTTCCAGGTCGGACCACAGTCGAGCGTCTGCCAGCGACGGGATGGTGACGACCTCGCCGCGGTCGAAGCCGACGAGCGCCGCATCGACCATGTCGCCGGCTTCCATGATCATCTCCGGCGGTATCGCCGCGATGTCGACGCCGGCGCGCTCGAAAATCTCGGTCCGTGTGAAGCCGGGAAGCACCGCCTGCACCTGCACGCCGTACGGCTTCAGCTCCGTGGAGATCGCCTGTGTAAGGGCGAGAACGAACGCCTTGCTGGCACAGTAGGTCGCGTTGAACCGCTCGGGCATGAGGGCGACGACCGAGGCGATGTTGATGATCGCCCCCCGGCGGCGTTTCGCAAACGCCTGGGCGGCCGTGACGGTGAGGGAGTGCAGGACGTCGACATTGAGGTGGAGCACGCTGTCGAGCCCGCCCGGTTCGGAATCGAGCAGCGGGGCCTTCGGCGCGATGCCGGCGCAGTTGACCAGGAGCGAAAGCCCTTCATCGTCCCGCAGCATCGTCAGCACCCGGTCGCGGTCGCCGTCGCGGGTCAGGTCCGCGACCAACGGAGTGACCGCGACGCCATGCTCCGTCGACAGCCGCTCCGCGAGAGTGGCCAGACGGTCGCGGTCGCGGGCGACGACCACCAGGTCGTAGCCCCGCCGTGCGAGCCGCTCCGCATAGACGGCACCGATGCCTGACGAAGCCCCGGTGATGATTGCCGTTCCCATCGTCATCGCTTCCTCCTACTTAACCGCCGGCATGGCGGCGTGTTCAATCGCTGCCGCCACGCCCGCGCCATAGGCCGGGTCGGCGATGCTGCAATTCTCGATGTGGCGCCGCTGGATGTGGGGTGCGGCACCTGCAATCGACCGGGCGGTGTTCTCGAACAGGGCCTGCCTCTGCGATGGCCCCATCAGACGGAACAGGTTGCCCGGCTGCTCCCAATGATCGTCGGCGATCCGGTGGTCCCAATGGGCCGCCATCCCGTCCAACGGCAATGGCGGCTCCCCGGCGTCCGGATGGCTGAGCCATTCGCCACCGCCGTTGGGAGCGTAGGACGGCGTCGCCCCCAGATTGCCGTCGGTGCGCATGGCGCCGTCGCGGTGGTAGCTGTGGAAGGGGCATTTCGGCGCATTGACCGGGATATGGTTGAAATTCACTCCCAGCCGGTAACGCTGGGCGTCGCCATAGGAGAAAAGCCGGGCCTGCAGCATGCGGTCGGGGGAGAAGCCGATTCCGGGCACGATGTTTGCGGGGGAGAAGGCCGCCTGCTCCACCTCGGCAAAGACATTCTCCGGATTGCGGTTCAGTTCCAGAACACCGACGTCGATCAGGGGATGGTCGCCGTGCGGCCAGACCTTGGTGAGGTCGAACGGATCGTGGCGGTGCGATGCGGCCTGGGATTCCGTCATCACCTGGATGGCCAGGGTCCAGCGTGGGAAATCCCCGGCCTCGATGCTGTCGAACAGGTCGCGCTGATGGGTTTCACGGTCCTTGCCGATGGCGGCCTCGGCCTCCGCGTCGCCCAGGGTCTCGATGCCCTGCCGGCTGCGGAAATGGAACTTCACCCATACCCGCTCGTGGGCGGCATTGATCATGCTGAAGGTGTGGCTGCCGAAACCATGCATGTGGCGATAGGACCGGGGGATGCCGCGGTCGGACATGACGATGGTCACCTGATGCAGCGCCTCCGGCAGCAGGCTCCAGAAATCCCAGTTGTTGCCGGCATCGCGCATGCCGGTGCGCGGGTCACGCTTGACGGCATGGTTCAGGTCGGGAAAGCGCAACGGGTCGCGAAAGAAGAAGACGGGCGTGTTGTTGCCGACGATGTCCCAGTTGCCTTCCTCGGTATAGAACTTCACGGCGAAACCACGGATGTCGCGCTCCGCGTCGGCCGCCCCGCGCTCTCCCGCCACCGTGGAGAAGCGAAGGAAGACGGGGGTTCGTTTCCCGATTTCGGCGAAGAGCTTCGCCTTGGTGTAGCGGGTGATGTCGTGCGTCACCGTGAAGGTGCCGTGGGCGCCGGAGCCTTTGGCATGCATGCGCCGTTCGGGGATCACCTCCCGGTCGAAATGGGCCAGCTTCTCGATCAGCCAAATGTCCTGCAGCAGCGCCGGCCCGCGGCGCCCTGCGGTCAGGATGTTCAGGTTGTCGGCGACGGGGGCGCCGTTGGCATGGGTCAGAAACGGCTTGGTCATGGCGCTCGCTCCGTATGACTGGCATGTGGTTGCGGCTTTGCCGGGGATATGCCGATCTTCCGTTCTCCGCCCGTCGCGGTCAGGACAGCGCGACGCAACGATAGGCGGCGCCATGCCGCTCGGCGATGGCGAAGCCGGGACTGGTCCAGTGATAGCCGAGCATGCGCAGCTTCTCCGCCGCCGCCCGCTCGATCAGGCGGCTGCGCGTGGCGATGCCCTGCTCCTGGTCGGTGTCGAAGCCGAAGCGCCAACGTGGATGTTCGAAGGACGCGACAACGTTCGTGATGGCGTCCCCCGTGATCAGCAGACCGTCGTCGCCGGCCAGTTCCAGGGAGATGTGGCCAGGGGTGTGGCCCGGCGTGGCGAGAACACGGATGCCGGACACCAGTTCGTCCCCGTCGCGCATGCGGACCAGACGCCCGGCGACGGCTCCCAGGTCGCGGCGGGCGCCCGGCACGAAACCGCTCAAGCCCGGATAACGCGCGGCCGGGTCCTGCTCCACCCAGAAATCCCATTCGGCCGCAGCAACATGATAGGCGGCATTGGAGAAGGTCAGGGTTCCGTCGGGCCGCAGGATGCCGCCGGCATGGTCGGGATGGGCGTGGGTCAGCACGACATGGGTGACGGCCTCGGGAGCGATGCCCGCGGCCAGAAGATTGTCCCGCAGCCGTCCGGCCGTGGCCTGGAACTTGTCCCCCGACCCGGTGTCGACGAGGATCAGCGCCTCGCCCGTCCGGATCAGGGGGATGTTGACGGCAATCTCGGCCATTCCCTGCCGTCCGCCCAGACGCCGGATGATGTCGGCCTTCTCGGCCGGGTCGGCATCCGGCGCGATGACGGTATCCGGCAGGGTGATGAAGCCGTCGCTGAAGACCTCGATCTGGAATTTCCCGTGTCCGAACCGCCGCGGCGGAGCCGCCCCGGCCTGCCCGGTGATCGTCGTGCCGGCCGCGGCCAGCGCGGCGGCGCCGGCAAGGAAAGAACGCCGCGGGACGGGGAACGGTACGGATCTCTGGAGCGGATGGACCATGGCTGCCTCGGCCGGTTCATGATGGATGGGCGTCGGGTGGATCAATCCCGGATGAAGACCAGCAGGTCGGCGTTGATCACGTCCGCGCGCGTGGTGGCCATGCCGTGATCGAATCCCTCGTAAATCTTCAGGCTGCCATGCTTCAGCAACTTGATGCCGAGGATCGCCGAGTCCGCGATGGGCACGATCTGGTCATCGTCGCCGTGCATCAGGAACACGGGCACGTCGATCGCCTTCAGATCCTCGGTGAAGTCGGTCTCGGAGAAGGCCTTGATGCAGTCGTACTGGGCCTTGATCCCTCCCATCATTCCCTGGCGCCACCAGTTGTCGATCACTCCCTGCGAAACCGCCGCACCCGGCCGGTTGAAGCCGTAGAAGGGGCCGGCCGGCACATCGCGGTAGAACTGCGCGCGGTTGGCAGCCACCTGGGCGCGGAATCCGTCGAACACCTCCAGCGGAAGACCGCCGGGGTTCCGGTCGGACCTGACCATGACGGGCGGCACGGCACCGATCAGCACGGCCTTCTTCACGCGCCCGGGCTCCGCCCGCGCCACATAGCGGGCGACCTCGCCGCCGCCCGTGGAGTGGCCGACATGGATCGCCCCCCGCAGGTCCAGCGCGGCGGCCAGCGCCTTCACGTCCTCGGCATAGCTGTCCATTTCGTTGCCGGTGGCCGTCTGGGTGGAGCGGCCGTGCCCGCGCCGGTCATGGGCGACGACCCGGTAGCCCTTCGACAGGAAGAACAGCATCTGGCTGTCCCAGTCGTCGGCCGACAGCGGCCAGCCGTGATGGAAGACGATGGCCTGCGCCGCGCGCGGTCCCCAGTCCTTGTAGAAAATCTCGGCGCCGTCCCTGGTCTTGATCGTACCCATGATGTGCTCTCCTGCGTGGGAGGTACCGGCGACGGCCGGACCGATGGGGGGAAGGGCGGCTGCGGCGAGACCGGCAGCGGTCAGGCCGATGCCGCCCGCCAGGACGTCGCGCCGGGTGGCGCCGGGGGTGGCGCAAATCACCATGCTTTTCATGATGCGTAATCCCGTGGGTGCGCTCAGGCTGCGACGGCAACCTTGCCCAGGAACTCGTCCGTGGACAGCTGCGTGGCGTAAGCGAAGCCGAGAGCCGCCATGAAGGCCGCGTGGACGTGGACTGCCGGTACGGTGATGCCGCCAAAGTCCAGGTCGCGAGACGCGCAGGCATCGTGGACGACCGTCGCCTTGTATCCGAAATCGGCCGCGGCGCGGGTGCAGGCATCCACGCACATGTGGCTCATGGCGCCGCAGATGACCACTTCCTCCACACCCCAGCCGTCCAGCAGGGCCTTCAGTTCGGTGTCGCGGAAGGAATTGATCTGGTGCTTCAGCACCACCGGCTCTTCCGGCCGGCTGGCGACGATGGGATGAATCTCCGCGCCTTTGGAGCCGGGAACGAAGAACGGCGCTTCGGTCATGGCGAACTCGTGCCGGATATGCACGACCGGTTCCTTCGCTGCACGGAAGGCGGCAATCAGCCGGGCGGCGTTGGCGGCAGCGGCTTCGACACCGCTCAAGCTCCATTTTCCACCAGGAAAGTAGTCGTTCTGCAGATCGATGACGACAAGGGCACGCTTGGCCATATCCCAATCCTCCAGGCTAGTGGCGTTTGCCTGGGATGATCATGACTCGGCAGCGGCGGCGAGCCCTGTTAAGCGTTGTAAATGGACGTAGAAAGTCGCAATGGCTCTGTCGCCGGGTTTGCAGGCAGACGGCGGAATGGCCGGGACACCGGAGGGTGAGCTGGTCCCCGATTCCCGGACAGTCGGATAAGCTTGGTTCGCCCATCAGGAAGGACGGACCCGATGACGGGGAAACGGAAACGGTATTCAGCGGAGTTCAAGGCGAAGGTGGCGCTGGAGGCGATCCGCGGCGAACTGACGGTTTCGCAGCTTATCGCGAAGCACGGGGTGCACCAGACGCTGATCAACGCCTGGAAGAAGCAGGCGATGGAGGGGATGGCCGGGGTGTGTTCTCCGGCAAGGCTGAAGCGGCTGAAACCAGCCATCAGGGCGAGGTGGAGAAGGTGCACGCAATGATCGGCCAGTTGGTCGTGGAGCGGGATTTTTTGCGCAAGGCCTCCGGTCGATGAGCATCGGTCGGAGGCGGGAGCTGGTCGAGGCGGATCATCCGCAGCTGTCGATCACCCGGCAGTGCGAGCTGGTTTCGATCAGCCGGTCCAGCTACTACGGACCGGCCAAAGGCGAGCCGGCCGCGAACCTGGAGCTGATGCGGCTGATCGACGGGCAGTTCCTGGAAACGCCCTGGTACGGCAGCCGGCAAATGACCCGGCATCTGCGCCGGCGGGCATCCCGCCGCGTTCTGGCATGGCGGTTGTCGAACACCATGGACGTCGAGTTCTGCATCGAGGCCAGGGCCGGGATCGGCCGCTGGATCGATTACTACAACGCCGACCGCCCGCACTCGGCGCTCGGCGGCAGAACCCCGGACGAGGCCTACCAAGGCCCATCGGACCGGATCAGATTGGCGGCATGACACGAACCGGAACCAAGCTTATTCCAGCCGCAATTCTGTCCGGGAATCGGGGACCAGCTCAGTCGAATCGCTGGTCTGGACCACGAGCGGCCCACCCTTCGTTCCTGCAAAATCGCCCTTCGCATAGCCGAGGCCATCGAACGACAGGTAGTCCAAACCGTCGCCGCCGTCCCAGTCACCCATCGACCCGGCTTCGGACCAGCTCTGCTTGAAGTCTTGCCAATAGCCTCCGACGACTGAAACGTGATCGTCGCCGCCGCCGCCCTGAACGGTGTCGCCGGCACCGTAGACCGTGATCAGGTCGTTGTAGGCCGTCCCGACCACGCGATCACGGTCGTCGCGCCAGGTGGCGTTGCGGAGGTCTCCGGCATCCACGGTCACGCCGGTCAGAGATGTGATGGAAAAATCAAGGTCATCGTCATATTCGGTAGCCTTGAAGGATTGGAAATTCCTCCATTTGACCAGAACCATGTCGGCATTGCCAAGCACTGTATCCTGTCCACTCCATCTCTGAGTATAATACAGGACCTGGCGTGCATAGATGGTATCGCCAGAGAGGCGCATTCCCGTCATCAAATCCCTACCACCGTCAAGGCTCAGAGTGTTCAGGCCGCCTCCGCCGTCCCAGATTCCCGAATTTCCGCCGATATAGTACTTCGTCGCCCAGGAATTTTTGTCGTAGAGCTCACCTTTTCGAATGAATTTGTTCGGAATCCACGGGTCGTACTGCTCATTTTGAGTCACATCGGAGACGAGAGAGAGATTACGAAAGTCTCATCCTGTCCGGCTCCGACAATATTCCGGTCGCCGTGACCGTAAATGTAAGACGTGTTCACCTCTCCGGCTGTCGCTCCATAGGTGACAGTCGTCGTGCCATGATCGTAGCCATCCGAATAGACGAAGGTCAGATAGTTTCCGTCCTGGGTAGCGCTTCCTGTCTTGACGGTAACGTCGTGGTTGTTGAACACCGTCACGATGCGATCCGGATGGGCTTCGGATTGGCTGTTGGCGATGGAGTCCAACAGAAATTTGGGCGGATACAGGATTGTCGCCAAAGTTGAAAGAATGTTACCGATGATGCCGAACACCACATCACCGATGAAGCTGGCGATTCCAGGTATGCAGCCAAGAACGGAGCCGATGAACGAAAACGACGACCCAGCCAGGACAAGATTTCGATGGGCTTCCGATTGATATTTCCGTTCGGTGGCATCATAGACAAGATCCAGGCCGCTGAATGCAACGCCGGCCAGATTCATCATCGTACCGAAGCTTCGCCCCGCCACCCGCGCGGCCAAACCGGATTTACCGAACTTCACTTCGTCGATTTGACCGAAGTCGGTATGCTGCGTCCAGAATTTGTTGAGAGGATTCTTTGTATCAATTACTTCGCCAGCATACTTATTCCACTTCTCCCCATTTATCCTTAGATATTTATCGTATAGTTCAGCGCTCTTTGCGTTGATCTTGATTTTAAAATCGATGGTATCGGTCGGATCCAGACTTGCAACATACTGCTTCCAGGTCGGCTGCACGATGGTCATATCGTACAGCCTCTTGGCGGCAAGCCCGGTGCCGGTCGCCACCATACGATCAAGCGACCAGCCCGCCGCCGTGAAACTCCACTCCCTCTTGCCGTTGCGAGTTTCAAGCCAGCGCTCGTTCCAGAGCTTGGTGCCATGGCGCAGGAAGGAGAGGGTCGTCATGCTTCCGCGCAGCGCGTAGACCGCCTCAGCATCTTTGGCGGCCTGCTGAGGATTGCCTCTGCTCAATGCGAGTGTGGCGGAATCTTGAAAGCCTCCGCCGACGCCTGAAAATGCGAATCGCTTGGACAGGCTGAACGCAGCATTTGCGGTGAGATATGAAGAATAAGTTCTTATCAACGCATTCGGCAACTTAGCCATTAGATTGGGCAGAGCGACCATCTACACAAACCTCCCTTGACACAAGAAGATCTTGCTACATTTCAGCACTAACCCTTATTAACTCAATTGCATCTCAAAACAGGCCAATAAAATACTAATATCATATTTTAATATGCATTTATTCGGAAATTATTATCCGTAACGTTACAAAATTTGCCTTCAACTAATTTTGATTATTTGAAATATTCATAGTTATAACCGATGCATATTTATTGATACGCTAATTCTACTGGCAAACTAAATCGCCAACAACTTACCACCGGATAAATTCTATACGGTAATGTGCAGTGCGTGGGGAAGCGCATTGCGATGGCAGACAGCTGTTTATGCGGATTTTGCGTATCGCCTGCAAAATTCGGATAGGGTCAAACCCGCGGCGGTTCGCCATGTTCGATGACCGACCGATCTTCGAAGACGGCATTGTCACATAAACTGCCGGGTTGGCGATCCGGAGATTGGCAGTGCACTGGCACATTCATAGGCACCGCCACCTCGTTGCCCGTGGCGGTTCGAGAAGGCGCGGTTTGTCCGCGAACGCCCCATATCAGTGCCGGCTGGATATCCAGATTCAGCGCGTCCCGTCCATCCACGATCCGATCGCCAACCTGGTCGATCTTCGTCGCGACCACCATCCGGCCGTCGCCTATCGAAAGGTTAGCACCCAGGAGTTCCAGGTTTGGGCCGCGGTCGCCGGCGTGCCGCTGGCCGTGCAATCAGCAGACTGCTGCCGTCCGCCGTGCTTTCACTCTGCCCGGTCGTCGACAAGTTGACGGTGCCTCCCCAAACCGCGCGAATGGACCGCTGTCTACCGCGCCGACTTTGCAAACGCCAACGTTGCGTTCTTCCCCTATCTTGCGGAAATCGCATTGTCAAAGTTGAAAGCAGATATGCCGGGTCAGAATTCATTCCGCAGGATAATCATCCTTTGATTGCATAAGGCTTTCCTCCAGATTGCCCCTCCTATCCGAATCTTGCAGTGGCCTATCCGCTTTATGCGAAAAAAATGGTCAGACCCCAGAATGTACGGCAGGCGGCGTTCACCTGCTTGATCTATCAAGGTATAGAAGTGATACCCAACTGCGATGAGCAGCTGAGGCGGATCAATAGAAGTTTTGCACGCCAGACCCGTCATTTCGCAGATGGTCATGAACCGGATGTCAATGAAAGTGCGGCGCTGCAAACGTCAGACACAACATGACCAGAGGATTGACGTGATGAGTGTCCAGTTTTCTTTGAAATTTCCGATTCAACATGAAGGAAGGACGATCGACACGCTGACATTCAGACGTCTGACAATGGCCGACATGCTCACTGCGATGAAGCAAGTCGGCAACCAGGCCGAACTCGGTGCCGCTCTGCTGGCGATCTCGACCGAAATCGATATTCAGATCCTGGCCGGGATGGACTTGGCCGACTTCATCCAGTCCCAAGCGATGCTCGCCGAATTTCTGGGTGTGCCGGTTCCGGGGTTCGGTGCCGAGTAGCCCGGACAGCCGATCCTCGGGTCAAGGAAAGTTCAGCAGAGGAGAATGGTGGTGGAAAGGGACAGTCTGCTCGGGTGTCTGTCGATCATGTTCCGTTTCACCGCCGACATCGCAGCGCTGGATCAAGTGCAGAATGCATTGGATCATGCCAAAGATGAAGCGGACCCGCGCCGGGCGGCGCGTCTGTTCGCGCGAAGCCTGGGCCAGCGGCTGACCTTGTCGCGGCGACGCCTTGGGAAGATCGGCGAGCGTGACCTTCCACTGGCGTTCCGTACCGCAGAAGGACGCTGGCTGATCCTGGTGCGCCTTTCATCCGACAAGGCACTGGTGCAGGATCCTCAATCTCCGGCACCGATGATCGTCGCACTGGCGGAGTTGGCGCCCCTGTGGGGCGGCGCGGTCGCCTGGCTGGGCGTCCGCCGCCGTTTCGATGTCCGCTGGTTCATCCCCGAGTTCGTGCGGCACCGGGGACTGTTTGGCCAAGCCCTTCTGGCATCCCTGATGTTGCAGGTTCTGGCGCTGCTGACCCCGCTGTTCTTCCAGGTCGCCATGGACAAGGTGGTAGTGCAGGGCACGCTGTCCACGCTCGATGTTCTCGCTGTGGCCCTGGCTGTGGCCGCGGTGGTCGAAGTGGCGCTGAAAGCCGCCCGCGATTACATTGCCAAGCATACCACGAACCGCATCGACGCACGGCTGGGCGTTGCCCTGTTCGACCGGCTGATCGCGCTGCCGCTTGCCTACTTCAAGGTCCGCAGCACCGGCGTTACGGTGATGCGGGTGCGCGAGTTGGGGATCATTCGCGGCTTTCTGTCAGGAGCGGGCAGCACTCTGACGGTGGATCTGCTGGCCACCGTCGTCTTCATCGCAGTAATGGCGCATTACTCCCCGTTTCTGACGGCCATCGTTCTGGCGGCGGTGCCGGCGCTGTTTCTGATCGCCTGGGTGACGACGCCGGTGCTCCGCCGTCGGATCGAACTGCTGTCGCACCATGCCGCGTTGAACAACGCGCTGCTCAACGAGACATTGGCCGGCGCGGAAACCATAAAGGCACTGACGCTGGAACCGCAGATGGTCCGCCGCTGGGACGGGCAGACCCGCGACTTCGTGCTGTCCAATCATCGGGTGCAGATGCTGCAGACGCTGTCGACGCAACTGGTGCAGTTCGTCCAGAAGGCGACGCTGATGCTGGTGCTGTGGTTCGGCGCCCGCAAGGTGATCGGGCTGGAGCTGTCGTTGGGGCAATTGATCGCCTTCAACATGATGGCGAACCATGTGATGCAGCCGATAGCCCGGTTGGCCGATCTATGGCGGGACTATGTTCAGGCCCAGGTCGCGGTCGACCGGTTGGGTGACGTCCTGAACACCCAGCCGGAGCGCAGCACCGGTTCGTCCACGCTTCCGGTTCGCGTTCAGGGGCATGTGCGGCTGGAAGGGATCGGCTTCGCCTATGCGCCCGACCGGCCACCCGCAGTAAGCGGGTTGAACCTCGATATTCCGCCTGGGACGATGATCGGGCTGGTGGGCGAGAGCGGATCGGGCAAGAGTACCATCGCCCGCCTGATTCAGAAGATGTATGTGCCGGCATCCGGCCGGGTGCTGATCGACGGGCAGGATCTGGCGGACATCGAAGCCGGCGCCGTGCGTGACAGCGTCCGCGTCGTGCTGCAGGACGATACCCTGTTCAATCGCAGCGTTCGGGCGAACATTGCGCTGACCGATCCGGCCGCGCCAATGGATCGCGTGATCGCCGTCGCCAAGGCTGCGGGGGCGCATGACTTCATCCTGGGTCTGCCGGAGGGCTACGACACCGTGCTGAGCGAGGGCGGACGGTCGCTGTCCGGAGGCGAGCGCCAGCGCATCGCCATCGCCCGCGCATTGATGAGCGATGCCCCCATTCTGATCCTCGATGAAGCGACCAGCGCGCTGGATGAGGAAAGTCAGACATTGATCCGCCGGAACATGGCGCTGATCCGCCAGGGCCGGACGGTGATCGTCATCGCCCATCGGCTGTCGGCGGTACGCGACTGTGACGTGATCCACGTCATGGAGCGCGGAAAGATCGTCGAAAGAGGATCGCACGACTCCCTGGTCGCAGCCGGCGGCCGCTATGCCCGGCTGTGGGCAAGGCAGGCTGCGGCATCCGGTACCAGGTCGGGTGGCGGGGCGCCCGTCCGCGGCATTCCCATCCCCCTCCGGTTGCGACCGGCCGCTCCCGCCGCTCCCATTTCCGCAGATTGAACCGACGCCGCTCGAAAGGAAGATCCGGGCCATGAGCGCTTCCTCCAGCACCCTGCGCGTCGTATGGGACGCGCTTCGCGACCAGGATATCTCTCCGCAGCGTAGCCGCGATGAACTGGACTTCCTTCCGGCCCATCTGGCCATCGCCGAGCGGCCGCCAGCCCGCGGCGTTCGCCTGTTCGCCTGGACGGCGATGGCGCTTTGCGGGGCGGCGCTGCTGTGGACGACGCTCGGCCGCATCGACGTGATCGCCCCGGCGCCCGGACGGCTGATCGTCAGCCAGCATTCGAAGGTGATCCAGGCGCCCGAGGACGCGGTCGTCACGCGCATCGCGGTGCGGGATGGCCAACGGGTGCATCGGGGGGAAACGCTGATCGAACTGGACCAGGCGGTACTGCGCGCGGAAAAGGACAAGCTGACGGAGCAGATCGTCACCGCCACCCTGGAGCGAACGAGGCTGGAGGCTCTTCTTGCGGAAGATCCCGACCTGGAGTTCAGCCCGCCGATGGCTGGCCTGCCGACGGGCCGCGTCGCGGCGGCGCGCGAGCATTACCAGTCGTCCCGGCGCGAACTGGCGGCACGTGACGACGCCTATGCCGCAAGGCTGCGGCAGAACCAGGCCCAGCAGGCGTCTCTGCGGGCCGTGCTGGTGGACATCGACGCCCAGCTCGCCAACGTCGGGCAGCGGCTGCAGGCGCGGCAGCTTCTGGTGAATGCCGGCAATTTTCCTCGCATGCAACTGCTGGAGTTGGACAAGGAGCGCATCGAGCTGCTCCGGACGCGGACCGAGAAGGCGACGGCGATTTCGGTGCTGGAATCCGAGGCCGGCGGCATCCGCAGCGATTGGGAGAAGGACCGGGCCACCACCCGCCGCGACCTGCATGACCGGATAACGGCAGAGGAGCGCAAATTGTCGGACGCGCGCCAGGACCTGCTGAAGGTCGGGGAGCGGTCGCGGTTGATGACTGTGAAGTCGCCGGTGGACGGCGTGGTGCAGCAGTTGGCGGTCCATACGGTGGGGGGCGTCACCAAGCTGGCCGATACCTTGATGGTGGTGGTGCCCGACGACGCGGTGCTGGAGGCGGAGGTCAGTCTGCTGAGCAAGGATGCGGGCTTCACCGCCGCGGGACAGCCGGTGGAGATAAAGATCGACAGTTTCCCCTACACCAAATATGGCACGATCCGCGGAACCGTCACCACCGTGTCGCGGGACTCTGCCAAGGACGAGAAGCTGGGTCTGGTCTATCCCACCCGCATCCGGCTGGACCGTCTGGAGGTGAACACCGAGAACGGGCCGACGCCGCTGTCAGCCGGCATGACGGTGTCGGCGGAGATCCGAACCGGTGACCGCCGGGTGATCGAGTATCTGCTCAGCCCCTTGCAGGAATACGCATCCGAAGCGATGCGGGAGCGATGAACCATGACCGACGACGCCAGCACCGGGAACGCGTTCGACGAGAGCATCGCCGCCACCGGATGGACGGCCGGGACCGCCGAAGCCTATCGACTGGACCGCGACAGCGGTCTGCAGGCCTTGGTCGCGGCAGCTGCGCGACTGGATGTGGCCGCGGATGCGGGGCGGGTGCGCCATCTGCACGGTGGCACCGAACCCTTCGGCTGGGATGATCTTCTGCTGGCCGGCTCCCGGCTGGGGCTGAAGGCTCGCAGGGTTAGTTTCGATCCGGCATGGCTGACATCCGCCCCCGCGGCGATCCTGTTCGACGAATCGCGCGAGCGCTTCGTCGCCTTCCTGGGATCGTTCGCGCATGGGGACGGCGCCCCGCTGTTGCGCTTCTTCGATCCGGTGAGCGACGACACCCGTCTGATCGGCCCGGAAGACACATGCGCCCGCTTTGGGAGCACGGCCGTGTTGCTGTCGCGCAACGAACGGACGGCGGCGGAAGCGGCCGGCGGTCACCCCGCCTTCGGCCTGTCCTGGTTCACCGAACCGATGGGCCGCTATGTGCGGCGCTTCGGCTGGGTGATCGCGGCATCGCTGGTGCTGCAACTGTTCGCCCTGATTTCGCCCCTGCTGTTCCAGACTGTCATCGACCGCGTGCTGGTCAGTCGCAGTTTGCAGAGCCTCGACGTGCTGGCGATCGGCCTGTTGGGCATCGCGCTGTTCGAACCGCTGACCCAGTATGCCCGGGGCCTCATCTTCGCCCATATGGCCGGGTGCCTGTCGTCCGAGCTGTCGACCCGCATGTTTCGACATCTGATCCATCTGCCTGTTTCATATTTCCGCAGCAGGCGTGCCGGCGACGTGGTGATGCGGGTGCGGGAAATGGACCGGGTGCGCAGCTTCGTCACCGGCAGCACGCTGATCCTTGTGATCGATTTGCTGTTCGTCGTGGTCTTCGTCGGGGTGATGTTCGCCTACTCGGCGGCGCTGTCCGGCTTCGTGATCGGTGCGCTTGCGCTGTATCTCCTGATCTGGCTCGCGCTGTCGCCGGCGCTGCGCCGGCGGGCGCAGCGCGAGGCGGAAAGGGAGGCTGACGCGACCGCCCACCTGACCGAGGCCGTGAGCGGAATCGAGACGCTGAAATCGCTGAACGCCAAGCGGGTTTTCGCACGCGACTGGGAGGAAAGGCTGGCCGCATCGCTGCGCGCTTCCTTTTCGGCGACGATGCTGGGGACGCTGGGCGGCGGTGCGATCGGCCTGGTGCAGAAGCTGACCGCGGCGCTGCTGCTGTGGTTCGGCGTGCGGCTGGTGATGCGGGGCGATCTGACGGTTGGCGAACTGGTGGCGTTCAACATGCTGGCGGGCCACGTGACCATGCCGGTGCTTCGTCTGGCCGGCTTGTGGAGCGACTTCCAGCATGTCGGCGTTTCGCTGCGCCGGTTGAGCGACATATTGGGATCCTCGCCAGAGAGTCTGCCGAGCGCAGCCGCCTCTTCCTTGGAACGGATGGCCGGAAGCATCGAATTCCGCCAGGTGACCTTCCGCTACCGCGATGACGGGCGCGAGGTTCTGAGGCGCCTGAACCTGACGGTGCGGCCGGGCGAAAAGGTGGGCATCACCGGATCGTCCGGATCGGGCAAGAGCACGCTGACCAAGCTGGTGCAACGGCTCTACATACCGCAGAGCGGCCAGGTGCTGGTGGACGGGCTCGATCTGACATTGGCGGATCCGGTCACGCTTCGCCGGCAGATGGGTGTCGTTCTGCAGGAGAGCTTTCTTTTCACCGGTTCGATCCGCGCCAACATCGCGATGGGCTGTCCCGGCGTTGGGGAGGATCGAATGCGCGAGGCCGCCCGCATGGCCGGCGCCGACGCCTTCATCGAATCCCTGCCGCAGGGCTACGACACCGAAGTGGGCGAGCGCGGAGGATTGCTGTCGGGCGGACAGCGCCAGCGCATTGCGCTTGCCCGCGCCCTGGTGGCCGATCCTCGTCTGGTGATCCTGGACGAGGCGACGAGCGCCCTGGATTACGACACCGAAGCGGCCATTCTTGAACGCCTGCCGGATATCCTCAAGGGGCGGACCGCACTGGTCATCGCCCACCGTCTCAACGCGCTGGCCCTGTGCGACCGCATCGTCGTCATGGAGCATGGAGAGATCGTCGAGCAGGGCACCCATCAACAACTTCTCGCCATGAAAGGACGCTACGAGCGCCTTTGGCGGATGCAGAACGGATGACGAAGTCGATGTTCAACGTTCCCGCCATCAACGCGGATCGCCGCAACCTGATCTGCATCGATGTGGACGTGTTGTGCGCCAATCCACATGTTTCCGCCGGTCGCAAGATTGAAATCCCCATCATTGCGCCGGATCGGAGCAGCCTGGTACGAGAAATCGCCAATCGGAACCGCGCCGATCCGGATACCGGTTCCGTCGTGCTCGATCTGACGCGGGCAGTCACGGCATCCGGACGGGCGGCGGTTCGCAACGCATTGCCGGTGGCGGCGATGCTGCTGGACGCCATGGGGATCAAGGTTCTCGTTCGCATCGAGCGACCGCAGGATATTCGACTGGCGGCGCTGCCCTGCGTATCGGCCATCGTGCTCCCCGCCATCAGGGACATCGGCGGTGGCGGCGCCACCGCTGCCTTCCGTCGATTTGAAAGGCTGATCGACCGCGTGGAAGCTCGGGTTCGCCTGCCGCCGGGGCACCTGTCGTTGGTGGCGACGATGCACCGCGCCGATGCGGTGGAGCAGTTGCACGCGCCGGCAGCGGCGTTGCCGCGGCTCACGGGGGTCGCCATCGGCATTCGCTATCTGCCGCCCAGCTTCGTCCAACACCGAACGGCAATGGCCGCCACCTTCTGATGCCATGCCGATGACTGTGCCTATCGTTGGCGAGACCTCGCTAACACTTCCTTTCGCCCGGTATTCATTGGACTTCCTGGATCGGGTTCCAGAAACCGGAGGATTGAAGAAATAGAACCCCGCGAGGCCCCTCAACACAATTTGTGTTCTGTAAATAAAATTTGATGGATAGTTGATTAGTTATCAAATTTACGAATATCTCAGATGCATGCTTCATGGAGAGGATGATATGTCATCAAGCGAAGCTGGAGGCGAACAGCGAAAGCGATTCCACACCTTTGGAATCACCGATGCTGATGTGAAGGAGCTTGAGAATAATTCGGAGTTCTTCGAGAATAACTTGCCTCGCTTGTTGGAGATATGGAACGCGGATTTTGCGGACTGGCCGGAAATCCATGCAGCTCTCACCAAGCCCGAGGTGCATCGGATTCGGGTGCGGCATTGGATTGGGGTTGCAACTGGCCGTTTCGGTTTGGCTTTTACCGAATCAGCCAGAAAGCTTGCCGTGACCTTCTATGAAAATGGGGTTCCCGGCTATGCGGTGGCGATTTGCCATCATACCGTGCTGAAAAGGATCACTGCTGAACTCGGACTTGAAGACAATAGTCGTCAGATATTCCGAAATGCCGAGGTCAAGCGCAAAGCCAACCTGCGCAGCGCCTTGAACAAGGCGGCCTGGATGGATTTGGAACTGCTTCTGGAGACCTACACAGAGGCCGAGCAGAAGTTCAGATCCGATATGATGAACACACTCGCACTCAAGTTCGAACAGGAGGTGCAGGCCAGCTTCGATGGCGCACGGACCAAGTCCAAGCAAATGCATGCCAACGCGATGCGGATCGCCGATGTCGTATCGGTCACTGGACAAAAATCTCTTCAGATTGCCAGCACGGCGCAACAGGCATCCATCGACGTACAGACCGTGGCCACCGCATCTGAGGAATTGAACGCATCCATCAATGAAATCAGCCGACAGATGGGAAGCTCATCCTTTATCGCCAGAGAAGCGGTCGAGCGAGCCGAGGTTAGCAATAGGACGGTGTTCAGCTTGGTGGACACTGCACATCGCATTGGCGAGGTCGTAAACCTCATCAATAATATCGCCTCGCAAACCAATCTACTGGCGTTGAACGCGACCATCGAGGCCGCGCGTGCGGGTGAGGCCGGCAAAGGGTTCGCAGTGGTCGCCGGCGAGGTCAAAGGTCTTGCCAACCAGACAGCCAAGGCAACGGAGGAGATTGCCGCCCAAATCAATTCCATGCAGAACGCTGCCCGTAATTCCGCTGAAACCATCAAGGAGGTGGGCGCCACCATCAACCAGATCAGCGAAATCGTCGTATCGGTCACGGCGGCCGTGGAGGAGCAGGCGGCGGCCACGCTGGAGATCACCAGGAGCATCCAAGAGGTTGCGACCGGAATGCAGAGCGTCACCAGAATCGTTCAAGAGGTTTCCGGTATAGCAGAGGAATCAACCGCGGCATCGACAGAAGTGCTTGATGCATCAAATCAGATGGAGCTTCAGTCGTCCGCGATTGATACTCAGGTAAAACAGTTTTTGACCAGCATAAGGAATTATTCAGGCGGTCTATGGTGAAGAGCGTTCTATCCATCGCCGCGCCGAGACAATCAACCACAACCTGTAATTGCTAGACCGCCAATTTCTGACGGTTGAGTCACCTTTACGGCAGCGTCCGGCCGTGGAAGTTCTCGGTTATAACCGAGAAAAGCCTTTTAAGACTTCACACGGCCGGCGAAGCAAGCGGGCGATGATACAAAAAATTACCCGATGCGATAATCGCCAAATACTTTTTGTATCATCTGCAACAGAACTCCCCGTTCAGTCAATGACCATCAGCGGAAAGGAAGCGGCTGAATAATGCCGACAAGTGAGCGGAAAATGATGAAGACCGGCGCTGGGCAGCCTTCTTGGCAACAAACATGGATGCAGAAGAGAAACGGTTGGCAAATTTGGCCAATCGGAACGTAAGCATCCCGTCACCTCGATCTACCGGTCCTCATGCGTCAGTGGCTGATCATCCACGGCCTTGCCGTGGGGAAGCCCTTCGCACCGTCGGCGGTACGCAACACCGACCGCCCCTTTCCGCCGCCACCGCAACAGCCGCAACCGGGGCCGTGCTTGTGCTTCGGCCCGGTTTCCGACAACAGCTTCGGCCGGTCGGCGCTGCGTTCGTTGGTGGCGTGCGCCGTCCGGCTCGCCGCCGACAGGGTGGAGAAGGCCGGCGCCATGCGGATCACCCGCGGCGACGGCGTCTCGCAATGGGGACAGAGCTGCGGCAGGCTGCTTTCCGCCATCGGCCGCATTTCCGTGAAGTCGCCGCAGGTCGGGCATTCATAGTCGTACATCGGCATGGCGTGGCCTCCTTCCCCTGCCGGTTACACGCGGTCCGGCGCGATGGGCATGTCGACGTCGCCGCCGATGAACTTGGTCGGGCCGTCGGCGTTGGGCGTGATGTCGAAGTCGAAGATCTGCGTCGGCAGGAACAGGGTGGCGCAGGCGTTGGGCACGTCGACGACGCCGCTGATGTGGCCCTGCACCGGTGCGGTGCCGAGGATCGAATAGGCCTGGGCGCCGGAATAGCCGAACTTCTTCAGATATTCGATGGCATTCAGGCAGGCCTGGCGATAGGCGACATGGACGTCCAGGTAATGCTGCTCGCCCGCTTCGTCGACCGAGATGCCCTCGAAGATCAGGTAGTCGTTGTAGGTCGGGACGATCGGGCTCGGCTTGAAGATCGGGTTTTTGATGCCGTATTTCGCCATGCCGTCCTTGATCAGGTTGACCTTCAGATGCGCCCAGCCGGCCATCTCGATGGCGCCGCAGAAGGTGATCTCGCCGTCGCCCTGGCTGAAATGCAGGTCGCCCATCGACAGGCCGGCGCCCTTCACATAGACCGGGAAATAGATGCGCGAGCCGCGCGACAAATCCTTGATGTCGCAATTGCCGCCATGCTCGCGTGGCGGCACGGTGCGGGCGCCTTCCGCCGCCGCCTTGTCGCGGGCGTCGCCCTTCAGCCGGCCCATATGGGCGGTCGGTGCATAGGGCGGGTTGGCAAGGCCGGGGACGCGGGTCGGGTTGGTGTCGATCAGCGCCTGCTCGCGCTTGTTCCACTTCGCCAGCAGGTCATGCGAGGGCAGGCAGCCGATCAGGCCGGGATGGATCAACCCGGCGAAGCGGACGCCGGGGATGTGGCGCGACTTGGTGAACATGCCCTCGAAATCCCAGATCGATTTCTGGGCCAGCGGGAAATGCTCGGTCAGGAAGCCGCCGCCATTCTGCTTGGAGAAGAAGCCGTTGAAGCCCCATTGCTGCTGCGGGAAGGCGCCGATGTCCAGCAGATCCACCACCAGCAGGTCGCCCGGCTCCGCCCCCTCGACCCCGACCGGACCGCTGAGGAAATGCACCTGGCTGAGATCGACGTCGCGCACGTCGGCGGCATCGTCGTCGTTTTTGATCTGGCCGCCGGTCCAGTCGTAGCATTCCAGGATGAAGTCGTCGCCGGGCTTCACCGTCACCGCCATCGGGATGTCCGGGTGCCAGCGGTTGTGGATCATGTCGTTTTCATAAGGGGTCTGCGACAGGTCGACCTTGATCAGGGTGTCAGCCATGGCTTGCTCTTCCTTATTGGTGGACTGATTTCAAGGGATTGGGGGGGTCGGCGCGTCACACCGACAGCAGCCGGGCGACCTTGGCCTCGTCGACCCGGTCGCGGGTATCCTCGTGGACGATCTCGCCGTTCTCGATCACCAGCACCCGGTCGGCGATGTCGAGCGCAAAGCTAAGCACCTGTTCCGACACGATGATGCTGAGGCCCTTCTCGTCGCGGATGCGGCGGAGCGTGCGGGCCATCTCGCGGATGATGGAGGGCTGGATGCCTTCGGTCGGCTCGTCGAGCAGCAGAACCTTGGGCTTGGTCGCCAGTGCGCGGGCGATGGCGAGCTGTTGCTGCTGCCCGCCCGACAGGTTGCCGCCGCGCCGGCCCTTCATCTCCAGCAGCACGGGAAACAGTTCGTACAGGTCGCCGGGAACGCTGCGCCCGCCATGGACGCTCAGCCCCGTCTCGATGTTCTCCTGCACCGTCATGGCCGGGAAGATCATGCGGCCCTGGGGCACATAGGCGACGCCCTTCGCCACCCGCTCGTAGCTCTTCAGGCCGGTGATCTCGGTCTCGCCGATGCGGATGGCGCCGGACCGCGCCGGCACGATGCCCATCAGCGACTTCATCAGCGTGGTCTTGCCCATGCCGTTGCGGCCCATGATGGCGACGATCTCGTTCGGCGCCACCGCGAAGTCCAGGCCGTGCAGAACCTCGCTCTCGCCGTAGGACACGCGGAGTTGATTGACGGACAGCATCTTTTGATCCCCCGCTCAGTGACCCAGATAGACTTCGACGACCTTGGGGTCGTTCTTCACCCGCTCCATGCTGCCCTCCGACAGGATTTTGCCCTGGTGCAGCACGGTGACGCGGTGGGCGATGTCCTCGACGAACTTCATGTCGTGCTCGATCACCAGCACAGAGCGGTTCCGGATGATGCGGTTCAGCAGTTCGGCAGTCTTCTTGCGCTCGTTCACGCTCATGCCGGCGACCGGCTCGTCCAGCATCAGCAGTTCGGGGTCCTGGATCAGCAGCATGCCGATCTCCAGCCACTGCTTCTGCCCATGGCTGAGATATTCGGCGCGCTGGTCGAGATGGTCGGCCAGGAAGATCATCTCGGCGATCTCCGCCACCCGCTCGCGCACCGCGGCATCGCGCTTGAAGGCCAGCGCGCCGAACACGCTGCGGCCGCGGGGGTAGGAGATCTCCAGATTCTCGAACACCGTCAGGTCGTCGTAGATCGACGGGTTCTGGAACTTGCGGCCGACGCCGGCCTTGACGATCTGGTGCTCCTTCATCGCCGTCAGTTCCCGGTTACGGAACCTGATGGAGCCGCCGGACGCCTTGGTCCGCCCGCAGATGAGGTCGAGCACCGTGGTCTTGCCGGCGCCGTTCGGGCCGATGATGACGTGGATTTCGTTGCTGTCGACGTAGAAGGACAGGTCGTTGACCGCCTTGAACCCGTCGAAGGACACGGTCAGCCCTTCGACCGCCAGCAGGTAATCGGTGGGGTTCGCCATGGGTCTGCGCCCTCCTCAATCGGCGGCGGTGTGGGGCGGGATGATGGGGGCGCCGGCGCCTGCGTCACCCACCCGGCGGGTGGTCGGCCGGCGCAGCCGCGGGGCGATGAACTGCTGGTAGAGCCCGGCCAGCCCGTTGGGGAACACCATCACCACGCCGATGAACAGGGCGCCCATGGCGAACAGCCACAGCTCCGGGAAACTCTCCGACAGCATCGTCTTGGCCCAGTTGACCAGCAGCGTTCCGTAGACCGCACCCAGCAGCGACAGCCGCCCGCCGACCGCGCAGTAGATGACCATCTCGATCGAAGGCACGATGCCGACGAAGGACGGCGACATGAAGCCGACCTGCAGCGTGAACATGGCGCCCCCCACCGCCGACAGCGCCGCGGCGAAGCAGAAGACGAAGATCTTGAAGTTGGCGACGTCGTAGCCGGAGAAGCGGACCCGGTCCTCCTTGTCGCGCAGCGCCACCAGGATGCGGCCCAGCTTGGAGCGGCGGACGTAGAGGCACAGCAGGATGCCGCCGATCAGCAGGGCCGCGTTGACGAAGTACAACACCAGCTTCGCCTCGTCGGTGCGGATGTCCCAGCCCTTCAGCGTGCGCAGATCGGTGATGCCGTTGATGCCGCCGGTGTAGCCCTGCTGTCCGACGATCAGGATGGTCAGGATGGCGGCGAAGGCCTGGGTGATGATGGCGAAATAGACGCCGCCGACCCGCCGCTTGAACATCGCCAGCCCGACGATGAAGGCCAGAAGCGCCGGGACCGCCACCACCGCGATGCTGGCGAAGGTCAGGCTGTGGAACGGCTCCCAGAACCAGGGCAGTTCCTTCAGCTGGTTCCAGTCCATGAAATCGGGGATGCCCGGGGTCGACTGGATCTTGGTCGCTTCCGGACTGGACGCCTCCAGCTTCAGGAACATCGCCATGCAATAGCCGCCGATGCCGAAGAAGATGCCCTGGCCCAGCGACAGGATGCCGGCGCTGCCCCAGCACAGCACGAGGCCGAGCGCCACGAAGGCATAGGTCAGGTATTTGCCGACCATGTTCAGCCGAAAGATGTCGAGCCCCAGCGGCAGGACGACGACCAGCAGGGCGGCCAGCAGCAGGATGCCCGCGATGTCGCCGTCGATGCGTCCGAGAAGGCGGCCCTGGGGGCGACTTTGAGGGGTGCGCGTCATGGTCAATGGCTCCTCAGCGGCGGACTTTGAGGACGAACAGGCCCTGCGGGCGCAGCATCAGGATCACGACGACGGTCAACAGCGTCAGCACCTTGGCGGTCGAGCCGCTGAGGAAGAACTCCATCGTCGACTGCGCCTGGCTGATGGTGAAGGCGGACGCGATGGTGCCGATCAGGCTCTGGGCGCCGCCGAACACCACCACCAGGAAGGTGTCGACGATGTAGAGCTGGCCGGAGGTCGGACCGGTCGAGCCCACCATGGTGAAGGCGCTGCCCGCCACCCCGGCGATGCCGCAGCCGAGCCCGAAGGTGTAGCGGTCGACCTTTTCTGTGTTGATGCCGACGGCGCCGGCCATCACCCGGTTCTGCATCACCGCCCGCACGCCCTGCCCCCAGCGGGAGCGGAACATCACGGCGTAGATGACGACGGTGATGGCGATGGTCAGGCCCATCACGAACAGGCCGTTGATCGGCACCTCGATGGTGTCGGTGACGGCGACCGATCCCATCAGCCAGTCGGGTAGCACCACGCCGACCTCCCGCGCGCCGAAGACGGAGCGGAAGATCTGCTGCAGGATCAGGCTCAATCCCCAGGTCGCCAGCAGCGTGTCGAGCGGGCGGCGGTAGAGGAAGCGGATCATCCCCCATTCCACCAGCATGCCCAGCGCCCCGCTGGCGAAGAAGGCCAGGATCATGGCGACGAAGAAATAGGCTGGGAACAGCGCGGGCGCGTAACTGGAAATGAAGGTGGAGCAGAGATAGGTCACATAGGCGCCGAGGATCATGAATTCCCCGTGCGCCATGTTGATGACGCCCATCTGCCCGAAGATGATGGCGAGGCCCAGCGCCATCAGCACGAAAACGGAAAACAGGATGAGCCCCGCGAATCCCTGCATCGCAAAGATCGACCCGAGCTCGGCCAGGCTGTAGCCCTCGAACATGATGGGAACTCCCGTCACACTTGCCCCCGCCCCGACCCTCCCCCGCTCTCGCGGAGGAGGGGGACAGGAGCTTTGTCGGCGTTCGGCAGCCGTCCCTCCCCCGTCCAGCGGGGGAGGTCAGGTTGGGGTCCAACTCCCCCTTACTGGTAGCCCTTCGGGAACGGGTTCGGCTCGATCAGGTCCGCCGTTTCGTAGACCACCTCGAACTGGCCGTCGGTGCGGGCGCGGCCGACGCGGGTCTTGCTCCACAGGTGATGGTTCTCGTGGACGCGGACATAGCCTTCCGGCGCACCGGTGAACTCGATGCCGGCCGACGCGGCGGCGATCTTGTCGACGTCGAAGCTCTGGGCCTTCTCCGCCGTCAGCTTCCACAGCCAGGGGCCGAGATAGCCCGCCTGGGTCACGTCGCCGATGACGCTCTCTCCGCCCCACATCTTCTTGAAGGCGGCGACGAACTTCTCGTTGTTCGGGTTCTTCAGCGACTGGAAATACTTCATGCAGGCATAGGCGCCGGCGATGTTCTCGCCGCCGATGCCCAGCATCTCGTCCTCGGTGACGGAGATGG
This sequence comes from Alphaproteobacteria bacterium, assembly GCA_046570145.1. GTDB lineage: Bacteria > Pseudomonadota > Alphaproteobacteria > Azospirillales > Azospirillaceae > Azospirillum. Next base: position 29,551 of record JBKHVJ010000159.1, read on the forward strand.
TCATCAGCGTCTGCTTGTTCAGGTCGATGCCCGCGGCCTTCATCTGCTTGTAGAAGGCGACGTTCGACCCGCCGACCACCGAGGCGTAGATGACGTCCGGCTTGGTCAGCTTGATCTTGTTGATGACCGAGTTGAACTGGGTGTGGCCGAGCGGGAAATACTCCTCGCCCACCACCTTCTGGCCTTTCATCTCGATGTGCTTGCGGGCGATCTTGTTGGAGGTGCGCGGCCAGATATAGTCGGAGCCGATCAGGAAGAAGGTCTTGGCTCCCTTCTCCTTCGTCACCCAGTCCAACCCGGCGAGGATCTGCTGCGTGGCTTCCTGCCCGGTGTAGATGACATTCTTCGACTGCTCCAGCCCCTCGTAGAAGGTCGGGTAGTAGAGCATGCCGTTGTACTGCTCGAACACCGGCAGCACCGCCTTGCGCGAGGCCGAGGTCCAGCAGCCGAACACCGCCGCCACCTTGTCCTCGACCAGCAGCTTGCGCGCCTTCTCGGCGAAGGTCGGCCAGTCGCTGGCGCCGTCCTCCTGGATCACCTCGATCTTGCGGCCCAGCACGCCGCCCATCTCGTTGATCTGGGCGATGGCCAGCTTCTCGGCCTGCACCGACCCGGTCTCCGAGATCGCCATGGTGCCGGTGGTGGAATGCAGGATGCCGACCTTCACCGTGCTGTCGGTGACCGCCAGCTTCGTCGTGTTGACGGCGCTGGTGGGCAGCGCCTGGGCCAGCGCGCCGCGCGGCAGCAGTCCGATGGCCGGCAGCGCCGCCATGCCGAGGAGGAGCTTGCGGCGGAGCGGCGACGGAATGCCGCCATTGAGCTTGTCCGCATCCATCTTGTCAGAGGACATGAAACCTCCTGATGTTGGCCGTTATCGCCCTGCAAAAGGTCGCCGGATAAGGAGCGGGGGCCATTTTGAAAGGCGGTATTTTTGGGGGAGTTGGCGGAGCGATCCGCGACTGGACGGTCCGATGGTTGGCCGATCGGTGCAGCGCAGCAATACGTGGATTTGCGTATAGGGGCGCCAGCCGGCAAATGGTTATAAACTGACATCAGTCTGGAAACGGCCGGGCACTCGCGACCACCCAAAAGCGAGTGGATGACCCGTGTCCTCGCGCAGAAAACTGGTACTCTTTCGTTTTGTTGTTCTTCCGATTTATTTTTGCCAGACTGTGTTGAGCAGGGAATTTACTGCGGATCAGGGCCGGAGCAGCAGGAAAAACAATCAGCTGCGCGAACAATCTGTCGGGAGGGTGAATGGGGCCGATGGCGGGGCGCCAGAGGGTTGTCGCGGTCCGGCGGACCTACAACAGGTGGGTCGCCAACCAGACGCTGGAGGATTACGCGCTGCGCTTCACCGCGCGCAAGGCGCGGCGCTGGTCGCCGTCCCGCGTCGCCAACACCGCGCTGGGCTCGATCTCCTTCCTGGCGCTGGAGGCCATCGGCGGCTCGATCACCCTCGGCTACGGCTTCACCAACGCGGTCGTCGCCATCCTGGCCGCCGCCGTCCTGATCTTCGCCAGCGCGCTGCCGATCAGCTACTACGCCAGCAAATACGGCGTGGACATGGATCTGCTGACGCGCGGCGCCGGCTTCGGCTACATCGGCTCGACCATCACGTCGCTGATCTACGCCTCCTTCACCTTCATCTTCTTCGCCATCGAGGCGGCGATCATGGCGACCGCGCTGGAGATGGTGTTCGGCCTGCCGCTGGCCGCCGGCTATGTCGTCAGCTCGCTCGTGGTGATACCGCTGGTCGCCTACGGCTTCACGGTCATCAGCCGCATCCAGCTGTGGACACAGCCGCTGTGGCTGGCGCTGCACACCCTGCCCTTCCTGTTCATCGCCATCCAGGACGGCGACGCCTTTACCGCCTGGACCGGTTTCACCGGACGGTCCGCCGAGACGGGCGCCGGCGGTTTCGACCTGATGCTGTTCGGTGCCGCGGCGTCGGTGGTGTTCTCGCTGCTGGCACAGATCGGCGAGCAGGTCGATTTCATCCGCTTCCTGCCCTACGACCCCGATGCCCGGGGACGCAGGAAGCTGTACTGGTGGGCGGCGCTGGTGGCGGCCGGGCCAGGCTGGATCGTCATCGGCACGATCAAGCTTCTGCTGGGCTCCTTCCTGGTGGTGCTGGCGCTGCAGAACGCCGTGCCGCTGGAACTGGCCGCCGAACCGACGCGGATGTATCTGGTCGCCTTCCAGTATGTGACCCCGTCGCCGCAGCTTGCGCTGGGCCTCACCGGCCTGTTCGTCGTGCTGTCGCAGCTGAAGATCAACGTCACCAACACCTATGCCGGCTCCATCGCCTGGTCGAACTTCTTCTCGCGCCTGACCCACAGCCATCCCGGCCGGGTGGTGTGGGTGGTGTTCAACGTCGTCATCGGCCTGATGCTGATGGAGCTGGGCATCTACAAGACGCTGGAACCGGTGCTGGGGCTTTACTCCAGCGTCGCCGCGTCGTGGATCGGCGCGCTGGTCGCCGATCTGGTGGTGAACAAACCCCTGGGACTCAGCCCGCGCCATGTCGAGTTCAAGCGCGCCCACCTCTACGACATCAACCCGGTCGGCGTCGGCGCCATGCTGCTGGCGACGATCCTGTCGATGCTGGCCTTCCTGGGCGCGCTGGGGCCGACCTTGAAGGTCTGCGCACCCTTCCTCGCCTTCGCCACCGCCTTCATCGCCGCCCCCGTCATCGCCTGGGCGACCCGCGGCGAGTATTACATCGCGCGCCGCCCCTTCGACAGCTGGAACGGGGAGGAGGCGATCCGCTGCCGCATCTGCCAGCATGCCTTCGAGCCGGACGACATGGCCTTCTGCCCGGTCTATGCCGGGGCGATCTGCTCGCTCTGCTGTTCGCTGGACGCCCGCTGCGGCGACGGCTGCAAGAGCGACGCGCGGCTGGGCGTCCAGCTGCGCCATGCGCTCGACGCCGTCCTGCCGCCGAAGGCCGCGACGGCGCTGAAGGCCCGGCTGGGCCATTATCTGGGCGTCCTGCTGTTGCTGGCGCTGGCGGTCGGCGCCGTGCTGTCGCTGGTCTATGTCGAGGTCGCGTCGGTCAATGCCGAGGCGCAGGCGCTGATCCGCAGCACGCTGTGGAAGGTGTTCTTCATCCTGATGATCGTGGCCGGCGTCGCCACCTGGCTGTTCGTGCTGGCCCGCGAAAGCCGCAAGGTGGCGCAGGAGGAAACGCGCAAGCAGACCGACCTGCTGATGCAGGAGATCGAGGCCCACGAACGCACCGACGCCCAGCTCCAGAAGGCGAAGGAGGCGTCGGAGGCGGCGAACCTCGCCAAGAGCCGCTATCTGGTCGGCATCGGCCACGAGTTCCGCACGCCCTTGAGCGCCATCTTCGGCTATTCGCAGATGCTGGAGCGCGATCCCGCCATGCCGCCGCACCGCATCGACGCCGTCCGCGTCATCCGGCGCGGCGCCGAGCATCTGTCCGGCCTGCTCGACGGACTGCTCGACGTGTCGAAGATCGAAAGCGGCCGGCTGCAACTGAACCGTGCGGAGGTGCGTTTCGGCGAACTGCTCGACCAGCTCGTCGGCATGTTCCACCTGCAGGCGGAGGCCAAGGGCATCGCCTTCCGCTTCGAAGCGCCGGAGGATCTGCCGCCGGTGGTCTTCACCGACGAGGGCCGCATCCGCCAGATCCTGATCAACCTGCTGTCCAACGCCATCAAGTTCACCGACGCCGGCACCGTCTGCCTGCGGGTGCGCCACCGCAGCCAGATCGCCGAGTTCGAGGTGGAGGACACCGGCCCCGGCATCGCCCCCGGCGACCGCGAGCGCATCTTCCAGCCGTTCGAGCGCGGGTCGGCCGCCAACCCGATGGTGCCGGGCATGGGTCTCGGCCTGACCATCACCAAGCTGCTGACCGAGGTGATGGGCGGCGAAATCACCGTGACCAGCACACCCGGCAAGGGCAGCCTGTTCCGGGTGCGGCTGATGATGTCGGCGGCGATGCTGTCCACCGCCACCGCCCAGCCCGACCATCCGATCCGCGGCTATCGCGGGGCCCGATTGACCGTGCTGGTCACGGACGACGACCTCGCCCACCGCAATCTGCTGGCCGACCTGCTGGCCGAGCTGGGCTTCACCGTGTTCAAGGCGACAGACGGCCCGAACTGCGTCGCCATGGCGGAGCTGCACCGGCCGGACATCCTGCTGCTCGACATCTCGATGCCCGGCATGAACGGGCTGGACGTGGCCCGGCACCTGCGCGCCACCGGCCACAGTGAGACCACCATCGTCCTGGTGTCGGCCGACACGCGGGAGGACCGCTCCGCCGCCGCTCCCGGCCAGCCGCATCACGGCTTCGTCGCCAAGCCGGTGTCCATCCCGAAACTGCTGGCCTGCATCGGCAGGCTGCGCGGCATCGAGTGGGAGTATGAGACGGCGGCCGGCACCGACGACGGTCCGCCGGTCTTCGCCGCGTCGGAACTGCCGCCGCAGCACCATATCGCCGAGCTGATCCATCTCGGCCGCATCGGCTATGTCCGCGGCATGCAGGCCAAGCTGGCCGAGATCGCCGCCGCCTATCCGGAGCTGGACCGCTTCGTCGGCCGCATGCGCACCCTCGTCAGCAACTACGACCTGAACCAGTATATGGCCGCGCTGGAGGCGGTTTACCGCGATGACAGCCATCACGAACCCAGCCATGACGATGAAATCCGTAACCAAACCGCGTGACGTCGTCCTCGTCGTCGACGATTCCCCCGAAGCCCTCAGCTTCCTGACCGACGCGCTGGAGGAGGCCGGCGTAACCGTGCTGGTGGCGCTGGACGGCCGGAAGGCGCTGGCGCTTCTGGAACAGGTGACGCCCGACGTCATCCTGATGGACGCCATCATGCCGGGGCTGGACGGCTTCGAGACCTGCCGCCAGCTGAAGCGCAACAGCCAGGTCGCCCATGTCCCGGTCATCTTCATGACCGGCCTGACCGAAACGGAGCATATCCTGAAGGGCTTTTCAGCCGGCGGGGTCGATTACGTCACCAAGCCCATCGTCGCCGAAACGCTGATCGCCCGCATGTACGCCCATCTCGCCAACGCCCGCGTGGCGCAAAGCACGCGGGCGGCGCTGGACGTCACCGGCCGCACCCTGCTGGCCGCCAACCACAAGGGCGAGGTTCTGTGGTGCACGCCGCAGACCACCCGCATGCTGGAGGCCGCCTTCGGCGCCGATTCGGGCAACGGGGTGTCCCTGCCGGAGGAGGCACGGCGCTGGCTGGCCGAGCGGCAGGCCGGCGGATCGGGCAATGGATCGGGACGCAAGCCGGACAGCGTGGTGATCGCCACCGGGACGGACGGCCGCAGCCTGCGCCTCAGCCCGGTCGGCCAGACCGGTCCCGACGAGATCCTGCTGCAGCTGGTGGAGGAGAGCGGCGCCGGCGACGACGCCCTGCTGAAGGACAAGCTGTCCCTGACCGCGCGGGAGGCGGAGGTGCTGATGTGGATCGCCAACGGCAAGCCCAACCGCGACATCGCCGAGATCCTGGGGCTCAGCCCCCGCACGGTCGACAAGCATCTGGAACAGATCTATTCGAAACTCGGCGTCGAGAACCGCGCCGCCGCCGCCGCGATGGCTGTGCGCACGTTGAACGGACGGTAGCCCTCCCAGCCCCGGAAAGCGGGAGAGGGGGAAGCACCTCTCCCGCGATGCCCGATCAGCCGTAGACCGGTTCCTTCGACGGGATGCCCTCCATCGGGCATTCGGGCGTGCCGACCGTCGGCCGGGTGAGGGCCTCCACCTTCGCCCGCGTGCCTTCCGGGTCCGTCACCCACTGGCGATAGAAGTCGTAGGGGCAGGCCGCCTCGCCCTTCTCGCCGTCGCCGGAGTTGATCATGCCGGTATAGCCGCGATGAACCAGCTTGAAGAGGTGGTTTTCCGACTGGCCGTTCCTGCGGAAGTCGCGGATCAGCGTCTTTGACAGCTGGGCGTACTGGATGCCGTACTCCTCCTCTCCGCATTCGCCCAGCGTCCGGCCGTCGAAGCCGACGATGGCGGAATGGCCGAAATAGGAATAGACCCCATCGAACCCGGCGGCGTTCGCCACCGCGACATAGACGTTGTTGGCCCAGGCCATCGCCTTCGCCATCAGCACCTGCTGGTCCTTGGCCGGATACATGTAGCCCTGGCAGCGCACGATCAGCTCCGCCCCCTTCATGGCGCAGTCGCGCCAGATCTCGGGATAATTGCCGTCGTCGCAGATGATCAGGCTGATCTTCAGCCCCCTCGGCCCGTCCGACACATAGGTGCTGTTGCCGGGATACCAGCCCTCGATCGGCACCCAGGGCATGATCTTGCGGTATTTCTGTACGATCTCGCCCTTGTCGTTCATCAGGATGAGGGTGTTGTAGGGCACCTTGTGCGGATGCTCCTCGTGCCGCTCGCCGGTGAGGGAGAAGACGCCCCACACCTTGGCCTTGCGGCAGGCGGCCGCGAAGATCTCGGTCTCGTCGCCGGGAATGGTGGCGGCAGTCTCGAACATCTCCTTGGAATCGTACATGATTCCGTGCGTCGAGTATTCGGGGAAGATCACGAGGTCGAGGCCGGGCAGGCCCGTCTTCATGCCGACCAGCATGTCGGCGATCTTCTGCGCGTTCTCCAGCACCTCCGCCTTGGTGTGAAGACGCGGCATCTTGTAATTGACGACGGCGACGCCGACGGTGTCGTTGCTGCTGGTGATATCGCCGTGGATCATCTCGGTCTCCCTGCGTGACGGGGGCATGGGACGGCGCGCACGGGGAGCGGGATGAATATCCGGCTTCCGCATCGGTTGCGCACGCTCGTTCGTCTCGACCGATCATCGGGGGGCGGCAGGCCGACGGGAATACGCGATTCCCCGTATGGCCGGCCAACCGGCCAACGCTACCCCCGATGCCACGACCGGGATGCTCAGTCCTCCGCCAGATTGCCGTAGAGCTGTTGCAGGGTCGCGTTCAGCTTGCCGATCTGCGATTCCGACATTCCGTCGAAGCTGCGGGCGAACAGCCTTTCCGTCGCCTCCTGGATGCGCTCGACCAGCGCATGGCCGGCCGGCGTCATCGTCACTTCGGTGACGCGGCCGTCGTCGGCATTGGTGCCGGTGTCCACCAACCCTTCCGCCTTCATGCGGTAGACGATGCGGGTCATCGTCGACAGCTTGACGATGGCGTGTGTCGAGATCTCCGAAATGCTCGACGTGCCGTGCGTCTTCAGGATGAACAGCACCCGCCAGGTCGGGATGTCGGTGCCGATCCGTTTCAGCGCGGTTTCCATCTTCTGGGTGTAGATGCCCTGGACGCGGGCCAGCCAGTAGAAGGGGAATTCCTCGACCTTGAATTCGGGGTCCGACGGGATGTAGCGGCGAAGCTTCTTTGTGATGGCCATGATGCCCAATGTCTGTCCAGCGTTTGGCGAGGCCGGGGCCCTGTTGTACCAATCGCCGGTTGGCTTGCCAAACGCCTTGCGGCGCCGCGAACGCTCACCAGCCCGGCCCGCGCGCCGCCCGCATCTTGCGCACCATGGCGTCGAAGAACTTCACGGCAAAGCCGCTGTCGCGGATCAGCATGGCGGTCAGGTCGCTGCATTTCTGCCGGACCTCGGTCGACAGCTCGACGTCCTCGCCGCGCATGCTGTCGGCCAGCGTCTGGATCTCGGCGGCGCGCTGCACCGTCCACAGCAGGAAGAAGGTCTTGGCGATGCTGGATTCGCCCACCGCGATGCCGTGGTTGCGCAGTACCAGGATGTGCTTGTCGCCAAGGCTCTCCAGCATGCGGGGCTTCTCGTCGGCGAACAGGGTGATGCCCTCGAAGGCGTGGTAGCCGACGCGACCATAGAGCTGGGCGCCGTAGAAGTCGTTGTGCGAGAAGGCCTGCTTCTTCTGCACGATGGCCGACACCTCGGTGGTGTGGGTATGGATCACGCAATGGATGTCTTCGCGCGCCTCGTGGATGGCGCTGTGCAGGGCGAAGCCGGCCGGGTTGGCGTCATAGGGCGACGGCTCCAGCTTCTCGCCGTCCAGCCCGACCTTCAGCAGGTTGGCCGGCGTCACCTCGGTGTAGTTCAGGCCGAACGGGTTCACCAGATAGTGATGCGCCGGCCCCGGCAGGCGGGCGGAGATGTGGTTGAAGATCGTCTCCGTCCAGCCCATGAAATCGACCAGATGGTAGCAGTCGGCCAGCTGGCAGCGCAGCGCCCACTCCTCCTCGCCGATGTGATCGGGCTTCACGACGCTGTTGTGGCCGAGCTTCGGCGCGGTCGCGGTCATCATGGTTTGCGGTCCTCTTCGGAAGGTTACAGGCCCGCGGCGGCGCGCAGCGCGCTGTCGCTCTTGAAGCGGGCGAGGATGGCGATGTTGCGGGTCAGCGGCATGGACAGCCCCTGCAGCTCGGCCAGTTCGATGACCGCCTCGCAGATGGCCGACAGTTCCAGCGGCAGCCCTTTCTCGAAATCCTGGAGCATGGAGGTCTTCACCGGCCCCATCCCGGCGCCCATCGCCAGCAAGGACGCCGGGTCCAGTTCGATCCGCGCGCCATAGGCGGCGGCGGTCAGCAACGCTTCGGACAGCATCTGGCGGGCGATCTGCGACAGCGACGGGTCGCCGTAGATGTCCTGCAGCGTCGCCCCCGACACCACCGACAACGGGTTGGAGGAGAGGTTGGCGATCACCTTGGTCCACAAGGGGTCGCGCACCCGCCCGCTCGCCTGGGTGTGGATGCCGCAGGCGGTCAGCATGGCGGCGGTGCGGGCCAGCCGGTCGCTGGGGCGGTGGTCGATCTCGCCCAGGATCAGCTTCAGCGGATTGAAGCTGCGGGCGACGCCGGGGGCCATGCGCTCCGCCGTGATGTAGGCGATGGCGCCGATCACGCGGTCGAGCGGCACCAGATCCTTCAGCGCCCCGTCGGGATCGACGGCGCGGACGGCGCGGCCCTGGTGGCGCCCGCCCTCCCCCTCGAAATACCACCAGGGGATGCCGTTCACCACCGGGACGACCAGCGTGTCCGGCCCGATCATCGGCTGGGCGGCGCGCACCAGCGGCAGCAGGTCCTGTGCCTTGGCGCAGAGGAACAGCAGGTCCGGCCGACCCAGATCCTCCGCCGTCCCGGCCTCGACCCGCACATGATGCTCGCCCTCGCGGTCGGTCAGGTGCAGCCCGTCCTGCCGGATCACTTCCAGCGTCGCCCCGCGCGCCAGCACGCCGACCCGGTGCCCGGCCCGCGCGATGCGAACCGCCAGCGTGGTGCCGATGGCCCCGGCTCCGGCGATCCCGACATGCCAGCGCCCTGTATGTCCGTGCCCGGCCTCCGGATGCGTTCGCCAGTCGGGTTCCGTCATGAGGCCAGCATCTCCTGATGCTTGCCGGCCATGCCGAGATAGGCCGCCACCACGCGGGGGTCGTGCGCCAGCTGCGACGCCGGCCCCTCCATGGCGATGCGCCCCAGCTCCAGCACATAGGCGTAGTCGGCGACGCGCAGCGCCGCACGCGCGTTCTGTTCGATCAGCAGGATCGACACGCCTTTGCTCCGCAGTTCGGCGATGATGCGGAAGACCTCGCGCACGATCAGCGGCGCCAGCCCCAACGACGGCTCGTCCAGCATCAGCAGCTTCGGCCCGCCCATCAGGGCGCGCGCCAGCGCCAGCATCTGTCGCTCGCCGCCCGACAGCGTCGCCGCCATCTGGCCGCGCCGCTCCTTCAGGCGGGGAAACAGGACGTAGAGCTCCTCCATTGCCGCGTCCTGCTCCCGCTTCGACCGGGAACGGAAGCGGAAGCCGCCGAGCCGCAGATTGTCCTCCACGCTCATGCTGGCGAACAGCGCGCGCTTTTCCGGTACCAGGCTCATGCCGCGCGCCACCATGTCCTGGATGGCCGGCGACTGGCCGTCATGGCCGAGGAAGCCGATCCGGCCGCGCGATGGCAGCACGCCCATGATGGCGGACAAGAGCGTCGTCTTGCCGGCGCCGTTCGGGCCGATGACGGTGACGATCTGCCCCTCGCCAACCCGCAGGCTGGCGTTGCTCAGCGCCTCGATCTTGCCGTAGGAGACGCAGAGATCGGTGACCTCCAGCAGCGGCGCGCTCATTCGACACCTCCCAGATAGGCTTCGAGAACGGCCGGGTTGGTCTGGATCGTCTCGGGCGGGCCCTCGGCGATGCGCTCGCCGAACTCCATCACATAGACGCGGTCGACCAATCCCATGACGAAGTCCATGTCATGTTCGACCAGCAGGATCGCCATTCCCTCCGACCGCAGCCTGACCAGCAGCTCGGCCAGCGCCTGCTTTTCGAGAAAGCGCAGGCCGGCGGCCGGCTCGTCCAGCAGCAGCAGGCAGGGATCGGCGCAGAGCGCGCGGGCGATCTCCAGGATGCGCTGCTGGCCGAGCGCAAGGCTGCCCGCCTCGACATGCAGGTATTGGCCGAGCCCGACCCGGATCAGCTGCCGCCGCGCCTCGTCGAGCAGCCGCGCCTCCTCGGCGCGATCCAGACGCAATGCCGCGGCGGCGACCCCCTTGGAGCCGCGCAGATGGGCGCCGATGGCGACATTCTCCAGCACGCTCATGGTGGGGAGCAGTTTGACATGCTGGAAGCTGCGGCTGAGGCCGGCGCCGGCCATGGCCCGCGCCGTGCGTCCGTCGATGCGCTCGCCGCGGAACAGAATCTCGCCGGAAGTCGGGTGATCGACGCAGGAAAGCTGATTGAACAGCGTGCTCTTGCCGGCGCCGTTCGGACCGATCACCGCCAGGATCTCGCCGGCCCGAACGGTGAAGCTGATGTCGCGGTTGGCGACCAGCCCGCCGAAGCGGCGCGTCACCCCCTTGGCCTCCAGCACCACCTCGCCCTTCTGCGGCATCGGCCGGCGGGGCAGCGGATCGGCGGCGGGATGCTCCAGATCGTCGCCCGCCCCGGCCGGCCGGTGGAAATTTCGATGCCGGCGCCGCTCGAACGCCTTGGCGATCCAGCCGGCGATGCCGCCGGGCAGGTGCTGCATCAGCAGCACGATCAGCAGGCCGAAGACGATGGCTTCGAAATTTCCGGTGCGGCCCAGCAGGTGCGGCAGCAAATCCTGCAGCCATTGCTTGGCGAAGGTGACGCCGGCCGCCCCGATCACCGCGCCCCAGACCTGCCCCACCCCGCCGATCAGCGCCATGAACAGGAAGTCGATGCCCGCCTGTAGGCTGAAGGGGGCCGGGCTGACGAAGCGCTGGGTGTAGGCATAGAGCCAGCCGGCCAGCCCGGCATAGAGCGCCGCGACCAGGAAGGCGGTCATCTTGGCGTGGAAACTGTCGACGCCCATGGATTCGGACATGCGCTGCCCGCCGCGCAGCGCCCGGATGGCGCGTCCGACGCGGGAGTCCAGCAGGTTCAGCGTCGCCACCACCGCCAGCAGCAGGATCGCCCAGATCAGGTAGAACAGCGTCTCGGCATTGTCGAAGGCGATGCCGAACAGGCTCAGCGCCGGTATGCCCGACAGGCCGGTATGGCCGCCGAGGAACTCCAGATTGCCGAACAGGTAGAACAGCGACAGCCCCCAGGCGATGGTGCCGAGCGGCAGGTAGTGACCCGACAGCCGCAGCGTCACCGCCCCAAGCACCGTCGCGATGGCCAGCGTCAGCACCAGCCCCACCGCCAGCCCGGCCAGCGGCGATCCCGCCATCCAGGCGAGCGGCCCCGGCAGGTCGGCGGCGGACACGGTGGCGAGATAGGCGGTGGCATAAGCGCTGACGCCGATGAAGGCTGCCTGTCCGAAGCTGGTCATCCCGGCGACGCCGGTCAGCAGGACGAGGCCCAGCGTCGCCAGCGCGAAGATGCCGATGTTGTTGGCCAGCGTGACCTGATAGGTCGGCAGAACCAGCGGGGCGACCGCCAGCACCGGCAGAAGGGCCAGCAGGATCCAGGCGGACGGCGATAGCTTGGGCATCGGGACGGCCGGCTTTGCGGCAGGAGTCTTGGAAAGCACGCCGGGCTTCATTCCTCGTCCTCCGCGCCATGGTGGGAGAGGGAGCGCCAGACCAGCACCGGCAGGATCAGCGTGAAGACGATCACTTCCTTGTAGCTGCTGGCCCAGAAGGTGGAGAAGGACTCGGCCTGTCCGATCAGCAGCGCGCCGAGCGCGGCCACCGGGTAGCTCGCCAGCCCGCCGATGATGGCGCCGACGAAGCCCTTCAGGCTGATGATGAAGCCGCTGTCGTAGTAGATCGTGGTGATCGGCGCGATCAGGATGCCGGACAGGCTGCCGATCAGCGCCGCCAGCGCGAAGCTGGCCTTGCCCGCCAGTTCCGGGGAGATGCCGACCAGTTCGGCCCCCAGCCGGTTGACCGCGGCGGCGCGCAGCGCCTTGCCGTACAGGCTGCGCTCGAAGAACAGGTAGAGGCCCAGGATCAGGGCCAGCGACACCGCCACCACCCAGATGGTCTGGCTGTTCAGCATGACCATGCCCAGCCTGAGGCCACCCTCGGAAAACGGCTCCGTCCGGGCGCCCTCCGGCCCGAACATCAGCAGGCCGACGCCGACCAGCACGACATGCACGGCGATGGAGACGATCAGCAGCACCAACGGGTGCGCCGCGGCGATCGGCTGGTAGAAGACGCGGTAGAGCGCGAGGCCCAGCGGCACGATCAGCGCCATCGTCGCCAGCGCCTGCACGGCGACGCCGGCATCGGCCAACGGCACCAGCGTCGTCAGCGCGGTCAGTCCCGCGGCATAGGCGAGGCCCAGCGCCGGCCCGCGCCGCACCGCGATGCGGCCGTCGCGGCGCCACACGGCATGGCTGTCCATGACCAGGGCGGCGGCGGCCAGCGCCAGCAGCAGCCAGCCCAGCCGGACAGGGGTTCCGCCCTGCATCGCCGCCATGGTCAGGGCGGCGAAGGCGACGAATTCGCCCTGCGGAATCAGAAGAATGCGGGTCACCGTGAAGACCAGCAGGATCGACAGCGCCAACAGCGCATAGATGGCGCCGTTGGTGATCCCATCCTGGCCCAGCAGCATGACGATCTGGAGGTTCATGACCGGTATCCCTTCGCTCCGGCGGCGGCACCGGGGTGGAGACGGGGTTGGTGCCGCCGCCGGATCACTTCACGAGGCCATTTCACGGGCGGTGCGCTTCGCGCTCACTTCACCAGCGTCCACTTGCCGCCGGTCACGGTGATCAGCTCGCGGCCGCGCTCGTCGAAACCGCTGTGGTCGGCGGCGGTCAGGTTGTAGACACCCTGGGTCGCCGGCAGCTCCTTCACCTGTTCCAGCGCGTCGCGTAGCGCGGTGCGGAAGGCGGCCGATCCCGGCTCCCCGCCCTTCAGCGCGACGGGGATCGCACGCTCCAGCAGCAGCCCGGCGTCAAAGACGTTGGCGCCGAAGGTGGCGGGCTTGGAGCCGTTCTGCTTCTCGTAGGCGGCGACATAGTCGCCGGCGATCTTCTTGGACGGGTGGCTGTCCGACACCTGGTCCAGCACCAGCATCAGGCTGGCAGCCAGGATCGTGCCCTCCACCTTCTTGCCGCCCAGCCTCAGGAAGTCGGGCAGCGCCGCACCGTGCGTCTGATAGACCTTGCCGCGATAGCCCTGGTCGTAGAGCGTCGTCTGCGGCAGGACCGAGGAACTGCCGGGGGCGGCGATCAGCACCGCGTCGGGCGAAGCCGACAGGATCTTCAGCCCCTGCGCGGTCAGCGAGGTGTCCTGCCGCTGGAAGCGCTCGCTCGCCAGCAGCTTGATGCCGCGCTTGGCCGCGCCCTCGCCGAACACCTTCAGCCAGTTGTCGCCATAGGGATCGGCGGTGCCGATGAAGCCGACCGACTTGATGCCGGCCTTGGCCATATGGGCCAGCAGCGCCTCGGCGATCAGGTCGTCGTTCTGGGTGGTCTTGAACACCCACTTCTTCTGCTCGGTCATCGGCAGCACCACGGCGGCGGTGCCGACCGGGGCCAGCATCGGCACGCCGGCCTCCGCCGCGAACTGGATCACGCCCATGGCGTTGGGCGAGCCGGACGGGCCGATGATGGCGTCGACCTTCTCCTCGGCGATCAGCTTCTTGAAGGCGGCGACGGTGGCCGTCGGGTCGCTGCCGTCGTCGAGCGTGATGTACTGCACCGTCTGGCCGCCGACGCTGGTCGGCAGCAGAGGCACGCTGTTCTTCTGCGGAATGCCGACCAGTGCGATGGGGCCGGTCGAGGAGGTCACCACGCCGACCTTCACCTGCGCGTCGGCCGGCAGGGCGACGCCCACCGCGAACGCCCCCAACAGCAGCGAGACCGCCAGCTTCTTTGCAATCACCACACCCTCCATTTCGTGTTGCCGCCTTTTCGTGTTGCCGTCTGTCCCGGTTCGACGGGCTTTTCGCCGCCGGACCGGCCGGGCCGGTGCGGCCGGCCCCCGAAGGAGGCCTCTGCCGCCCAACCTCTTGTTCTGTCGAAAGGAACAAAGCAAAGACCGCGCCAATGAAAGCGGCGGCGCCGCCGCATCAATCACCCAACAGAGCAACAATAGATGACGCGAACATTTATCGGGCATGCCGCCGAAACGAAGACCGGAAGGACATGAGGAGACAACGACGCTTCCGCATCACGCCGGCCAATATCGCCCGGCAGTTCTGTTCTTTGGGAGTTCGATGGCGTCGACACCACGCACCGCCGGTGAAATCCTGCGGCGATCACGCCCGGTGCCGGTCGCTCTTGCCGCCCATTAAGCCAGAGTTCCGTGAATCCGCAATCGAATTTTCAAGAAAAACTGCCCATTTTTTGGAACGCAAATGCATGCTTTGCAGGCGAACTCCCACCAAGCGCGGCGATCAGGTACTTTGGAATGAGGCCTTATCCGGAAAGTAGCATGAACCTGAAAAACCATTCATTTACAATATGATAATAGGGAAGATGCCCCCATTGCGCCGCCCTTGCCCGCCCTGGGAGCGGTCAAAGCATTGCTCGGATTTTGTGCTTCGCCGGCAGAAATTATTTTTCCAAAGTCAATTGACTATTCACGTTTTTCGCCGTTAGGCTTTGGGCATCCCATCCACCCCGAACGGCTCCGATCCCGGCAGTGAAAGACAAGCCCGGCGTCGTGCGAGTTCTCGGGGAGTCCGGTTCGGCCGGGGAAGGCATTGCCCATGACCATCTTCGTTCAAACGCTCGACCTCCTTGGGAGCGGCACCGACCGCGACACGGCGCCCACGGTCGCCATCAAGGATAGCATCGACATCGCCGGAGTGCCGACGCGCGCCGGCAGCCGGTCGCTGGACGACGCTCCGCCGGCCGCGGAAAACGCCGAAATCGTGGGCAATCTGCTCGCCGCCGGATGGCGGATCGCCGGCAAGACCACGATGCACGAGCTGGCCTTCGGCACCACCGGCATCAACCGCTGGGCCGGCACGGCGCCGAACCCGAAATTTTCCGACTTCGTGCCGGGCGGTTCGTCCAGCGGGTCGGCCGCCGCGGTCGCCGCGGGTCTGGTGGATGCGGCGGTTGGCACCGACACCGGCGGCTCCGTGCGCATTCCCGCCGCCTGCTGCGGCGTGTTCGGGCTGAAGCCGACCTTCGGGCGGGTCAGCCGCCAGGGCGCGATGCCGGCCCGGAGCACGCTGGACTGCGTCGGCCCCTTCGCCGCCGACATGAAGCGGCTGGTCGCCTGCATGGCGGCCATCGATCCGAGCTTCGGACCGCTTCCGGCCATCGGCGATATGGTCGGCGACGGTGTCACCATCGGCCTGCTGGAGACCGACGCCGACGACGGCATCGCCGCCGCCGTGCGCGCCGCCGTCGAGGCCGCCGGCCTGCCGGTGGAACCCGTTGCCCTGAACGGCATGCGCGCCGCCTTCGAGGCCGGGCTGTCGGTCATCAATGTCGAGACCTGGGCGGCCTGCGCGGCCCTGCTGGAAACCGGGCTGGTCGGCGAGGATGTGGCGTTCCGCCTGCGCAACGCCGCCCGCACCGCGCCTGAGGACCTGGCCCGCGCCGAAGCGGTGCGCGACGCCTTCACCGCGGAGGTCGATGCGCTGCTGGCACGGGTGCCGGTGATCGCGCTGCCGACCATGGCCGGCCCGCCGCCGCTGGTGGCGGATGCCGGCGACACCAGCCGGCTGGTCCGCATGACCACGCTGGTCCGTCCCTTCAACCTGTCGGGCCATCCGGCCATCGCCGTTCCGCTTCCCCCCGTCGGCGGCGCGCCGGCCAGCCTGCAGCTGGTCACCGCCAAGGGCGCGGACGAGCTGCTGTGCGCGGTGGCGGCCCACATCGCCGAACGATTGTCCAAAACCGGCTAACCCGCACACCACGCCCTGAAAACCCCGATGCGATGAACGGAGCCGCGCTCCGACTGCGGATGCGCGCCTTTCCTCCATCGCCTGCCATGGAGATCCCCATGTTGGCTGCTCTGCCCGTGCAGACACCTGACGACGGCCGGAGCTTCGACGACGCTCTGCTTGCCGAGCTTCTGAGCGAGATCCGCGGCCGGCGCGCCGAATTCGAACAGCAGCAGTTCCTCTCCCAGGACATCGTCGAACGCTACCGCGCGCTCGGCGTCTACCGCGCCCTGGTCGCCCGCCGCTTCGGCGGCGACGAACGGTCCCCCGCCGAGTTCTGCCGGCTGGTGGAGCGCATCGCCGAGGCCGACGGGTCGGCCGGCTGGGTCGCCAGCTTCGGCATCGGGGCGGTCTACCTGTCGGCGCTGCCGCTCGACACGCTACGCAGCCTCTACGCCCGCGGCCCCGACCTTGTCTTCGCCGGCGGCATCTTCCCGCCGCAGCCGGCGGTCTTCGTCGATGGCGGCCTGAAGGTGAAGGGCCGCTGGAGCTGGGCCAGCGGCTGCATGGGCGCCGACATCGTCGGCGTCGGCATCGCGCCGAAGAACAGCGACGGCACCGGCGGCCTGCCGCGCATGGCGGTGATGCCGCGCAGCGCGGTCACCATCGAGCGCAACTGGGATGTCGTCGGCCTGCTCGGCACCGGCAGCCACGACCTCGTGGTCGACGACGTGGTGGTGCCGGAGGAATGGACCTTCGTGCGCGGCGGCAAATCGGCGCTGGACGAGCCGCTCTACCGCTATCCCACGCTGGCCTTCGCGGCACAGGTGCTGTCGGTCGTCTCGCTCGGCATTGCCCGCGCTTGCCTGGACGAGCTGCGCTCGATGGGGTCCCGCGCGTCGGTCACCGGCGCGCCGAAGCTGGGCGAGCGCGTCGCCTCCCAGCTGGAGACCGCGAAGCTGGAGGCCGAGCTGCGCGCCGCCCGCTCCTGGTTCTACGGCGCCATCGACGAGGTTTGGCAATGCCTGCTGGCCGGCGACGATCCGGCGCCGGATCAGGTAAGCATGCTGCGCCTGTCGGCCACCCACGCCACCCGCACCGCCGCCGACGTGACGCGCCGGGCGCAGATGCTGACCGGCATGGCCGGCGTCTATGAGCGCTGCCCGATCGCGCGGCAGGTCCGCGACGTCCAGATGATCACCCAGCACGCCTTCCTCGGCGACGTCACCTACCAGAACGCCGGGGCCATGCTGTTCGGCCTGTCCCCCCTGCCCGGCTATCTCTGACCCCCACCCCGGAGACCTTCCATGAGCGACAAGAAGCCCCTGCGCGTTCTGTTCTGCATCGGCGTCAACCAGAACTTCTTCGACGCGACGGCGGAGGAGGCCAAGCAGGTCTGGGGCGCCTTCTCCGCCATGATGCGCGGCATCGGCGAGCTGCCGGGCGTCACGGTGCTGGGCAACATGGACGACGACCAGATCATGGTCGGCCCCTCCACCAACTGGCCCTGGACCACCTATGTGCTGGCCGACGTGCCGGACATCGAGACGGTGACCGCCGCCTGCAACCTGTTCCGCGTCACGCCCGTCGGCGACGGCACCTTCAAGCTGTGGAAATACTGCCGCGTCGAGGCCCGCGTCGGCCGCGAGCTGGTGATCCCGCAATGACCGCAACCCTCCCAGCCGATTCCGGTGAACTGGCCGCACGCCTCGCCCGCTTCGAGGCGGAGGCCGCCGTCCGCGCCTGCATGGTCCGCTACATGGCGCTGTGCGACGCGCTGACCCCGGCGACGCCGCTGGACGAGCTTGCCGGCCTGTTCACGCGCGACGCGGTGTGGGAGGGCATCGGCGAGAAATATGCGAAGACCTTCGGCCGCCTCACCGGCCGTGCGGCCCTGCGGGAGATGTTCGCCGGATACATGGTCGAACCCTCCCACTTCGCGCTGAACGTCCATTTCCTGACCTCCGAGCTGATCCGCACCACCGGGCCGGACACGGCGGAGGGAAGCTGGATCATGCTGCAGACATCCACCTTTGCCGCTGGCGGATCGCACCTGAACGCCGCGCGGCTGACGGTGGATTTCCGCCTGGAGGAGGGCGCCTGGCGCATGAGCCATTTCCGCACCGAAAACCTGTTCAGCCGCCCGGTCGACAGCTGGAACCGAACCGACCCGGTCCCGGTCCCGAAGTGATCCCCTTCCATTCCGCCCCCCTTCTCCGCCCTTAAGACGGAAAGACCATAGCCATGGCTATCGATCTCGACATTCCCGCGGCAGTGTCCCGCGACCTCGCCGACCTCGTGCGCGACGACCGCGCCCACACCTCGCTCTACACCGATCCGGCGATCTTCGAGCAGGAGATGGACCGCATCTTCGCCAACTGCTGGGTCTGGGTCGCCCATGTCAGCGAAGTGAAAGAGGCCGGCGACTACAAGTCCACCTATGTCGGCCGCCAGCCGGTGGTGGTGGTGCGCGACCGCAAGCAGAAGATCCATGTGCTGCTGAACCGCTGCCGCCACCGCGCCGCCACGGTCTGCGAGGAGAAGAAGGGCCGGACCAACAGCTTCGTCTGCCCCTATCACGGCTGGAGCTACGGCCTGGACGGCAGTTTGCGCGGCGTGCCGCATCCGGAAAGCTACGGCCAGTGCCTGGACAAGGGCGAGTATCCGCTGAAGAGCCTGCGGGTCGAGGAATATGCCGGCATGGTCTTCGCCACCTTCCGCGACGATATCGAGCCGCTGGCCGATTGGCTCGGCCCGGCGAAGAAGTGGATGGACCTGTTCATGAAGCAGGGCGGGGGCTACCCGATCAAGGTGGCCGGCGAGCACCGCTTCCGCTTCCCCGGCAACTGGAAGATCCAGCTGGAGAACACCACCGACGGCTATCACTTCCCGGTCGTCCACAAGTCCTTCCTGTCGTCGGTCGACGAGCAGACGGAACGCATGCTGGACTTCGTCAACGGCCCCGGCTTCGTCGAGGATCTCGGCAACGGCCACAGCGTCATGGTGATGATCCCCGAACTGGTGGACCTGGAGGAGAACCTCGACGCGCCCGTCCCCGCCCGCTTCGCGGAACTGGCCGAGGGACTGCGCCGTGAGGGCCATGACGAGGACAAGGTGCGCCGCATCGTCCGCGCCGTCGGCGGGTCGGGCTTCAACCTCAACCTGTTCCCCAACATCGCCTGTTCGATGGCCTTCTTCCGCGTGCTGCGCCCGGTGTCGGTGAACGAGACCGAGATCCACCACGCCGTCATCACCATGGATGGCGGCCCTGCCGCCGCCAACCGCGCCCGCCTGCGCCTGCACGAGCATTTCCAGGGTCCGATGGGCTTCGGCACCCCGGATGACTCCGAAGCGTGGGAGCGGGTGCAGAAGGGCGCCCAGGCCGGCACCGACCTGTGGATCCTGCTGAACCGCGGCCTGCCCGGCGAGCGCATCACCGAGGACGGCCGCGCCGGCGACGTCAGCGCCGAGACCGGCATGCGCGCGGCCTACCAGCAGTGGAAGAAGTTGATGACGGCGTGAGGGTGCGGGGTTGGTGCCCCCACCCTAACCCTCCCCCGCACTCAGCGGACCTACGGTCCGCCTGCCCCGCTTTGCCGATAAAGCGCTTGAACCCCCTCCCCCGCCCAGCGGGGGAGGGTCGGGGTGGGGGCATCGCAGCCACCACTCCAGCCCCCGGAGACACACCCCATGAACACCCAACTCCTCACCGAGGTCAGCGCCTTCCTCTGGCAGGAGGCCGACATGCTCGACCACCGCGAGTATCAGGACTGGCTGGCGCAATGGACCGCCGACGGCCTCTACATCGTGCCGATCGACCCGGAGGCCACCGACCTCGCCGACCGGCTGAACTACGCTTATGACGACGCCGACATGCGGGCCAAGCGCGTCGCCCGCCTGACCAGCGGCGAATCCGTCTCGACCCAGCCGGCGTCGCGCACCGTGCGCTCGCTGTCGCGCTTCCGCATCCTGTCCGACGACGGCGCCACCCTCACCGTCCGCGCCGCCCAGCATCTGCGCGAGTTCCGCAAGGAGACGCTGCGCGACTACACCGCCGACGTCACCTACGAACTCGCCCGCACCGGCGACGGCTTCCGGCTGAAGGGCAAGATCGTCCGGCTGGTGAACTCCACCGATGCGCTGCACAGCATCGGCTACATCCTCTGACAAGGAGCCCACGGGATGGCACAGGTCGCTCTCGTCACCGGCGCGGCCCAGGGGCTGGGCCGGGTCATCGCCGAACAGTTCCTCGCCGCCGGCTACCGCGTCGCCCTGACCGATGTCGCCGAAGACGCGGTGAAGGAGACGGCAACCGCCCTCGACCCGTCGGGCGGGGCGGTTCTGCCGCTGGTGCTCGACGTCACCCGCAAGGCGGATTTCTCCACGGCGCTCGACGCCGTGCTGGCCCGCTGGGGGGCGCTGCATGTGGCGGTCAACAACGCCGCGATGACGCCGATGACCCCGGTGATGCAGATCACGCCGGAGGAATTCGACGCGGTGCTGACCGTCAATCTGCGCGGCACCTTCCTGGGCTGCCAAGTGTTCGGCGCGCATCTGGCGAAGGCCGGCTACGGCCGGATCGTCAACATCGCCTCGCTCGCCGGGCAGAATGGCGGCACGGCGTCGGGCGCGCATTACGCCTCCTCCAAGGCCGGCATCCTGACGCTGACCAAGATCTTCGCCCGCGAGCTGGCGGCCAGCAACGTCACCGTCAACGCCATCGCCCCCGGCCCGATGGAGCTGCCGTCGGTCCGTGCCTCGGTCCCGCCGGAACGGCTGGAGACGCTGATCGGCATGATCCCGGTGAAGCGGCTGGGCAACCCAGCCTTCGTCGCCCGGATGGCGGTGGAGCTGGCCTCGCCCGACGCGGATTTCACGACCGGTGCGGCCTGGGACATCAACGGCGGCATTTTCATGCGCTGAGGTAAGACGGTCATGACGACGCAAGACACGCTGACGCTGACGGTGGCCCGCCGCCGCGTCGAAGGGAACGGGGTGCTGCTGCTGGACCTCATCGACAGGACCGGCCGGACGCTGCCGCCCTTCGAGGCCGGGGCGCATGTCGACCTGCATCTGGCGCCGGGGCTGGTCCGGCAATATTCGCTGTGCGGCGACCCGGCCGACCGCAGCCGCTACCGGCTGGGCATCCTGCGCGATCCCGCCTCGCGCGGCGGCTCGGTTGCGGCGCATGAGGGCCTGCAGGAGGGGGCGGAGGTCGCGGTCGGCCTGCCGCGCAACCTGTTCCCACTGGCGGCCGATGCCGCCCACTCGATCCTGATCGGCGGCGGCATCGGCATCACCCCGATGATCGCCATGGCCCATGCCCTGGCGGCGGCGGGCGGCGGTTTCGAGCTGCATTACTGCGGCCGCAGCCGCGACGCCTGCGCCTTCCTGGGCGAACTGGCCGAAGCCGCCTTCCGCGACCGCACCGCGCTGCATCTGGACGACGGCCCGGCCAGCCAGCGCCTCGACCTGCCCGCCCTGCTCGGCTCCGCTCCCGCCGGCACGCACCTCTATGTCTGCGGCCCGGCCGGCTTCATGGACTGGGTGATCGGCGAGGCGACCCGCCTCGGCCTGCCGGCCGAGCGCATCCACCGCGAATATTTCCAGGCGGAGGTCGCCACCGGCGGCGGTGCCTTCGAGGTGGTGGCGAAGCGCAGCGGCAAGACCGTGCGGGTGGCGGAGGACGAGACCATCGTCCAGGCGCTCGGCCGCATCGGCATCAAGGTGCAGATGTCCTGCGAACAGGGCGTGTGCGGCACCTGCCTGTGCAATGTGCTGGAGGGCACGCCCGACCACCACGACGTCTTCCTGACCGACGAGGAGAAGGCCGACAACGACCAGATCCTGCTCTGCTGCTCGCGCGCCCGCACCGACACGCTCGTCCTCGACATCTGAGACTAAGGACATTCCCATGGTTGAGGTTTCCCGCTTCCGCAACGGCATGTCGATGCTGACCGGTGCCGTGAGCGTCATCACCACCGCCGGTCCCGGCGGCCGGGCCGGCTTCACCGCCACCGCGGTGTGCAGCGTGACCGACCAGCCGCCGACCCTGCTGGTCTGCCTGAACCAGTCCTCCTTCGTGCATCGGGCCTTCACGGAGAATGGCGTGCTGTGCGTCAACCCGCTCTGCGGCGGGCAGCAGTCGCTGTCGGAAGTCTTCTCCAACCGCAGCCTGTCGGCCGACGAACGCTTCGCCCATGCCGACTGGACAAGCCTGGAAACCGGCAGCCCGGCGCTGGCCGGCGCGCTGGTCAATTTCGACTGCCGCATCGTCGACACCCACAGCGTCGGCACCCACAGCGTCTTCTACTGCGAGGTCGTCGACATCCGCCAGCGCGAGGCCGGCCCGGAGGGGAGCGCGGACGATCATCTCGGCCTCGTCTACTTCAACCGCGCCTATCACCGGCTGGGCGACGCCTCGCGCGCGCTGCCCTGATCCTCACACCCAGATCGGGGGAGACCGACCCAGCATGGACGCCATCCGCATCATCAAGGACGAGCATTTCGCCATCGCCGCGGTGCTGCATGCCCTGCGCCACCAGATCCGCGCCATCCGTGGCGGGGCATCCCCGGACTTTCCGCTGCTGCGCGCCATCCTCGACTACATCGTCACCTATCCCGACCACTGGCACCACCCGAAGGAGGACCGTTTCCTCTTCGCCGCCGTCCGCCGCCGCGCGCCGGAAGCCGAAGCCCTGCTCGGCAAGCTGGAGCGCGAACACGCGCTGGGCTATCCGATGATCGAGACGCTGAAACGGCAGCTGGTCTGTTTCGAGGCCGGCGACGACGGTGCGGGGGAGGATTTCTTCGCCACCGCCGAACGCTACGCCACCCTGGAATACGCCCATCTCCAGACGGAGGAGGAGCAGCTTCTCCCCCTCGCCGAACGGGTCCTGACGGACGAGGACTGGCGGGAGATCGACGCCGCCTTTCGCGAGAACGACAACCCGCTGTTCGGCATCAAGCCGAAGGAGGAAGCGGAGCGGCTCTACCAGCGCATCCTGGATCTGGCCCCACCGCCCATCGGCTATGGGCGCCAAGACGCTTGGACCGGCATCTGATTTGGTGACCTCATCCGGCTGCCGATGGTGAACGGGCGGGCGATTGCCCGCGCGTCCTGCAGAACCGAAGATCCGGCAATTCGGGGATATCCAATGGAGAGGGGGGCGTCTCTTTTCTCGGCAGAACCGCATATCAAGACACGAGCCAGTCAAAAACACTCCCCTGGACGCATCCCGGCTATTTCCCTGGTCATATTGATAATACCTACGGATAGCTTTGAAATGAGCCTCAATCCGGTAGCCATTGAAAGCACCGGCGCTCCGCGGCGCCGATGGGTCGAACCGCTGACGGACTGACGCAGGACTTGAACGATGCGATCCGAAGCTTCCACGTCGGCACCGCGATCGCCGGGGCCGCCGCCGGGGCCGCCGTCGCGACCACCGCCGCCGCGGCCGAACGCCAGCCCGCCGGAAACGGCTCTGTCCAGCAAAGGGAAGGGAAACGGACGATGACCAAC
>JBKHVJ010000160.1:0-8354 GCA_046570145.1 Alphaproteobacteria bacterium
CCTGTGGCAGCATCCTTCCGGCAACCTCCAGCTTGGCTGGCTTGACCCCGCACCCGCTCTGCCGCCATACCGGCCCCGTGATTCGGAACGGACGGGGATGCGGGCGCATGACGACGTTGACGGGGGCCTTCGGCAACGGACTGACCACGCCGGTGTGGGTGCTGCAGCATCTGCTGGGCATCCTCGGCATCGGCATGTGGGCGGGACAGGCCGGTGGCACCGCGGTCTGGCAGGTGCCGGCCGCCGCCGTGACCGCGGCGCTGGCAGCGGGCTTTGCCGCGCAGATGGGGCTGCGGCTGCCCTATGCCGGTCCGGGACTGGCTGCTTCGCTGGTCGTGATCGGATCGCTGGTGGCGCTGGGGGTGCGGGCACCGGCCATGCTGGCGGTTCTGGTCGCCGCGGTCGCCGCGGTGTTCCACGGCCACGCCCACCAGGGGCCGCCGCTCTACTGGGCCGGCTTCGCCGCCGGGATGATGTTGGTGGCCTGTGGCGGGCTCGGCCTGTCGATCGCGGTGACGCAGGCCGAATCGGATCGGGCGGTGCGCATGTGTGGCGGTGCGGTGGCAGTCGCGGGCGTTCTCGACCTCGTCGGCGTGATTTGACCGGTTGCGCCTTGAAATGAGGGGGTTGCGCGGAAATCTTTCAAGGCACCCCCTCTTCCCAGCCCGGATGACCGGGCCAGACGAACGGAACGCCCCGGTGCCCCGCGCAGCCGCCAAAGCCTGCCTTACCCCGCCCGGGCTCCCCTCTCCGGAGGGGCAGACGCATTCCCATGCAGCCCCCCCGATCCGCCAATTGACCCGCCGGCGCCTGCTGGGCCGCCTGTTGGGCGGTTTGGCGCTGCCGCCGCTGCTGGCCTCCGCCGGCGGTCTGGCGTTGGGAGGAGGACAGCCGGCGGTGGCGCAGGACCTGCGCTATTTCCGCATCGGCACCGGCACCACCGCCGGCACCTATTTCCCGATCGGCGGGCTGATCGCCAACGCCATCTCCAACCCGCCGGGGTCCCGGCCCTGCGACAAGGGCGGAAGCTGCGGCATCCCCGGCCTGATCGTGGTGGCGCAGGCCAGCAACGGATCGGTCGACAATGTCGAGATGCTGCGCGCCGGCACGGTGGAGGCCGGCTTCGCCCAGGCCGATGTCGCCTATTGGGCCTACAGCGGCACCGGCAGCTTCACCGGCAAGCGTCCGTTCACGGAACTGCGCTCGCTCGGCATGCTCTATGCGGAGGCGATCCAGATCGTCGTCCGGTCCGACGGCTTCATCGACCGCATGGCCGACCTGAAGGGCCGCAGCATTTCGCTGGGCGAGGAAGGGTCGGGCACGCTGGTGGAGGCGCGGCTGATCCTGGACGCCTACGGCCTGTCTGAAACGACGATCACGCCGCACTACCTGAAGCCCGGCATGGCGGCCGACCGTCTGGCGAAGGGCGAACTGGACGGCTTCTTCATGGTCGGCGGCTATCCGGTGTCGGCGGTCGCGGACGTGGCGGCGCGGGTGCCGATCCGGCTGGTGCCGCTGGACGGCGAGCCGGCCGACCGGCTGCTGCGGACCCAGCGCTTCTATATCGAGGACGAGATACCCGCCAACGCCTATCCCGGCAGCGCCCCCACCCCGACGCTGAGCCTGGGGGCGGAGCTGCTGACTCGCGCCGACCGCGACCCGAACCTGATCTATGGCATCGTCCGCGCGTTGTGGCACGAGAACACCCGCCGCATCCTGGCCGACGGACATCCTCAGGGCCGCAATTTCAACCCCGCCCGCGCGGTCGCCAACGTCTCGGTCCCCCTGCATCCGGGGGCGGAGCGCTATTTCCGGGAGGCCGGCCTGCTGGGCAACGCCGCCAACGAGGAAAGCCGCGCCCCCGCATCCACGCCCGAGAACGGCGCCGGCACCGGTACCGGCGATAAAGCCGCCAGAGACAAGCCGGTTGGGGAGAAGACGGCACGCTGAGGCCTCCGCTCTCGGGACGAGACGAAAGGAGCGTTCCCGGACGACCTGCCGAAGGAATATTCTGTTTCGCATCCGGTTGATCCAGACGGTCGACCGCAACGGACAGAAGGGAGCAGGCATGCCGGCCGGCGAAGGAAGGGGCGTCGCGATCCGTTCCGTCCGCAGCGCCGACGCGCCGCGCTGCGCCGAGATCTTCCTGCATGGCCGCCGCCAAGCCTTTTCCTGGCAGCCCGCCGACCGCTTCAAACTGGACGATTATTACGACTGCGTGCGCGAGGATGCGGTGCTGGTCGCCGAGGCGGACGGGACGGTGGTCGGCTTCGTCTCCCTCGATCCGCAGGCCCGCATCATCCACAACCTGTTCATCGACCCCGGATGGCACAAGCGCGGCATCGGTTCCGCCCTGCTGCGCGAGGCTCTGGGCCTGCTGCGCGGCAGCCAGCGCCCGGCCGAACTGGCCTGCGCCGCCCGCAACGCCGCCGCCCGCGCCTTCTACGAACGCAACGGCTGGACGCCGGTGACCGCGCCGTCCAACGAAGGGGACGCGCTGGTGCTCTACCGCCTGTCGCGGGCGGGATGAGGCCCCCGCTCTTCCGCTATCTTTCGTTGCCGCCTCCGTTGCCGGAATCCCTGTCAACCCTCCCCCAACGAGACGCGCAAGCGCTGATGCGCGGACTGTTTTCGCGTGCCGCATTGCGGTAAAGTCCCGCCGCCATGCGAACCCTGTACCATCACCCGATCCACCCCCTGTCGCGCGTCGCGCGCGTGATGCTCGCCGAGAAGGGCCTTCCCTTCGATCCCGTGGTCGAAAAGCCATGGGAGAGGCGCACCGATTTCCTGAAGATGAACCCCGCCGGCGAGGTGCCGGTGCTGGTGGAGGAGGATGGGACCGTCGTCGCCGGCGGCCTCGCCGTGATCGAATATCTGGAGGAGGCTTATCCCGACACGCCTCTGCTGCCGCGGGAGGTCGCGGCGCGGGCGGAGGTGCGGCGGATCGCCGACTGGTTCCTGCACAAGTTCGAACGCGAGGTGGGCGAGAATCTGGTGGGTGAGAAGCTGATCAAGCGGCTGTCGGGCCAGGGCCACCCCTTCGCGCCGGCGATTCGCGCCGGTCTGGCCAACATCACCTACCATCTCGACTACATCGCCTTCCTGTCGGAACGCCGGCCCTGGCTGGCAGGGTCCGCCTTCACGCTGGCCGACATCGCCGCCGCGGCCCAGTTGTCCTGCCTGGACTATATCGACAACGTGCCATGGGATCGCAGTCCGGAAGCCAAGGACTGGTACGCCCGGATCAAGTCGCGCCCCAGCTTCCGCGCCCTGCTGGCCGACAACATCACCGGTTGCCCGCCGCCCCGGCACTACGCCGATCTCGATTTTTAACGTCATCTTAGGAACTGACGCATCAGAGGCATGGACCGGCCTCGCGTATCAGGCTTAACGTGCTCCCAAAATCGTAAGTTGGGAGTTGTTCCTCGATGCGACTGCGCCGTCTTTCGTCCGTCCCGGCCCTGCCGGTCCGTTCCCTGCGGCCCGCCCTGATCGCCGGCGGCATGCTGGCACTGGTGGCCGGCTGGTCGCCTGCCCAGGCCGCACCTGCGGTCGACGAGGCCGGCGCCAAGGCGCTCGCCGCGTCGCTGAAGAAGGATCTGCCCCGCTGGTTCCCGCCGCCCACCGAGGATGGCGAGGGCATCGGATTCGAATGGCAGGGCGACCCGACCGTCAAGCCGGCCGGCGACCATTACGACGTCGCCCTGCCGCGCCTGTCGGCGGAGGATGCCGAAGGCACCCTGTTCGACATCGGCACCGTCCTCCTGTCGGTGACGCCGAAGGACGACGGCCAGTATGGCGTCTCGATCACGCTGCCCAGCGCGATCAAGGTGCAGAACCTGGACGAGAACGACGAGTATGTCGACGCGGCCACCATCTCCATCGGCAAGCAGTCCTTCACCAGCACCTGGTCGGGCAAGCTGGAGACCCTGCTGGCCGTCGACGGTGCCTACAGCGACATCGCCGTCAGCGCCGCCGACGGCAAGGGCAGGATCTCCATCGCCTCCATGACCATGGTCCAGGACCTGAAGCCGGAGACCGACGCCGGCGGCGCCACGCTGTGGAGCGGACCGGCCGCCTTCGCCTTCGGCGGCCTGTCGGTGCTGGACGAAAAGAACAAGGAGCTGATGAAGATCGGCGGCGTCACCGCCGAAGCCGCCTACAGCCGAGTCGACCTGACCAAGGTCAGCGCGCTGCAAAAGCTGTCGGAGCAGGCCGCCGCCCGGGGCGTGCCGCCGACGCCTTCGGAGCTGCTGCCGAAGATGCAGGGCATGTTCGGCGGCGTCACCGGCGCGATGCGCATGTCCAACCTGTCGGTCGTCAATCCGGAGGACGGCATGACGATCACGCTGGGCCAGCTCGCCTTCCGCAGCGGCCTGACCGATCTGGACCAGGCGCAGTCGACCGTCAGCATGGGCATCGAAGCCCGCGACTTCGCGATGACGCCGTCGCCGGCCCCCGCCGCCTTCACCCCGCGCGCCTTCGAGATGAAGCTGTCGGTCGCCAAGCTGCCGAACAGCGCCCTGTGGAAGGCCTTCACCGAGCTCGCCAAGACCGCAGAGGCTGAAGAGGCCCCGCCGCCGAAGAAGGGCGCCAAGCCCGCCAAGGCTCCGCCGCCCCCGCCGTCGTCCGACGTCATCATGCAGCAGGCGATGGCCGCGATGGGCGAGGCTGGGACCGAGCTGCGCATCGACGCGCTGAACCTCGACACCCCCGCCACCGCCGGCACCGCCACCGGCGCCCTGAAGGTCGCCGCCCCGGCCGCCTTCGGCGTCACCGGCGGCGCCACCGTCCTGCTGCGCGGCATCGACGCCGCGGTGAAGGCGATGCAGCCGGCTCCGGGCACCAAGCCCGATCAGGAGACGCAGGATCTGCTGGCCGGTCTGGCGATGGTCCAGGCCCTGGGCCAAGCCGGCAAGGACGACACCGGCGCCGAGATCCGCACCTACAAGATCGACGTGACGGAGGCCGGCCAGCTCCTGCTGAACGGCGCCGACATGACCGCCCTGCTGGCCAGCGGCGCCGAACCGGCGCCGGCTCCCGCTCCGGCACCGAAGAAGAAGTAAGGGGACGTTAGACCCCCACCTGACCTCCCCCGCGGGGCGGGGGAGGGTTGGGGTCGGGGCATCGTCAGCCGACACCTCCTCCCCGCAGCCGCCCACCGCGACACCCCGCCGCACACCTCCCGCGGTTGCACGGCACAAGCCTCTTGAACGGCCGGAACGCTTTCACATATCTCCGCCGTCTTGACGCCACCACCCGTGCAAAACCAACGAAGGTGCCCCCATGACCGAGGAACGGCTCAGTTTTCAAGCCGAGGTCAGCCGTCTGCTCGACATCGTCGCCCACTCGCTCTACAGCGAGAAGGAAGTGTTCCTGCGCGAACTGGTCTCCAACGCGTCGGACGCCTGCGACCGCCTGCGCTACGCGGCCCTGACTCAGCCGGAACTCTCGGCCGACGATCCGAACCTCAAGGTCCGCCTGCTGGTCGACAAGGACGCGCGGACCCTGACCGTCGCCGACAACGGCATCGGCATGAACCGCGAGGATCTGGTCGAGAATCTCGGCACCATCGCCCGCTCCGGCACCGCCGCCTTCATGAAGTCGCTGGAAGGTGCGGAGAAGGGTGACGCCAAGAAGGACGTCAACCTGATCGGCCAGTTCGGCGTCGGCTTCTATTCCGCCTTCATGGCCGCCGACAAGGTGACGGTCCTGACCCGCAAGGCCGGCGAACCCCATGGCTGGCGTTGGGAGTCCGACGGCAAGGGCGAGTTCACCATCGCTGAGGCCGACGGCCTGTCGCGCGGGACGAAGATCGTTCTGCATCTGCGCGACGGCGACGACGAGTATCTCGACGAGGCCCGGCTGGGCGGCATCGTCCGCAAGTATTCCGACCACATCGCCATCCCGATCCTGTTCGGCGAGGGCGAGGACGCCAAGGCGCTGAACAGCGCGTCGGCCCTGTGGACGCGGTCGAAGTCGGAGATCACCGCCGACCAGTACAAGGAATTCTACCATCATGTCGGGCATGCCTTCGACGATCCGTGGCTGACCCTGCACTGGCGGGCCGAAGGTGCGCTGGAATACACCAACCTGCTCTATGTGCCCTCGACCAAGCCCTTCGACCTGTTCGACCCCAAGCGGGCCCACCGGGTGAAGCTGTACGTCAAGCGCGTCTTCATCACCGACGCGGCGGAAGGGCTGATCCCGCCCTACCTGCGCTTCCTGCGCGGCGTGGTCGACAGCGAGGATCTGCCGCTGAACATCAGCCGCGAGATGCTGCAGCACAACCCGATGCTGGCCAAGATCAAGGCCGGCATCACGCGGCGCGTCCTGTCGGAACTGTCCAAGAAGGCCAAGGATACCGAGAACGCGGCCGAGTACGACAGCTTCTGGGAGAATTTCGGCGCGGTGCTGAAGGAAGGCCTCTATGAGGACTACGAGCACCGGGACGAGCTGCTGAAGCTCCTGCGCTTCCGCACCACCGCCGGCGATGACCTCGTCTCGCTGGAGCAGTATGTCGGCCGCATGAAGGAGGGCCAGAACGCGATCTACACCATCAGCGGCGACGACATCGACACCCTGCTGCGCAGCCCGCAGTTGGAAGGCTTCAAGGCCAAGGGTGTGGAGGTCCTGCTGCTGACCGACCCGGTGGACGAGTTCTGGATGCCGTCGGTCGGCGTCTATGACGGCAAGCCCTTCAAGTCGGTGACCCGCGGCGGCGCCGACCTCGGCAAGATCAAGGGCGAGGAAACCGAGAAGCCGGAGGAAAAGACGCCGGAAGGCGAGCTGACCGACCTGCTGGCCCTGCTGAAGCTGACCCTGTCCGACGTGGTGAAGGATGTCCGCAAGTCCGAACGCCTGACCGACAGCGCCGTCTGTCTGGTCGCCGACGACAACGACATGGACATGCACCTGGAACGTCTGCTGAAGCAGCACAAGCAGCTGAACGGCGAGGTCGGCAAGCGCATCCTGGAGATCAACCCGTCCCACGCCCTGATCAAGCGGCTGGCCGAACGGGCCAAGGGCAGCGGCGCCACCGACGCGCTGGAAGATGCGGCGTGGCTGCTGCTCGACCAGGCCCGCATCGTCGAGGGCGAGCCCCTGCCCGATCCCGCCGCCTTCGCCCGCCGTCTGGCGAGCGCGATGGAGAAGGGGCTGGCGTAAGGATCGCCATCCGCAGGAAAGCCTGAAGGAAAGGCCCTCTCCTCCCCGGAGGAGGGGGCTTTTCCTTATCCCCGCCCCACCCTCTCGGGCGGAAAGACCAGCGACATGACGGTGCCCTCGTCGCGGCGGCTGACGACGTCCAGGCGACCGCCATGCAGTTCTATCAGGCGCTTGGTCAGGGGAAGGCCGAGGCCGGTGCCGACCTGGGCGCGGGCCAGCGCGCTGTCGATCTGGCCCCAGGGCTCCAGCGCCTTCGCCAACTCCTCCCCGGTCATGCCGATGCCGGTGTCGTGGACCGACAGCCACAGCGTGCCGTCGGCCGCCACGCAGGCACCCAGCGTTGCCACTCCATCGGCCGGCGTGAACTTCACCGCGTTCGACAGCAGGTTCAGCAGCATCTGGCGCAGCTTGCGTTCATCCGCGCGCAAGGGCGGCAGGTCCGTAGGCACAGCGGTGACGATGCGCACGCCATGGCGCGCCGCCCGTTCGGCCAGCAGCCGCGCCGTGCCGATCGCCACCCGCACCACGTCCACCGTCCCGTCCACCAGCTCCAGCCGGTCGGCATCGGCCTTGGACAGGTCGAGCAGGTCGTTGATCAGTTCCATCAGGTGCCGGCCGCTCTCGGCGATGTCGCGGGCATAGTCGCGATAGAGCGGGATGGCGTGCGGCCCCGCCACCTCCTGCTCCAGCAACTCGGCAAACCCCATCATCGCGGTCAGAGGCGTGCGGATCTCGTGGCTCATGTTGGCGAGAAAGGCGGTCTTGGCCCGGATCGCCCGCTCGGCCTGCCGACGCGCCTCCTCCAGCTGGCGGGCGCGCAGATCGGTCTGTTCGGCGGAGCGCGCCATCAGCCCGGTAACCGTGCCGACGCCCAGATAGCGGCCGTTTTCGGTGACGATGAAGCCGCGCAAGAGGTCCGAGGCGCGGTACGAGAGACTGTCGGTGGTGAACTCGGCCAGCTCGGTGTCGGCGTCGACGACCAGCGGCTCGCGGTCCATCAGGGTCGAGATCGGACGGTTGGCGTAGAGGGCCCGGCCATACTCGGCGGCCATGCGCAGGAAGAAGGCGTTGCGCTCGACGATGCCGATCGGCCGGTCCTGGCCGTCCACGACGGGCACGATCAAGGTGTCGGGCTCCTCGCGGAAACGCTCATACAGCGACCTGCCCAGGTCATCCTGGCGCGCCGG